>NZ_CP011025.1:1920417-2240486 GCF_000238395.3 Pseudoalteromonas arctica A 37-1-2
ACTTTGGAAGATCAATATCCCCTAATAAATGCTAAAAACCTAGTTCTGGCAATGGCAATTTGAAAAAAGCCATTATTTAGTCGGCTAACGTTTGTACGTTTAGAGTCATTTAAATTTAATAAAAACAACAGGATTTCAAAGAATGAAAAACGAGTTCTATTTAAAAAAAAGTATTATATCAACGTGCTCAGCGTTAATTATTTGCACCAGCCAGTTAGCTTTAGCTGTCACTAATCCGCACCCATTATGGACTGAGTTTGAACAAGGTATTTCGCATCGTTTATTAGACTGGTCTAATGTGGGTTATAAAAGTGGTCATGCGCAAATACCAAATAGATCGATAACCCATAATGTAATTGACTATGGTGCAATTGTTAATGATGGTAAAAATGACAGGTTAGCAGTTCAAAAGGCAATTGATGCGGCAAGTATTAATGGTGGTGTGGTGTTTTTCCCGAGGGGTACATACGATTTTTGGGTTGGGCCTAACGGACATTCACTAGAACTCTCGGCTTCTAACGTTGTTATACGCGGAAGTGGAACAAGGCAGACGCAATTAAATCAACATGATTTCAAAGAAGGGAAAGTACATTTTGAGCGATTTTTTCTTATTAATGCACAGAGTAAAAGTAATATAAAAGGGCGTACAGTTTCATTACTTGCTGACGCAAAGGCCCATGAAAAGAAAATAAAAGTTGCTGATACCGCTAATATTAGAGTGGGTGACGTAATTAAGCTGCAAATGGTAAGTGAGCAACCTGGATCTGACCGGATCGCAAAAAAATTAATATCGCCTTTAACTATAGAACCCGAATGGACAGCGGGGGAACGATTTATTCCCTTCGAACTTATGGTTACAGTTAAAAAGATAAGCTCAAATACAATCTTTTTAGAGCAGCCTTTAACACAAAGTTTTTTACTCGCTGACGGCGCAAGAGTTTCGCTTATAGAAGAGGAGTTAATTCAAAACGTAGGTATTGAAGATTTAACCTTGGTTGGCAAATTAACTAATTTTAATCACCATGGTAGCTTTGAAGATGATTACGGTTGGAATGCTATTCAGCTTAAAGGAGCTAAAAACTCGTGGATCAGAAATATAAAAACAACTAAAATGGGAACGGATGTTAATTTAGTAAATACGGGATTTTCAACAGTAGAAAATATTGCTAATGATGGCAGGGGACACTCTGCGCTTTTAGCTTCTAATTCAGATTTTAATTTATTTAAAAACTCTCGTTTTTCGGGATATCGACAACATTTCATTAGTTTTTCAGGGCGTTCAGCGGGTAATGTTTTTACTTCTATAAGTAATAACTCTCAAGACAGTGGCGCAATTGATTTTCATGGCGGCGGGCCTAGCAATTATAATCTGATTGAGAATAGTACAAATTTAAGAATAGCTTCAGCAGGAGCAGAAAAAGGGATGCCTCACGCAGGGCAACATAATACGCTATGGAATATTGTCGCCGGCAAGCCAACTAAAATAGATGATATGTTTTCGTACGGGTACTTTATTTATTCTAATTATAGTGGCCTATATTCAGGCTTAGACCTTCATAGATTACATCCTAAAACTACTTTGGTTGGGATCACTAATGGTCGGAATTCGATCACTGTAGCAGGGAGTAAAAAGCATCGAGACGATGAGTGGTTATATGTTGATTCAATAGGCAAAAGTGTAAAGCCTATTTCAATCTACACAGCTCAAAGAGCGCTTGGTTTTTAAAAAAAAGCTAGCTATAGAGCCGATGAAGTAACAAAGGCACTAAAAATAAAAAATTACCGAGATAAATCGGCTATAAACAATGTCGTTTTATTTAGGCCAAGCTTTTTACTGCTGTATTTACAGATAATGCTTATATCAATCTGCAATAATACTTAATCAATTATAGGGATTCAACCGACGCTAACAGTATAAAAACTACTGATATACGACTACATGGATGCAAAGCAAGCAAGAGCAATTGCCAAAGTAAACAGGGTCAGGTTTTTCTTTTTGTTATTAAGGCAAAAAGCCAAAGCTGACTCCTTATTTTCTCCTTACCATCCATGGCGCTACCGAAAAAAGCTCAACTCTAATATCGCAATTTATGGTAATTCAGCCTTTATTGGCTGCTTCTAATACAAACTCTTTAACTTTACTGACTAGGTTTGGATCTTGAGAGACTAGCAGTTGAGATATTAATCCCTCATACAGGATTTCAATTTTAAGCAAGTTGTCTAAGCTGTCGCACCCATATATTTTTAGCCTGGTTTTGAGCTCGGCCCGAGCTGCATTTTTATGTACTTGGGATATTTTGTGTAAATCATGATCTAAATCAGGGTACTCTCTGCACATGTTAATAAAAATACAACCGTAAAACATATCATTTTCGATTGACTCCTCAAGCTCAGTAAAAAACTTCAAAAGTAACTCTGTGGGATCTTTTATCTCTTTTCTTTCTGTAAGCCATTTCGACTGTATCGTTTCACTAAATTTAGTTATTGCTTCAATGGCTAGCGCTTCTTTGCTGCCAAATTGGTTGTAAATAGTCTTTTTAGATACGTTTGCGTACTTAGCAATAGCATCAACTCCAGAAGAAGCCATACCACGCTCTGCGACCATAGAGATAAAGCTCTCTATTAAATAATCTTTTTTTCTCAATGAATTATCTCCGCCTTACAAGAACACAATAATTTTACCACAACTTTTTTAAAATACACAGGTTGGTGTAAAAAGTTCTTGCATGCTTAAATCTTTGGCTTTATCATTTAATTACACTGACCGGTGTAATTTATTTAAAAGGTACATACAATGAAAATTTATAGCTTTCCATATTCTCTACCAAGTTATCGAGCACGTCTTGCTGCGTCTTTAATGGGTTATGACTACGATGTTGCTACCGTAGATATTTCTAAAGGTCAGCAAAATTCTGATACTTATTTAAAGGTTAACCCTTTGGGGAAAATTCCATCTCTTGTTGATGAGTCTGTAACAGTCGGTGATTCGTTGGCTATTATTCGTTACTTGGCGCGTAAGAGTGATAACACTCACTGGTATCCCGACACTAATATTGAGCTAGCTGCAAAAATAGATATTCTTTTGTCTATGGTGGCAAATGAGTTATTTGATTCTGTAGAGAAAGGACGCCTTATTAAAACATTTAAGATGTTTTCTGAGGATGGGCTTGCTGACTGTGATTTACTTGCACATGGTTTGCTAACACTCTTTAACGACAATCTTAGTAACTCAAAATACCTTGTGGGCGATGTTCCTACTATTGCAGATATAGCTGTACTTTCAACGCTTCTTTATATGGACGAGGCAGGCTTATCAACACAAAAGTACACTAATGTATTTCGCTGGATTGAAGATATGAAAAAGCTTAGCGGATTTATTGAGCCGGTAAAGCTGTAAATTTATTGCGGAGGATGTGACTAATTAAACTTCTTTAAATCATGAAGCCGCAGATCAAGAGATAATGGCAGGCTTAAAATGAAGGTGTTTACCCTGACATTTAAAAAGTCTGCTCAGCTTATTTATTTTTCGCTTGATGAAAAACTGCATTTAAACTCTAAAATGATTAAGAGTTGTTTAGATTGCTACCTAGGTTGTTAAACCAACCCATCTACGTTAAATAACATTACTTACGAGCACCCCAGTTGAGAATTTTTATTCTCAATAAATTTTAATAAAGAGGAAGTCTTATGTCAGAAACTAGAGTTGACCAGATAACTTTGCTTAAAACCCTACTCACCAATACAAACCACGCAAATCAATTAAGTATTATGTATGCGGCTTGGGCATCTGTTTACACTACAGGTAGTGAATACCTTAAAAAAATAGTACTGCAAGTGATCAGCGAACCATCACCTACACACAAGCGTGATATTGAATTTGCGGTTGCACGAATGGGAGTGACTAATCCTTATTTTATTGCCCGCCAGTTTGTTTCAGTGAAGGCTGGTGGTAGCCTTGATGACTTAAATTTTAGGTCTTTCTCCATGCTGAACATAGAAAACGAACAAGCGTATCATCACGCATGCGTGGCTATATCGCTTATTAATGGCGGTCACATGTGTTTAAGCTCACACGTGGGGTCACTTCAAGCGTCTAATGAGACGGATGAAAATATAGATTGTTCAATGCGTATTGCCGCTGTAAGCCATTCTCTTAATATTTTGGGAAGAGGGGACGAATAGTTGATGTCAAAAATGGGGACGAATCTGTATGTACTATTAGGTTCGTTGGCTTTTGGTATATGGGGATTGGTCCCTATATACTTTCACCAATTAGACGAAGTTGACCCAATTTTGGTTTTGTCTCAACGTGTTTTTTGGTCTGCCATTATCTTAATTTTGATTGCCGTTATAAAGCCAAAGTTGATTAGCTTTAATGAAATAAATGCCAGAGAGGTAGGGTTGACCTTTGTAGCAGGTCTATTGATGAACCTGTCTTGGTTGGGTTTTGTATATGCTACCATTACAAATAATATTATGGCGGCATCACTGGCGTTTTACATTACACCTGTAATGGTATTTTTTACTGGTTTTATATTTTTTAAAGAAAAGATAACACAATACCAAAAAATTTCTTTGTCGCTAATGATTCTAGCTCTTGCTGTTTATGTCTATTTTGATAAGCAGCTGCCTATGTTAAGTTTGGTTATTGCCTCTTTATTTACCTTTTATTTTGTGGCAAAAAAGCGCATGAATATTGGTACATTCGCTGCAATTTTTTTAGAACACATTATATTTGCTCCAATAGCATTAATTTACATTTGTTTAAATATATCTGATGAAACTTATGTTGAATGGCTTACATTAATGTCGGCTGCTCCACTGCAATTATTACCGATATTTTTACTGAGTATCGCGCTTTTGAAAATGCCATTAACCAAAATCAGTATTCTTCAGTACATAGAGCCGACATTGCATTTAGCGTTGGCGGTATGGATTTATCATGAATCTGTGTCAAATGGTCAGAAGTATGCGTTTATCATTATCGTATTTTCTATCATATTTTCATCGCTAAAAAGCAAGAAAAATTATGCTAACAATTGACACTTGAGCTCAGGGTTAATATATAAAATCATACGTTAAAATAAACGAGACAAGTGTAGAGTATTTGCCTGTCCCGTTTATTTTATGCCCATTTGATATCTATAGTATTTAAAAAAGTGGCATATTAATCACCTGTATTTTTAATAACACGGTATCTTTAATACCTCCTGAATTCGGATAATAAATGATTTACAACTTTATAATTAAAGTGCTTCAAAAATAGCGGCTATACCTTGGCCACCGCCAATACACATAGTGACTAAGCCATATTTACCATTAATACGTTTTAGTTCGTACAGACATTTGGTAGATAAAATAGCACCGGTTGCTCCAACAGGGTGGCCAAGCGCTATCGCGCCTCCATTTGGGTTTACTTTATTTTGAGGAAAGCGTAATTCATTTGCTACGCATAATGCTTGCACAGCAAAGGCTTCATTTGATTCTATTACGTCCATGTCATCAATTGTTAATCCCGTTTTTTTAAACACCAGTTTTACAGCAGGGATTGGCCCGGTTCCCATTAATGTCGGTTCTACGCCAGCTCTTGCATAGCCAACTAATCGGCCCATTGGCTTTAAGCCTTGCTCATTCGCTTTTTGCTCTGACATAAGTACTAGCATTGCTGCTGCGTCGTTAATACCCGACGAGGTTGCTGCTGTCACTGTCCCATTTTGTTTAAAATAAGGTGCTAACGTCGCCAGCTTTTGCACTGTTGTGTCTGCACGCACATGTTCGTCAGTGTCAAATACATGAATGTTATTTCGCGATTTTATTTCTATAGGGAGTATTTGTTCTTTAAAGCGTCCTTTGGCTATCGCTTTTGCGGCTTTATGATGACTTTGGGCTGCGTAAGCGTCTTGTTGCGCACGGGTAATATTATATTTTTCTGCTATGTTTTCAGCTGTGATCCCCATAGGAGCGTTATCCCATGGGTCTTGTAATGTAGTGGTTAGCTCATCAACCATCGTACTATTACCCATTTTTTGGCCCCAACGATTACTTTCTAATGTGTAGGCTGAGCTACTCATGCTTTCTGCTCCGCCTGCTAAGGCTGCATCTACTTCACCTAGTTGAATTTGCTGGGCTGCTTGTAAAATAGCTTCTAAGCCAGAGCCACATAAGCGGTTAAGTGTTACCGCATGACTATTAATGGGTAATCCTGCGTCAAGGCCAATGACTCTGGACAGGTAGGCATCTTTAGGCCCGTTGTGTATAACTTTACCTACCACACATGAGCCCACCTGATTTGGTGATATATTGGCTCTGACTAATGCTTCTTTTGCGCAAAGTGTGCCAAGTTCAGCTGGAGTGAAATTTTTAAGACTGCCCCCAAAACTTCCGATAGCGGTACGCACTGCGCTTAAGATAACTACATTATTGTTATTAAATTTTGTCATTTTTATTCTCTTATTATTTTTATGCCAATAAACGTTTTTTAATTTAGTCTTTAAAGGACTAACTTTATTCATCAAAACATAATTTAAGCTGCTATGTAATTATAAAATAATTACATAGCATCTTTTTAACAGGCTAAATAAAAACAAAGTGCCATTCATCATTGTGGATGCAGATAAATATACGCTCATACCATAGTTACCAAAGCGTGCCAGCAGGTCTGTTTATTTTCGAGGTTGAATTTACTTATATGCTAATGCTGGTATGTTATATTGTTGCATTTTGTGTGTGATATAGTATAACATTCGGTGCATTCGAATTATTCATAGCAGAGCTTGAGTGTGACAACACCTATCGCAGTTAATAAAACCCCATCAAAAAAATTGCCTATTAAACAGCAAAAAAGTAACGATAAGTTTGGTAATACCCTCGGTAATGCAAGCGAAACCGTTATTGAAGTAAGCTCGTTAAGTTTTAGTATTAAAAATAAAGCTATTTTAAAAAACTTAAGCTTTAGTGTGGCTGCAGGTGAGGTTTATGCGCTACTTGGCGGTAATGGTGCGGGTAAATCAACCACGTTAAAAACGTTACTTGGGTTTAATAAACCAACCGAAGGCTCTGTAAAAGTAGCGGGTAAAGAGGTGAGCAAATCGCTTGATTTTGTGCGAGGTAAAACAGCGTATTTGCCAGAGTCGGCTACGTTATATCCGCATTTAACAGCTCGTGAAAATGTTGAATATTTTTTATCACTCGCTGATATTAAAAAATCAGATGAGCAAATTAACGCGGCTTTTAATCGTGTTGCACTGCAACGCGATGCGTGGGATCGCCACATGCAAACTTATTCAAAAGGCATGAGGCAAAAAACAGCAATTGCACTTGCGATACTGCGTGAAGCACCCATTTTTTTACTTGATGAGCCAACCTCTGGTCTTGATCCTGTTGCTATTGATGAATTTAATCAACTTGTACGAGAGCTTGCATTAACTGGTGCGACTATTTTAATGGTTACCCACGATGTATACGGTGCCTGCCAAGTCGCTAATCGAATTGGTTTACTTAAAAACGGTGAGCTGGTGGGAGAGTTTGATGCGCCCCAAAGTGGGCGTATTGATACCGAGCAAGTACACGCTGCGTTTGGGTATCACGCTAAAAGAGGTGCTTAATGAGTATAAATAACTTTTCAAAGGTGGTGATTGTTGCCAAAGATGAGTGGCGTTATTGGCTTCGCTCAAAATTAGCAATGACCGTGCTTGCTATAGGTTTAGTGCTCACGCTTGCTTCGGTAATTGTAACGGCTATTACCATGATGGAGCTAAGCCATGCTCGTCATGAGTTACAAACAACAAGCGATAAGAGCTTTGTTAATCAACCCGACCGCCATCCACACAGAATGGTGCATTACGGGCATTATGCATTTAGAACGCCTTCGCCACTTAGTACGCTAGACCCTGGTATTGACGCTTACACAGGCAACTCTATATTTTTAGAAGGGCACAGACAAAACAGCGCAATGTTTGCAGATAGTCGCCAAGGGACTGCATTAACTAAATTAGGTAGTTTAACGCCTGCATTTATTGTGCAAACACTCGCACCGTTATTATTAATATTAATTGGCTACAGCGGTATTAGCCGAGAGCGCGAATTGCAAACGCTTTCGTATTTGTTATCGCAAGGCACATCGGGTGTAACGCTAATTGCAGGTAAAGGATTGGCGCTACTTTCTGTTGTAGGCTTAATTTTAACTCCGCTTACGGTATCGGCTTTATTTACGGTTGCTGCGGGCGAAAGCTTACTGGCAGTTGTAAGTTTTGTTGTTGGCTACGCTTTATATTTAACTGTGTGGGTATTACTGATTTTACTGGCATCGAGCGTGTTTAGTAAAAATAGTGGTAGCTTTACCGCACTTGCCTTTGTGTGGATTTTACTGTGTATTGTTATGCCACGCGTAGCAAGTACCAGTGCCTCAACGGCTGTGCCATCTGCCGGTAAAATAGAAACAGACTTTGCTGTAAAAGCACAACTTAGAAAATTAGGCGACGGCCATAACGCAAACGACCCCGCATTTATGCAATTTAAACAATCACTTCTTAAAAAGTACAACGTTAAAAGTATAGATGAGCTACCCGTTAATTTTAGAGGATTAGTAGCCAGCGAATCTGAAGCAAAATTGACTAACGTACTAAACAAATTTGCCCAGCAACGTATGCAAGCTGAGCTTAAACAAACGAAGGTATCTCGTTATTTTGGTTGGGTTTCACCTATGGTGGCTATTCGATCGTTATCGATGATTGTAGTAGGAACGAGTATTGAAACTCATCACCGCTTTTTGCGTGAAACCGAACAGTTGCGTTTTGACTTTGTGCAAGGGCTTAACAAAGTTCATGTAGAAAAGCTTAGCTACCAAGACGATATGAACCGCAATGCCAGTACCGAAGCGACTAAGCAAGCTCGTGTAAGTGCACAAAATTGGCAAGTACTGCAAAACTTTACTTTTAATGTAGATAACGCACAAGTGAGAGCGCAGCGAAGTATCCCTGCATTTTTACAGTTATTTATTTGGATTGCAGTGCTGTTAGGCGGTATTAAATTTGTAGGGAGGCGTTTGTTATGAGTTATGTATTTTCACAGCTAATTCGTGAATGGCGTTTTTTACTTCGCCAAAAATATTTAGTGATATTACTAGCATGTACATTTGCTATATCGGGGTTTGCAGTTTTCAGCGGCCTTAGTGAAGTAAGCCAGCAACAACATACTATTGAGCGTTTAAAAACGGCTGATTTAACTGAATTAGCTAACGTACAAAATAAATACAGTGATGCTGGTTCGCTTGCCTATTACAGCTTTCATTTAACGTATTCAGCACCTTCAAATTTAGCATTTGCTGCTTTAGGTGAGCGTGATATTTATCCGTGGAAACACCGCTTAAATTTACTTGCCCTAGAGGGACAAATTTACGAGAGCGATTCACAAAACGCAGAGCTAGCGCAGGCAGGTAAAATTGATTTTGTATTTGTAATTAGTGCATTAGCACCGGTGATAGTTATTTTATTATTTCATGATTTATTTGCTAATGAGCGAACAAGCGCCAGGCATGACTTATTAGTGACTACGGCTAAGTCGTACTTTGCATTATGGGGGGCACGTATAGCTGTAAGGTTAATAGCGGTAATAGTGTGCTTAATGTTGCCATTTTATGTAGGTACATTTCTTAGTCATTCGGCCCTTGCTGATGTGGGGTTTGTTACTTTTATATGTGTAATTTACATTGCGTTTTGGACTTTGCTCAGTGTGTGGTGGGGCAAAAATGCCAACAGTGCGCCGCGTGTTGCTTCAACATTAATCGGTTTTTGGGTGTTAGTTGCCTTTATTATTCCTATTTTAGGCGATTTAGTTATAAACAAAACGGTTCACTCACCAAAGGGCGGCGACATTGTGCTTACTCAGCGTGAGGCGGTTAACGATGCATGGGACTTGCCAAAGAAAACCACAATGGATGCTTTTGTAGCATCAAATCCACAGTGGAAAGATCATGTTGATATGCAAAGCGAGTTTGAGTGGAAATGGTATTACGCATTTCAGCAAGTTGGAGACGAAAAAGCAGGTGAACTTTCACATGCTTATCGTGATGCAGCGCATACAAAGTATCAACTAGCGGGGATTGTATCGTGGTTTTCACCACCACTTTTGCTACAACGCAGTTTTACCCGATTGGCGAGCACTGATGCTTTAGCTGCATTTAGATATGAATACCGTATGCGAGGATTTCATAAAAGTTTGAGGGAGTTTTACTACCCTTGGCTGTTTATAAAAGGCAACCCACCTAAAGCTGCGCTTAAGAGTATGCCTAGCTTTAAAAAAACAATGCTTAATGAAACGGATGAGCCTGACGTTACAGGCGTTAAGCTAAAAGAAAATTTATGAGTCAACTAATTAACAAGGTTTATAATGAATACCAATAAAAATGGGCTAAAGCTCAGCTATTTAAGCGCATGCTTAGTCAGTTTGTTTAGCAGCCACGCTATGGCTGCTGAACAAACCCCAAAGGATGACAGCGTAAATAATAGCCCTATAGAAAGATTGGCAGTGATTGGCTCGCGCCAAGCTTATCAAGGCAATTTTAGCCCTTTAGAAACACCGCAATCAGAATTAAAAATAGATTTAGAAGCGCTTGAAAACGCAGGTGCTATAAATTTAAATCAAGCGCTTGATTTATCGGCATCGGTAGCGCGTCAAAATAACTTTGGCGGACTTTGGAATAGCTTTGCGCTACGCGGCTTTGTAGGCGATGAAAACTTGCCAAGTAATTACCTTGTTAATGGGTTTAATGCCGGGCGTGGTTTTGGTGGCTCACGTGATTTGTCGGGTATTGAATCGGTTGAGGTGTTAAAAGGTCCACGTGCTGCTTTATTTGGCCGTGGTGAACCTGGCGGTACAGTAAATCTCGTTACTAAGCGCCCAACGTTTGATACAAGCGGCGAGCTAAAGCTAAGCGTAGGCAGCTTTGACACCTACCGCGCTGATGTAGATTACACCACGCCCCTTAGCGACGGCGTAGCAATTAGACTGGTTGGTTTTTATGAAGACGCAAAAAGCTTTCGCGATACAATAGAGACAACTAAACAAGGCTTTAGCCCATCAATAACATGGAATATTAACGACAACAGCCAACTAATATATGAGCTTGAATACAGTGACCAAGAGGTCCCTTTTGATAGAGGCGTATTAGCCATAGATGGCGAACTTGGTTTAATACCACAGAGCCGCTTTTTAGGTGAGCCAGGTGATGGCCCAATAGAGGCTGACGTACTTGGCCATCAATTAGAGTTTATTCATGACTTTAATGATAATTGGAGCGTATTGCTGGGCGCTAACTACCGTGATACCTCGCTTGAAGGGTTTGCTACCGAAGCTGGTTTTGCAGGTGTTGTTGATAGTGAGGTAAATCGCTTTAGGCGCTACCGTGATTACAATGCAAAATATCAGGTATTTAGAGCCGAAGTGACAGGTAATTTAGAGGTTGCAGGGTTGGATCACCGTTTAATAATTGGGGTTGATTCTGATAAGTTCGAAAATGATCAATTTGTTCTTCGTGTACGTGGCGATCAGTATATAAATGTTTTTAATCCTGCATATGGAGCATATGAGTTACCTACGCCAACGGCCAATACCGATAAGTTAGAAGTGCAAGAGTCGTTAGGTGTATTTATTCAAGACCAAATAAGCCTAACCGATAAGCTTGATGTACGTATTGGTATACGTTTTGATGACTACCAGCAAACACTTAATAACCGTTTAGCTGATACACAATCAAAACAAAATGAGTCACGTGTTAGCCCCCAGTTAGGTGTTGTGTATGAGGCGAGCGAGTTTGTATCTGTTTATGCCGCTTATGGCGAAAACTTTAGGCCTTTATCGGGCACTGATACAAATGGCGATGGGTTTGAACCAAATCAATCTACTTCAACAGAGTTGGGAGTTAAATTTACTTTAAACGATGGCGCTTTATTTGGCACTATCGCGATGTTTAAAGTAGAGCAAGACAACATGCTGGTGGTTGACGATCCCACTGCATTTACTTTTGCTGCAATAGGCGAAGCACAAAGCAAAGGCATAGAGGTTGATATAAACGGTGAGCTAACGGATGATGTAAGCCTATGGTTATCGTATGCGTATGTTGATGCAACTATTGAAAACTCATTTTTTGATGCTAACTTTGGCTATACCGTTGAAGCGGGTAGTTCTTTATTAAATATTCCTAAACATCAACTTAGTTTACAGCTTGTTAAATCAGCCGAGTTATATGGCAAAGCAATTAAGTTTGGCGCAGGTTTAGTTTATGTAGACTCACGAAACGGCTTTTTTGGTACCGATTTTGAGCTACCAAGCTATACAACAGCGCGTACTTTTATAGATGTTGATGTAACTAAGGCAATTGGCTTGCGTGCAGAGGTAGATAACCTGTTTGATGAAACCTATTACACTAACTCATTTGCTGATGCATGGGTTCAACCGGGCACACCCAGAAGTGTAAGGCTATCTGCAACGTATAAATTTTAAACGTAAACTAAAACGATACTAACAAAAAGGCTGCTTAAATTAAGCAGCCTTTTTGCTTAGTTAAAAACTTAGTTAAAAACTTAGTTAAAAACTTAGTTAAAAACTCGATTAAAATGGTGCATAGCCGTCGTTAGTTTTTTTAGGGTTAATCCAGCGCTGTTTAGCATTAATAGGAATGCGTGGTGCACCTTGTGCTGGTAATCGCCCGCGCTCTCCATACAACCACAAAACAAAATTAGTTCGCTCACCACTGGTAATAGGCTTTGCTGCGTGTGCAATATTGCCACGGTGTAACATGGCAGTGCCGGGCTTAAACGTAAGTGATTTAATATCGCCTGTGTAGGGGTGATAAAAGTCAACTTCTGACCCTGTAAACTCTTCGCCTGGTAAGTTTAAGTTAATATTAAGCGTTACGGCCGATGCATCGGTATGTGGGCGAATTGACGAATCTGTGTTTGGCTCATAATAAATAGAAAAACCAAATGTTTGTGTATCAAACCCCGTAACCTCAGGGAACAGCATACGCGAAATAGGGCGCATGTAAGTGTTTAGTATTTCGTTATAAAACGCTTGAAAGCTTGGCGCTGCTAAATAACCTTCTGATCGGCTATCAAGCATGGCACCACGGCGATTTAACACTATGCCATATGGTGGGCGCATAGGAATTTTCGAATTCCATACTTGTTCTAAATACCCGCGTAATACGGCAAGGCGCTCTGGATCAAAAAATTGAAATTGAAATACATCAGGCGCTACTTCGTGTAATAACGCTTTTACGGCCAGCTCTTTTGATGGATCTTCCCATGCTTGCTTTACTGCTTCACGTAGGTTTTTATCAAGTAGTGTGTCGTCAAGCGTAAACGTTGAGCCATCTATTGATGTTGTTTCCCATTCGCTCCACGCGCTTGTAATTAGGTCGGTATTGTTATACCAAAATTGTTGTACTGATGGTTCACGGTAAAGCATGGCTTGGCGTGTTGGTAACTCTAGAGCACGCGCTAGCTGTAATTGATTGGCAAACATTTTGTGTAACTCCAGTTGTTGAATTTGGTTTATATCAATCTAGGAGTGCAATTTATTGCATTTGATTTAGTAGATAAACAGCCTGCTTTAGGAAACAGAATATACTATTTATTGATAATGAAGATTTGTATACTTTTTGAAGCAGAGAAAGCTAGCTTTGTAGATATGTAAAAGGCTGCACAATATGCAGCCTTTTGTTGGTGTAATTTAAGTTGCTTAATAAATACTAGTGGGTTGCTCTGTCGCCCCAAATATCTTCTAGGCGGCTGTCGCGACCACAACGCCAACGATAAGTGTTGTATCGGATTGGGTTGTTTTTGTAATAATCTTGGTGAAAGCTTTCCCTCCCTTTAATAGGGTAAAAGGTGCTTGCGTTTAGTATAGGTGTAACCACAGTTTGATTAGGGAACTCGGCTACTACTGCTGCTTTTGTTTTTTCAGCTAATTTACGTTGTTCGTCGTTTTCAACAAATATAGCGCTTAAGTAACTAGGGCCTTTATCGCAAAATTGGCCTCTGGCATCAAAGGGATCAATATTAACCCAGTAATGATCAAGTATACCTTGATAGCTTATTATGGCCGGATCGTAAGTAATTTCTACCGCCTCGTAATGGCCTTTATGATTACCATTGTATGTCGGGTTTTTAAGTTTGCCGCCAGTAAAGCCCGATATTACATCGGTTACGCCTTCTAGCTTTTCAAAGTCACTTTCCATACACCAAAAACAACCTCCAGCTAAAACGGCTTTTTCGGTTTTAGCTGCATGAGTAAATGTGCTAAACAACATTGCGGCAGATGTTAATGCGAGTGCGAGTGATTTTTTCATAAAATTATCCACCTGAAGTGTGAGTTTAAATACTTATGAAGTTAGACCCGCTAAGTGCTAATACTATTTCATTGTAGAGGCATAGTTTTAGCTGGCTAACTTATATATGGTGCAAACTAATGTGCTTAAGATGTTTTATAAACGTAAAGCGGGTATTTAGATCACTTTTTAGTTAGCAGCATTGTTTAATTAGTTTAGCCAAATAAGCGTTATTTAATGGGGTGTTGAATTATGCTGGCTTGTTCATTAAAGTGACAACATTCGAGATATAAATTAGCAGGTGATAAATGAACCAGTTAACAGAAACATCAATAAGCTGCCCTTATTGTGGAGAAAGTATAGAAGTATTACTTGATGCAGCAGATATTGATGAGCAATACATAGAAGACTGCCAAGTATGCTGTAAGCCTATTTCGTTTGTAGTATTTGAAGATGAGGACGAGTTAAACGTTAATGTTTACAGTGAAGACGAAGCATTTTAACTCGTTAATTAGATATTAGGCTGCAAAATTGCAGCCTTTTTATTGTGTATGTGTTTGGTTAGCTATTTTGCTCACGCGCTAATTGGTTAGGAAGAAGTTCTTCTACTATTTCGCGTGCTGGAAGTGTATAGCGTGTGCCGTCAAACATTACTGAGGTAAACTCGTTAATATTAGTAATGCCTGTTAAGGTCCAGCCTTCGCCGCGCTTTGGGCAATATACTGTGGTAGTGGGTTGTATTACTTGAAAATCGTCACTCATTACGTTCTCTTACTCTTTTTGCTTTAAAGATAATGCTTGTTAATGGGGTATGGTAAGTTAATAATGCCTGCCCATAAAGAGCTAATTTAACTAACCACTTAAATAAAATGTTTAATACCACAAAGCTTGAACGCGTTACGCTGCGTTTAATTACCCACAAACACGCTGCGTGTTTATTTAATATTTTAAACCACCCGCATGTGTCAGAATTTAACGACTACGAAACACCGCTCAGCAAAACACAAATCAAACAATTAATACAAGATGATATTAGTGCCTACTACGAAGGCGAAGTGATTAGAGTTGCAATTGAACATAATACATCTGGGAAGTTAATGGGTACTTGTGGGCTTTATAATTTAACGCAGTGTAAAAGTAGTGCGTTTATAGGATTTGAGCTGCACCCCGACTTTTGGGATAAAGGCGTAATGTTTGAAGTAGTCACTGGTTTTATTGAAGCGCTACTTAAGGATATTCCGCTTAAACATTTATCGGCTGAGGTGAGTGCACACAATGCACGTTCACATAATTTACTTATTAAGTTAGGTTTTAGCTTAAGAGAAAATTCTATTTGGCATAAATCACTTTAACTCAATACTACAATTATAAGTGCTTATCTTTTTTCAATCCTGAAAGGTCAACGCCTCCAAGTGTAAATTAAATACAAAAAATAACGGCTTTCTATTATAGTTAAGCGTAAGCAAATGAATTTGTTACCCGTGTTTTATTAAATATTTACGCTTAACAAGGATTTTATATGCTAGAAAAACTATCTCAAGATGCGCTTGTTATTTGGGCTACCATTGACCCAATAGGCACTATGGCGCTGTTTGCTGCGCTTACTTCTCATTTAACAGATCAACAACGTCGTAAAACAGCCTTTAAAACGGTCCTTTATGCTGGTTGCGTACTGTTGGGTTCTATTTTAATAGGGCAGCTAATACTTAATGCGATGGGAATTAGGTTGGTGTCGTTTCAGTTAGGGGGCGGAATTATATTGTTTTTGTTTGGCCTGCAAATGATATTTGGAAACGATTCAAATAAAGCTAAACAAGACCCCGATCACGATATAGCAGTGTTTCCGCTAGCTATACCAGCAACTGCGACCCCTGGCGCTATTTTGGCGGTGATACTACTTACCGACAACCACATACACCCAATTACTACTCAGATAGGCACAGCGCTTGTTACAATTGGTGTGTTGGGTATTACTTTAATACTGTTGCTGCTTTCGGGTAAAATAATTAAGCTTATTGGTACTGGCGGCGCGTCTATTTTAACGCGTGTGATGGGGATGATTTTAGCCGCTTTTTCGGTTGAGCTTATTATGACCGCGCTTGAAATAAAACAATGGGTTAAGCTCGATTAAATAACTCCTAAACATTTAAAGGAATGCCGCATGGCAATAAAAATAACAAAACACTATTTTATTAATTTAAGTTTAGCCGTAGTAATTTTTGCTATCGGTATTTTAGCCATACGTTATTACAACCATTATGTATCGGCCTATACAGACGTAACAATTAACTCAAGCGTGCTTAACGAGTCGCGCAAGGTGTTTATAAGATTACCCGCTAATTACAATCCTAAAAAAGCGTATCCGTTAATTATTAAAACCGATGGTAACTTTAATTTAGATACATGGGACAAAGCACTTACAAAACAAGCTAAGAGCGAAAAAGGGGATAAGGCTATATTGGTGTCTATTCCTAATTTGTTTTTTACAGATACACGTAATCGCGATTTAGTGCCTCCTTATGCTCGCCAAGATGTAAATACACAAGCGCGCCCAGAGGGCGAAACACTTATAGAGCCTAATGGTGAAGCCGACAAGTTTTTAGCGTTTATTGAAACTGAGTTATTCCCGTATTTATCGGCAAAATATAAGCTTAGTAATAACCGTGTATTAAGTGGTTTTTCTGCCGGTGGCAGCTTTGTACTTTATACACTGCATACGAGGCCTGAACTGTTTAATGGCTACTTTGCATTTAGCCCAGCGGCTTGGTATGACGACATGACAGTGGTTAATAATGTAGAAGCGTTTTTAACTACTCAAGCTAACAAAGTTAAGGCGCCTACTTATTTATATCTATCGGTGGGCGGGGCAGAGCATCCGTTAATGTTAAAAGCGTTTAATAATTTAGAGTCTGCTTTAAAAGCAAACCCTAATAATAACCTTGCGTGGCAAAGCGCTATAAACGAAGGTGCTGAGCATTCAGATAATCCACCACTTAGTGTATCAAAGGCATTAGCTGGTTATAGTGCGTTTATTAAAAAGTAGGTTAGATAGGTTTAAGCGTTAACTGTATGCATATACAGTTAATGCTATTTTGTGTATTTAGAATGCTCAATCAGCTTTATAGCACTTTACTTAGTTTAATATTATTAACGACTTACAAAGGGAAGTTGGTTTAAGTTATTTTTGACAGGAAACATATGCACTGTGTTTATATGCAGTATACAGCTATTGAGTTAGAATGCAGTACGTACCTATGAGCATATACACATCTATTTGTTACTGCTTTTAATCAGCCTTACGCCTTTGTGATTAGTGATCAGCAATAAGCAGTGTAAGTACTTTGCAATTTCAATATAATTTCACCATCTTTTTACACTCTTAATGCAGTTAATATAAATTAGCTGGTGGCTTTATAGTAAAAGAACACATCATACTAAATGTTGTTATAATGCTAAACTTAGCAATAGAGTCAAATTAAAAAAAAGTAATCAGTAAGGTAGTGCAAATAATAAAGCGGGAGGTTTAGGTAAAAAAGAGCATTTATAAAAATGCTCTTTTTTAAGTTTCTACTACTTTGCTTTGATAGGTTTAAAAAACAATACCAGTGCAATTATAAATGCTGAAACGCTACAAATTATAAATACGTTTTTTTCACCACCAGGTATGTACTGCATAAATGAGGTAAAAAACTGACCCGAAAATACAGCCATCGTAAAGTACGATAAGTTACGGCCGCGTACTTTCACATCGCTAAGCTCTACCGTCATATGGTTTAAAAGCGGGATACTAAAACCAAATCCTATACCTATACCTATACCTATTAATATTGCGCCTAAAATTAAAAGTAGGGTGCTTACTTGTGTAAAACAAATATACGATAAACTAAACGCTAAAAAGGCAAATGCCAAAACCTTGGGCTCACCAAGCTTCTTTGTTATTTTAGGCATAAAGCCTGCGGTAACTACAGCCACTAAAGATATAAATGCGAGTAGTTGACCTATTTGTGATTCGTTAAAGTTTTCCTCGTTCATTGCAATGGGCAGTAACACAGTAGACGTAAAAAATATGGTCATCGCGAGTGTTGATATTACATAAACGCTTTTTAACGAGAGGCCATTGTTAGCTTTGTGGTGTAGATGTTCTGACACTTCATCGCTATTACTAGCCAGTGAGTTTTTACTTGGCACAAATAATAAAAGCATAGCCAAAAATACCCACGCTATTAAATACAGTGAAAATGGCAGCGCCAAAATTGCGACGCTAATAATCCGCCTAAAAATAAAAATATAACACCGCCTAACTCTATCGCCATGCCTTGTTTTGCAATCATGCCAAGGCGTGCTTCGCCTGTATACCACGCAGAAATTAAAACCGTACAACTTGCCATTACCACAGCAGTTATACCGCCGAGTAAAAATCGATTAGCAAATACAAGCGTTGGGCCTTTTAAAAAGTAAGCACTGGCACCTGCAACCCCATATAAAAACAACCCAATTACTAAAAGTTTATAAGCTCCGTATTTATCTATTAATTTTCCTGCTAGCGGCGCAAAAACCACAGCGCCTAACGATGGCAACGTAATTAAAAGTACGGTGTTATCGGTTATACCTAATCCTTGTGAAATACTTACTAAACCTGGCGCAAGTAGGGTTCCCACCATAATAGTTAAGCTGGCAATACACAGTAATGTAAAGCTACCCGCTGTTTTTAACATACCCATTTTTACTCCTTAAGTTTTAAGCGATTACTTTTTAGCAAATGAATTAAAAATGCCACTTAGCAAAATAAATATAATGCTTACAGCAACAACGCCAGGCCATTGATAAAGTGCAAATGCTTTAACACCAACCATTGAACCAACAGCGCCTCCAATGTAATAACCCAGCATGTAAATTCCATTTATGCGACTTTGCGCAGTGGGGTCAATACTAAAAACACGCACTTGGTTAGCCACTTGCGCACTAAATATGGCAAAGTCGATTAAAATAATGCCAATAACTAACGACGCTAAACTGCCATTAAACAAACCTGTAATAGCAAAGCCGATTGCCGCAAGCGTAAGTGCAATCATAATTAGAGCTTTAGATCCTAGTTTGCTGACCCATTTACCCGATGACTTAGCGCCAATTACGCCAGCCAATGCTATTACACCAAATAAACCCGCTTGTTGAGCGTTGTAGTTAAATGGCTCGTTACTTACATAAATTGCAAGTGTTGCCCAAAGCACATTAAATGATGCAAACCAAAATGCACCCGAAAGTGTAAAGTGCTGCAGTGATTTATGTTTAATAAACAACGCCAACGTACTTTTAATGAGAGGCCAGTAACGCAAATTAGTGTGTGGCTTATTGCTAGGTAAAAACACGCGCAGTAATATACCAAATAATGCCGCGAGTACTGCCGACATTAAAAATACACTTCGCCAACCAAATTGCTCACCTACAAACCCACTTAACGTTCTTGAAAGTAAAATACCGATGGTTAAGCCCATCATTAATGTGCCTAATGTGGCACCTTTTTGCTCGCCCGATACAAGCGATGCTGCAAAGGGTATTAATTGCTGGGTTATATTGGCGCTTACACCAATTAAAAATACCGATATAAGTAATAAAGGTAAGTTAGGTGCAAGCATTGCTGCACTACAAGCCACTACTAATAAGCACGACAAAATAGTAATTAAACGCCTGCGAGCAATCGAGTCACCCAACGGAGAAATAAATAATAACGCAAACGCGTAACCAATTTGTGTAAGTGCGGGAATACTCCCAAGCTGCGAATCAGTTAAATTAAATTCGTTCGCTATAAGCGGTAAAATAGGCTGGTTGTAGTACAAGTTTGCTGCTGTTGCGGCAATTGCAGTGGTCATTAGTAATAAAATAAATCGACTTAATGACTGATTTTGTTTGGGTTTGGTCATAGCTGTCTAGTGTTGTTAACTCATGCCGCTATGGTATGAGTTCTCTACCTATAACAAAAATGATATTATTTTATAGAATCTATACAAATAATGTATTTAAGGTGCGTAATGGATATTAAAACATTAAAGAGTTTTGTCAGCGTAGCCAAGCATCAGAGTTTTTCAGAAGCGGCCAAAGAGTTACACACCGTGCAACCTGCAATAAGTAGGCATATTGCACAGCTCGAAATCGAGCTTGATGTTGTGCTGTTTATAAGAAACTCACGCGATGTTGCAATAACTCAAGCGGGTGAGCAGCTATTAAAAGATGCACGCGCTATTTTGGCTCTAGCTGACAAAGCTAAAACTCAGGTTAAACGTGCCCACAACGGGCAGGTAGGTACACTTAATATTGCGCACTTAAGCTCGGCATGTTTAACCTTTATGGCAGCACTGGTTCGAGAATATAAACAGCAATACCCAAGCGTGCACGTTACATTGTTTGAAATGACTGCAACTGAGCAAATACATGCGTTTAAAAACGATTTAATTGATGTGGGTTTTTCACGGCCTTTACCTGATTCAATTAATGATGAATTTGTAAGTCATACTATTTATGTAGATTCATTGGTGGCCATCGTTAATCAAAACCATGCGCTGGCAAATTATAAAAATATTGATTTAGCTAAACTAAAAAATGAGCCATTTATTATTTTTAATAGAGAGGAAGCACTTGGTCTTTTTGATGAAACCATTTTGCAATGCAAACAAGCTCATTTTTCACCGAACATTATTAGCCAACCTAGGCATATGCAAACATTAGTGACCGAAGTGGCTGCTGGCCTTGGTGTGGCAATTGCGCCTTATTGCGTACGTAAATTATATAGTGAAGGGTGCCATTTTATAAAACTGAGCGACGTACTCACGCAAATCCCGGTGCTATTACAAATTAAAAAAGCAGATACCAATGCGGCTGTTAATGCATTTGTTGAAATAGCCTTAAATGCAAAACCAAGTATTGAAAAAAGTATGGCGGAATAAAAAAAGCCCAGTTAAAAAAGTTAAAAGGGCTAAAAGGGTTGTGCTTAGGGAAGTTGTAGTCGTTTTTAAACTTATATTTAGAGCTTATATTTAGAACTTATATCTAAAACCAAATGCTATACCGTCATCTTCCGACTGCTCCATTTGTGCTTGTTGATCGTCGTTATCACTTTCAAAGTCGCTAAAGTCTTTACGCGCTTCTACGTAGGCAATAGTGTCTTCGTCAATTAAGTAGTGAAGGCCAATAACAGCAAACTGACGCTTAAATACATCGTCTGGATCGGCGTTAAAGTTTGGCTGAATTACGTAATCATCGCCGGCATCAAACACGTTGTAGGCAATAAAAGGGCGAAAGTCGTTATCAAAACGGTAAGATGCAAATGTTTCTACACCTATTGCGTCATCAATTAAGCGACCAATATTATCGGTGTCGTGGTTTTTGTTTTTATTTATGTTGGCAGCAACGTAAAGGCCGGGCTTATCAATATTGCCCCACATAATGCCTGCACCGTAAATTAAATCTTCAACATTGCGAGTAGAACCATCGCCAAACGTTAAATCAAACTCGCCACGGTTAATACCCGCTGTAAGCGTGAGCATATCGGTAGGGGTATATGTTACAGATGCACCAAATGTGTAATTAAATTCAACTTCTTGGGCTGCACTATCGCCAGAGTTCCATAGCGTTTCGCATTCTTCTTCTGAAATATCGCTTACGTCACAGGTATAAAATTCGCTGTTTTTAAGCTGCGCTTGTACTGCAAAACTAAAATCGTTATAGCTATTGCGGTACTGCACTAACTTATCGCCACGGCCAGTGCCATTTACAGCGCCATCGTCTTTGTTATAGGTGTAAACGCCAGCTGCATTACCATCCCATACAAAGCTATTATTTGTGCCATAAACTACGTCGTACCATGCACCCCATTGTTTACCAATGGTAAGTTGACCATACTTTTCGTGTGAAAGGCCTGCGTAACCTAAACGGTTATACAAAAACTCGTCCTGAATTGATTCAAAACGATTATTATAAATTATATCGCTGCTACCAACAGGGTTTACACCCCATTCTACGAGTGCAAGGGCAGTCCAGTCTTTCTTGAGCTTTCGGGTAAAGCCAAAGTTAATGCGCGAAGTACCGTTAACAACTTCGGTTTCGTTTTGTGTGTTAATTACACGCACATCAAGATATCCACCTACTTTTAGAGTGTTTTTATCATCTTTGTATAACTCTACCGCCGAAACAGCGGGTGCTAATACAATACTTGCGCTAATCAGTGTCGCTAATTTTTTGCTCATCTTGTGTGTTGCCCTGTGTAAATTTCAGTGTTTTTACGTAGGTAAAAATTCAGGTTCGAAGATTAACAAAGCAATAAACGGCTCAAAAGTGAAAAAAAATCAACAAAATTGGACGGCAAACTTAATTGACATTCACTCGAGGTTAATTTTGTTTTTCAGGTGTTGCTGAGGTTTGTTTTTTTAGTTGTTTTATAGGTAAAAAGGATTGGTAATAAGTGGTGTGTTAGAATTCTAATTTGAATTAATTTCATCTTGGTTAAAAAATAGCGACTAGTGTAAAAGCTCTAAAAGTGCTTTATTTTCATAAATATAACTTTTTATTGTTATAGGTTGTACAAAAATGAGTTAAGTAAACACACAAACACGTTAAAAGTGTTTTTACTCTAGGGTCTGTTGATCTTTGCGGATTAAAATTTATTCAAACTAGGGGCTATTTAATCGCGGCGCGAGGTTTGTAACCTAGTGGGCTAAGTAAAAACCGAGCAACAAAGAGTAAATAGCCCCTAGGAAGACCCCTTTGGGCAGCGCCTGTTTGGCATTAATGCTACGTTATCGCCCATTTATGGGGAATAACCACACTACATAGACTCTTCCTTGCCTTAATACCAAACAGACTGCTGAAAATTTAACCTTAAAAGATCAACAGACCCTAATATATATACCAATTTCTAAACGCTCATATCGGTTTATTATGAATGTATTTATGAATTTTAATTTATCTAAGTTGAATAATAATTTGCAAAAACACTAAATCTAATTTGTTATTTTAATTACGAGTAGCTCAGTGATAATAATTGCCTTAAACGACGTGATTTGCCTTTAAACTTTCATAGAAAAACAGGCCATTTTGGTTTAAACTGCGCGCAATTTAAATACATCATTACTCCTTTGGAGGGTAGCGCTATTATTAGTACAGCTAATGTCACCATGCAATTTGGTGCTAAACCATTATTTGAAAATATCTCAGCAAAATTTGGCGACGGAAACCGTTATGGTTTAATCGGTGCAAATGGTTGTGGTAAATCAACATTTATGAAGATTCTAAGTGGTGAGCTCGAAGCGTCTTCAGGTAATGTAAGTACTGATCCAAATGAACGTGTTGCTAAACTAAACCAAGACCAGTTTGCCTACGAAGAATACTCAGTAATTGATACTGTGATCATGGGTCACAAAGAGCTGTGGAAAATAAAACAAGAACGCGACCGTATTTACTCTTTACCAGAAATGAGTGAAGACGACGGTATGAAAGTAGCCGATCTTGAAACTGAGTTTGCTGAAATGGATGGTTACTCTGCTGAATCTAAAGCAGGCGAGCTTCTATTAGGCGTAGGTATTGGCACAGACCAACACTTTGGCCCAATGTCAGAAATTGCACCTGGTTTTAAGCTGCGCGTACTACTTGCACAGGTGTTGTTTTCAGACCCAGATATAATGCTACTTGATGAGCCTACCAATAACTTGGATATTTACACCATCAAGTGGTTAGAAGACGTGTTAAACCAACGCGACTGTACCATGATAATCATCTCGCATGACCGTCACTTTTTAAACTCTGTGTGTACTCACATGGCCGATATTGACTACGGTGAGCTACGTATTTACTCAGGTAACTACGACGAATACATGTTTGCAGCAACGCAAGCACGTGAGCAACTACTTAGCGAAAACGCGAAGAAGAAAAACCAAATTGCTGAACTTCAACAGTTTGTATCACGTTTCTCTGCTAACGCATCTAAAGCTAAGCAAGCAACATCGCGCGCTAAACGTATCGACAAAATTCAGTTAGACGAAGTTAAAGCGTCTTCACGTCAAACGCCGTTTATTCGTTTCGACCAAGAAAAGCAGTTATTCAGAAACGCGCTTGAAATGAATAACTTAACGCAAGGTTTTGACGACAACACGTTGTTTTCTGGGCTTGAAGGTTTAGTAGAAGTTGGCGAACGTATTGCTATTATTGGTGAAAATGGTGTTGGTAAAACAACATTACTCAATACATTAGCAGGGCGCTTAGCTCCTAAAGCCGGTGAGTTTAAGTTCTCAGAAAATGCAAATATTGGTTACTACGCGCAAGATCATGCAGATGAGTTTGCAACCGACATGAACTTGTTTCAGTGGATGGAGCAATGGCAACAAGAGGGCGACGACGAGCAAGTGGTTCGTAGCTTCTTAGGCCGTATGCTGTTCTCTCAAAACGATATTAAGAAGTCAGTTAAAGTAATTTCAGGTGGTGAGCAAGGCCGCATGCTGTTTGGTAAAATTATGATGCATAAACCAAACATATTGCTAATGGATGAGCCAACCAACCACATGGATATGGAATCTATTGAAGCGCTTAACTTAGCGCTTGAAGCCTACGAAGGTACATTAATGTTTGTATCGCACGATCGTCAATTTGTATCATCGGTAGCTACCCGAATTTGGGAAGTTAAAGATGGTAAAATCATTGACTTTAGAGGCAACTACGCAGAATACCTAGCGAGTAAAGAAGCTTAATTAGCTATTTACCCGTTAACCCTAAAAAGCCATGTTTAAACATGGCTTTTTTGTTTTTGTGGCTTTGTATTAGTCGCAATTAATATGGCTTTGGGTATAATACCCGGCTTAAACAGGACATAAGTCCGCTATTTTAAAAATACATTACTGAGGAGTATTTATGACTGTTGGCATTATTATGGGTTCTAAATCAGATTGGCCAACCATGGAACATGCAGCACTTATGCTTGAGCATTTTGGCATTAAGTACGAAACTAAAGTCGTGTCTGCACACCGCACTCCTCAATTACTTGCTGATTACGCAAGTTCAGCCGCAGAACGCGGTATTAAAGTTATTATTGCTGGCGCTGGCGGCGCGGCTCATTTACCAGGTATGGCTGCTGCTTTTACATCGCTTCCTGTACTGGGCGTGCCTGTAAAATCAAAAGCATTAAATGGTGTTGATTCACTTTTATCTATTTGCCAAATGCCTAAAGGCGTTGCAGTGGGCACACTTGCAATTGGTGAGCCGGGCGCAGCAAACGCAGGTTTACTAGCCGCACAAATTTTAGGGTGCCAAAATCCAGAAATTTTTGCAAAAATTGAAGCGTTTCGTAAAGCTCAAACCGACACTATATTAGCTAATCCAAACCCTGCAGAGTAATAATGAATATTTTAATATTAGGTGCAGGGCAACTTGCACGTATGATGAGTCTTGCAGGCGCGCCGCTTAATTTAAATGTGGTTGCATACGATGTAGGCAGCAAGCAAATTAAGCATCCGCTAACTGGTGAGGTTTATAGTACGTCACTTGAACAAGCAATATTAAACGCTGATGCAATTACTGCAGAGTTTGAGCACATTCCTGATGACGTACTAACACTTTGCTGTAACAGCAATAAGTTCTACCCAGGGAAAGCCGCTATTAAAACCGGTGGCGATCGCTCGCTTGAAAAAGCATTGCTTGATAAAACAAACGTAACTTGTGCGCCGTATCAATTAATTACTGAAAAAGCGCATCTTGAACACGCAGTTAAAACCCTCGGCAAGCCACTTGTTATTAAAACATGCCAAGCGGGTTACGATGGAAAAGGCCAATGGCGTTTAAAATCGGATAGTCAAATAGACGAAATTTGGTCACAAATGGCTGATTTTATTGCATCGGGCACCGAGCTTGCGCCACATACAATTATTGCTGAAAAAATGATCCCGTTTGATCGTGAAGTATCTATTATTGGTGCGCGCGATAAACACGGTAATGTTGCTATTTATCCGCTAACAGAAAATGAGCACACCAATGGTGTATTAACGCTTTCTATTGCCGGTAAAAATAATCATAGCGTTGAAGCGCAAGCAAACGATGCATTTACAAAAATAGCAAATGAGCTTAACTACGTTGGCGTGTTAGCTATTGAGTTTTTTGATGTACATGGCACGTTACTCGTTAACGAAATTGCACCGCGCGTACATAACTCAGGCCACTGGACGCAACAAGGCTGCCATTGCTCACAGTTTGAAAACCACATGCGTGCTGTTGCAGGTTTACCGCTTGGTAATACAGAGCTTAAACACATTACCGCGATGATAAACGTACTAGGGCAACCTAATATCCCAGCTGACGTACTAAAATATGCAGATGTGACTAGCCACTGGTACGGTAAAACTGCAAAACCAGGTCGTAAAATGGGCCATATAAACGTATCGGCCACTAGCATGAACGATCTAGCAGATAAATTAGGTGAGCTTACTGAATATTTACCTGAGCAAGACTACCCAGGTATTTTAAAAGCGGCGGCAAATTTAATCCTTCATTAAATGGCTAACCGTTTTATTAAATGCCGAGCTTGCTCGGCATTTTTTTGTACTTAAAAAAAGCGCAAGGTTACCTAGATTGTGAAATAATGATTGAGTCTAAAATTTTACAGTGAAATTATTTAATGAAACTTAAAGCAATTTATAGCGCACTACTTGTTGCCGCTTCTTTTAGTCCTTTTTTTAGTAACAGTGCATTTGCATCAGACTCTCTTCGTGTTGCTACTTTTAATGTAAGTATGGATGCAACTAATCACACCCCTAAAGGTGAGCAAGTTAAAAGTGATGCTTTAGTTAATGCACTTAAAGCAAACCACCAGCAAATTAAGAACATAGCGGAAATTATTCAACGTGTTCGCCCTGATATTATTTTACTTAACGAATTTGATTACATCCCAAAAGAGCAGGGAATTGAATACTTTAATCAACATTATTTAAATGTAGGTCAGCAAAAACAAGCCGCTATTAATTACCCTTACTCTTATATTGCCCCTGTAAATACAGGCCTAGCCACTGAGTTTGATTTAGATAACGATGGCAAGAAAAATGGCGTGATGGGCGATGCACAAGGTTTTGGCTTTTTTGAAGGCCATTACGGTATGGCTATTTTGTCAAAATACCCAATCGATTTTGATAAAGTAAGAACCCTTCAAACCTTTAAATATAAAGACATGCCAAATGCACAAATGCCCGTAATGCCTAAAACAGGCGAAAACTGGTATAACACACAAGAATGGCAAGCGTTAAGACTTAGCTCTAAATCGTTTTGGGATTTACCTATTAACGTAAATGATAAAACCATTCATGTTATTGCATCTCACCCAACACCCCCTGTATTTGACGGTGAAGAGGATAGAAACGGCAAACGTAACCACGATGAAGTAAGGTTAATTGCCGATTACGTTTCAAACGCTAAGTATATTTACGATGATAAAGGCGAAAAGGGCGGTTTAAAAGCTTACTCTCGGTTTGTTATTTTAGGCGATTTAAACGCCGCACCAGAGGGCGATAAAGCCCGCACAAATACCACCGACCAACTACTTAAAAACCCATTGATGAACGCTCAGTTTGTTCCAAAAAGTGAGGGCGCTAAAGAGCAGTATGATGTGCCTTATGCACAAAATTACAGTGCTAATTGGCAAGCGCGTGTTGATTACGTTTTACCGTCAAACTACGGCTTAAAAATTAAAGACGGTGGTGTGTTTTGGCCAACTAAAACTAGCGATGAATATCGTTTAATTAAAGATAGAAACGCATCGAGCGATCATCGACTGGTGTGGCTTGATTTAATCGTTGAATAACGCCTATTAACAGGGGATGCGCTAGTAAACTGAGCTTTACCCTGTTTAATGGCTATTTATCTTAAAAAATTGCAATAACTTGAGTGCTTCTGCTTAAATACGGCTTAATTATAATAACCGTATAGAAGCACTATGATTTTTAATTTTTCTTCATCTAAAACGTTAGTGGCCTTAGCTGTTGCCTCAAGTGTCATGCTTGCAGGTTGTAGCGCGACCGCTAACACCTCATCAACACAGCAAAGTGCTTTACCAGCAACATCGGTTGCTGCGGTTGTAAACACGTCAGCAGATATCGGCTCACAAAAAATAACGCTAGAACAAGCAATGGCCGATCCTGATTGGATGGGCAATCAGCCAGAGAGCGCTTATTGGGCTAGCGATTCGGCTACTATTATTTATGCTCAAAAAGAGCAAGGTAATACACTACGCGATTTATTTAGCCAATCGGTTACTAGCCAAACAGCAGAGCAGGTAGCACTTAATAAACTTCATACTGTGGGTTCAAATAAAGCTGTTTATTCAAAAAATAAAACAATGGCGGCCTACACGTTTAAAGGCAATGTGTTTGTTACAAACCTAAAAACCGGTGAACTTAAACAAATTACAGCGACATCAGCAAGCGAATCTAAACCACAATTTTTAAATAATGGCGATTTAGTTTACCGCCAAGGCAATGTGTTTTTTAAAGTTGATTTAAAAACAGGCTTAACGAGCGAGCTTGCTAACTTAAAACTTGCTGATGAGCCAAAAGGTATTGAAGAGCCAAGCACGTATATTGCTAAAGAGCAGCATAAATTGATTAAATTTGTGGCGCTTCAACAAAAAAATAAAAAAGATAAGCAAGCGCGCAGTGAGCAAGTTAATGAACAAAACGATTCAATTGCTAATACGGCTTACTACTTAGGTGACGGTAATAAAGTTGCAGAAGCACAGCTTTCGCCAAATGGTGATGCGCTGTTAGTCGTTGTACAAAAGCAAACAGATTGGCGCGGTGATGGCGATATTATGCCTAACTACATTACAAATGACGCCACTATAGAACCTAAAAAAGCACGCCGCCGAGTAGCCGACGCTAAAGAAGAAACCTCAAAGCTTGTGTACATCAATTTAACTAACAAAGAGCAAACATCACTTAGCTTTAATACCTTACCGGGCTTTGATGAAGATGTTTTAGCCGCAGTTAAAAAAGAAAACTATGCACGGAAAGGTAAAACATATAAGTCTAAAAAGGCGCCTCGTGGCATTAACCTTATTATGGACTGGGGTTTTGAGCAAAGCCCAATAGTATGGAACGATGACGGCTCGCAAGTGGCTGTCATGCTTGAAGCATGGGACAACAAAGACCGCTGGCTTGCTACCGTTGATTTTAAAAGCAACAAACTTGTGTCGCAACATCGCCTGCATGACGATGCATGGATTGCTTACGCGTTTAACGACTTTGGCTGGTTACATAACTCGAACACGCTTTATTACCTATCGGAAGAGTCGGGTTACAGCCAGCTTTATAAAAAACCAATTAACGGTAAAGCAACCGCGCTTACACAAGGCCAATTTGAGGTTTCTAACTTAACGCTTACCAGCGACGACAGCGCAATTTATTATAAAGCGAATGTTGAGCACCCAGGTCTGTACGAAATTTACCGTGTTAACCCACAAACAGGTAATAGCGAGCAAGTTACTGACTTAAATGGCATGACTGATTACACGTTAAGCCCAGATGAAAGCAAGTTACTCCTTAAGCACTCTACAATTACCATGCCTAATGAGCTTTATGTAGCTGATGCTCAAGCCAATACGAAAGCAACGCGATTAACGCATACTGTGTCGGATGAGTTTTTAGCTAAAAAGCTAACTGCACCTAAAATTGTTGCTGTGACATCGAGCCATACAGATCAACCAATATACGCAAAAGTGTACTACCCAGCTGATTACGTAGAAGGTGAAGTAGGTAAAAATCGCAAAGCGGTTATTTTTAATCACGGCGCGGGTTACTTACAAAACTCACATATGGGATTTTCGGTTTATTTTCGTGAATTTATGTTCCATTCATTGCTCGCTGATGAAGGTTACATAGTAATGGATATGGATTACCGCGCATCTAAAGGTTACGGCCGTGATTGGCGCACCGCGATTTATCGTCAAATGGGCACACCTGAAACACAAGATTTAGCCGATGGCGTTAAATGGATGGTGCAAAATGCCAACGTTGATACCAAAGCGGTCGGTACTTATGGTGGCTCTTACGGCGGCTTTATGACCTTTATGGCATTGTTTACCGCGCCTGAGTTATTTCAATCGGGTGCGGCACTACGACCTGTTACCGACTGGGCACATTACAACACAGGTTATACGGCTAATATATTAAACCATCCTGATGTTGACCCGATTGCATATGAGCGCAGCTCGCCAATTTATTACGCTGAGGGTTTAAACAAACGTTTATTAATTAACGCACCCATGGTTGACGATAACGTGTTCTTCCAAGACTCAGTGCGTTTAGTACAGCGCTTAATAGAGCTTGAAAAACAAAACTTTGAAACAGCTATATTCCCTGTTGAACCACATGGTTTTGTACAGCCTTCAAGTTGGTTAGACGAATACCGCCGTATTCATAAATTATTTAAAGAAACGCTTTAATCTTTAATTCTTAAAGTATAAAAACAAAAACGCCGCATTAGTTTAGTTAACTAATGCGGCGTTTTTATTGGGTTGAACAAAATCTAACTTTATTTTTTCTTTTTAAAGTTTTTTTAAGGAGCTCTATAGCCAGTGGTATGGCAAGCAGAGTCCCGCCAATTACACCAATTAAATGTGCATCAATAGCCACAGTGGAGTTAATAAGCTTTCCTATATCAGCATTAGGGCCGCTAAATTGCTCAAACGCTATTTTAATCCATACGCCTACAAATAATAAATAACCCGACTTAAGCCCTACAGTTATATCTTTAACTGCGCCCCAAATAATTACACCATGCAGTAGAGCACTTAATCCGGTGTAAATATGTATGCTTGGGCAAAACCAGTAAACACCGAGTCCACACCACAGCGCCAGCGCACTTGTATTAAAAGCGTAGCGAGTAGGTGATGTGTATTCGCCATGTAAAAGCCATATTAATAAAACACCACTGGCATTTAGTCCCAAATGAGCCCAATTAGCATGAACAAATTGGCTAGAAAAGATTCGCCACAGTTCGCCTTTATCAATTAGGCTTCGGTTAAATTCAAGTAAATTATTTAAATCAAATGCAGCAAAAATGGTACTAAATAGCAGCAGAATAATAGGCGGTAATATATAACGTGGTTGAATAGGTAAATTAAGCATTTTATTATATTTTTTTAGTCAAAATTTTTGCATATTGTGCCCGTTTAACTTTAAGATGCCAAATACAACTACGTAATTAAGTGTTTTTAGTATTTTTATGCATTTTAAACTTAACTCATTATTTGCCATTGGACTGTGCGCAGTATCACTGCCTTCATTTGCACAGCAAGCAACTCAAATTGAAACTCGCGAACCTGAAGCCGCTACTGGATTAATCCATAAAAAAGTGGTGCAAGGTGATAAATACATGGTTGCTGCGGCAAATCCATATGCCTCAAGAGCCGGTCAACAAATTTTAGCCCAAGGCGGCAGTGCCGTAGATGCTGCCATTGCTACTCAACTAGTGCTTACTTTAGTTGAACCGCAATCCTCAGGTATTGGCGGTGGTACATTTATGATGTACTACAACAAAGCAAACAATAAGCTGACTAGTTTTGATGGCCGCGAAACAGCACCTGCAAATGCAGACGAAACGCTGTTTTTAGATAAACACGGTAAAGCCGTTAAATGGATTGAAGCTGTAGTAGGCGGACGCTCTGTTGGTGTGCCTGGTATTTTACATGCCTTTGCAAGCGCGCATAAACAATACGGTACATTGCCGTGGGAAGCGCTTTTTAAACCGGCTATTGAACTTGCAGAGCAAGGCTTTGTAATTTCTCCGCGTTTACATGGCTTATTAGCACGCCAGTTAAACCCAGGCGTATTGAGTATGCCGATTATTAACGAATACTTTTACCCAAATGGTAAATTAATCGAAGCGGGTAGCGTTAAAAAGAATCAACCACTTGCTGATTTATACAAAGACATTGCAAAGCAGGGCATTGATGCATTTTACAAAGGCGAAAACGCTAAACAAATGGTTAATGCTGTACAGCACTCTAAAGTTGCCCCTGGTAAATTAAGTGTGCAAGATTTAGCAGATTACAAAAGTAAAGAACGTGATGCGGTATGTATACAATACCGTGCTTATAACGTGTGTTCTATGGCGCCACCAAGTAGTGGCGGTGTAGCAGTACTACAAATGCTTGGCCTACTTGAGCATAAAGATATGAGCGCACTTAAACCAAATGGCGAAAAAGCGATTCATTACTTTAGCCAAGCTTCGCGTATTGCATTTGCCGATCGCGATATGTACATGGGCGATCCCGATTTCACTCAAGTACCTACACAAGAGCTTTTAAACAAAGATTACATTGCCTCACGCGCTAAATTAATTACCGAAACAGACCAAAAAGCCGTAGCCGGTAATCCAGTAGGGTACTTAAGTTATGCAATGGATGATTCATACGAGTTACCTTCTACTTCGCATGTCTCTATTGTAGATAGCAAAGGTAATGCAGTTTCGATGACCAGTTCAATTGAAATGGCGTTTGGCTCTACTGTTATGGTTAATGGCTTTATTTTAAATAACCAACTAACTGACTTTTCGTTATCGCCACGTAAAAACGGTAAGCTAGTAGCAAACCGTGTAGAGGCTGGTAAACGCCCGCGTAGCTCTATGTCACCGGTAATGGTATTTAATAAAGATGGCAGCTTACGTTTAATTGTAGGCTCACCTGGTGGTAGTCGTATCATCGATTACGTTGCACAAGTTGTTGTGGGTGTTATTGACTGGAATTTATCAGCACAAGACGCTATTAACTTACCGCGTACAACAAATCGTAACGATTACACCAGCCTTGAAAAAGGCACAACCATTGAAGCCATTGCGCCTGCGCTTACTAAACGCGGCCACAATGTACGTATTATTGATTTAAACTCAGGCTTACACGCAGTTGAAGTTAAAAATAATACCTTATATGGTGGCGCTGATCCGCGCCGTGAAGGTGTTGCGTTATCTGATTTAACTGATAATAACGCCACTATCAAATTTTAAATTATGTATAATATACATGCGGGCAGTGAAGCCCGCATGTATTTTCTCTCAATGGTCTGACTAGCTTAATTGTCGTTGCAATTAAACCTCTAACACTGATAATGACAGATCATAACTTAAGACTCCGTTAAAGCCTGGAAATATGACAACTAATACTGATCCTAACTACTTATATATTCATCATTCTGGCCCTGGCCTAATTGAAACACCGCTATTAAATAAAGGCAGCGCCTTTAGTAAAAAAGAACGCGAAAATTTCAATCTTGCTGGTTTACTTCCTCCTCGCTTTGAAACAATAGAAGAGCAAGTTGAGCGTTGTTATCAGCAGTATTCTAGCTTTACCGACAACCTTAATAAGCATATTTACTTACGTGCGATTCAAGATAACAACGAAACACTTTACTACCGTTTAGTACGTGACCACCTTGAAGAAATGATGCCAATCATTTACACACCGACAGTGGGCGATGCTTGTGAAAAATTCTCAGACATTTACCGCAGCGCACGTGGCTTATTTATTTCGTATGAAGATCGTTACCAAATTGACGACATTTTACGCAACGCTACCAAAGGTAAAGTAAAAGTTATTGTTGTAACCGATGGCGAGCGTATTTTAGGCCTAGGCGATCAGGGTATTGGTGGCATGGGTATTCCAATTGGTAAATTGTCACTTTATACAGCGTGTGGCGGTATAAGCCCAGCATACACATTGCCTGTAATGCTTGATGTGGGTACTAATAACGAAAAGCTTTTAAACGATCCTATGTACATGGGTGCACGCCATAAGCGTATTGCTCAAGACGAATACGATGAGTTTTTAGATTTATTCATTAAAGCGGTTAAACGTCGCTGGCCGAATGTATTACTTCAGTTTGAAGATTTTGCACAGCCAAATGCAATGCCATTACTTAAGCGCTACCGCAATGAAATTTGTAGTTTTAACGATGACATTCAAGGTACTGCGGCTGTAACGGTCGGTTCTTTACTTGCTGCGTGTCGTGTTAAAAATTCAACCCTAAGCCAACAAAAAGTAGTTTTTGTGGGTGCAGGTTCTGCTGGTTGTGGTATTGCTGAGCAAATTATTAGCCAAATGGTTTTTGAAGGTATTACAGAAGCTCAAGCGCGTAGCCAAGTATTTATGGTTGACCGCTTTGGTTTGCTTAGTGAGGGTATGGAAGGCTTACGCGATTTCCAACAAGCACTTGCACAACCACAAGGCTCGTTAAGTGATTGGACTTACAGCGGTGAATACGCATCACTTCTTGATGTTATGCACTGTGCACAACCAGACATTTTAATTGGTGTTTCAGGCCAACCTGGTTTGTTTACTGAGCAAGCTATTCGTGCAATGCACGCCGGTTGTGAACAGCCAATTATTTTCCCATTGAGTAATCCATCTAAGCAGGTAGAAGCGCATCCTGCTGATGTGATTAAGTGGACTGACGGTAAAGCGCTTGTTGCAACAGGTAGCCCGTTTGATCCGGTTGAACACAACGGTGAAATTTTCCCAATCCCACAATGTAACAATAGCTATATTTTTCCTGGTATTGGTTTAGGGGTTATTGCAGCTAAAGCAACACGCATTACAGATGCTATGTTAAGTGTGTCTAGCGAAATGCTTGCAGAGTCGTCGCCGCGTGCCAACACAGGTAAAGGTAGTTTATTACCAGCCCTGACTGAAATTGAAACGCTAAGTAAGCGTATTGCATTTGCCATTGCTAAAAAAGCAATCGAGGAGGGCGTTGCTCTTGAGATTACTGATGATGCGTTATGGGCAGCAATCGACAAAAATTACTGGTTACCAAAATACCGTAACTATAAACGTTGTAGTGTTTAATAACGTTTATACGTAATTTTAAGTAAATGGCGTAATAGCATTAGTGCAACGCTTAACAAAAAACAGGCAATTGCCTGTTTTTTTGTGCTTGTTCATATTTAATTAACCACGTAAGGTCTTTAATAGCATTTACATAATTAAAGGATCGACTTAATGAAAACACTGACTCTTGTTTTAGGTAGTGCACTGGCTTTAAACGTACTTAGTTTTGATGCACTTGCGGCAGCGACTCCCGATGCTCCTCATATTTATGTTAAAGGCGAAGCTACTCTTACTACAATGCCAGATTACGTACAGCTTAGCGTAGGTATTACTGAAGTTGATAAAGACTTAATTGCTGCTAAAAATAAAACCGACTTAACCATCGCTAAAGCAATTAAGCTCGTAAAAGAAATTGGTGTTAAAGAGGGAGATATAAACGCCGGACAAATTTCAATAAACCGTGATAGCCAATACAACCGCACTACCGGTAATCAAGAATTTAAAGGCTTTAAGGTTTCTCGTACATTAACTGTAAAACTTAGCGATATAAATAAATACCCTGAGTTACTACAAAGCTTAGTTAACAACGGTATTAACGAAATTAATCAAACGCAATTTTTAGTAAGTAACTACAACGAGCTGCATAAAAAAGCGCAAAAGTTAGCAATTAAAGACGCACGGGATGCAGCAAAAGAGTTTAGTGAAGATTATGGCGTTGATTTAAAAGGATTGTACAGCGCGTCACTAAGTCCACTCAATGTGCAGTCGCAGCCGTACATGCGTGCAGAAAAAGTAATGATGGCTGATAGCGCACCAAGTAACTATGTACCTGATGCCTACCATGCTGGAGAGATTAAAGTAACAGCGTCAAGCTATGCTGTGTACTACATAGATTAAAATATAGGTTCTTCCTAGGGACGATTAACTCTATGTTGCTCGGTTTTTACTTAGCCCACTAGGTTACAAACCTCGCGCCGCGATTTAATCGCCCCTAGATTGAACAAATTTCAATCCAAATAATTCAACACGCCCTAGTGGTGCTCAAATCGTGCCACCAACTTCTCACCTTGCTCTTGGCTAATACGCGCTATTGAGTTGAGCATATTAGTCACTTCGCGTCTGTCGTATTCATTAGTTACATGTTCATTTATGTCATCAACAATCGCATTTAAATAATTAAATAAACTGTTGCGTGCATCGGTATCTTTATGGGCAACAAACAAAATATTTTTAAATGCCTCAAGCACGTTTGTCATTACGTATGCATCGCCTTTGGCGTAATTACGCAGCGGTGTAAAGTTGTCGTGTAATAACTCATCAAAGCTTGTTTCATGAAGGTATAACAATGGGGCATTATCACTGTGCTTAAACGAGTAGTTAATATCGTTAATTGACAGCCTTTGGATAAGTAAAATACTCAGCATATCAATTGATTTAACCGCAGTACCTGGATCGTTTATGCCCGGGCTCATTGCCTTAACTGCAATTTCTGATATTTGCGTTAACCCATAACGGTAATGATCGCTGATGTACTCTTCTATATAAAAAATAAAGCAGTCGAGAATTTTATTTATCAACTCTTCATCGTTTGCTATATCTTTATTACATTTTAAAAACGGATAGCCTTTAACTGTAAAATAGCCTTGGTTAACAGAGATATACACCTTTATATCTTGCTCTGCCAAAATGGCACACAGCTTATCGGTATGTACGCCTTTATAATATCCCTCTGTTTTACTGCTTACCGAATGCCACTTGCTAAAGTCTGGAAAGTCTTCAACTGGGTTCTCTTGCTGTCTTTGTATTATTGTTTTAATTTCGTTTTTAGTTTGGCTAAACAAGCCATTTAATACGTTATCAACCTGAATGGCACGAGAGATTGAATGTATAAAAAATACAAACAAACCTAATGAAATCAAACCAAAAATAAGTGCAAACAACACACCAATTGAAGGAATAGCCGTACTGCCACCTTCAAGTTTATTAATATTTATAAGCATAATAATTGAGTAAATTATGCTGCCTAAATAAAATCCCAAAACCATTTGGTGTGATTTACGCGTAATAAGCCCAGGCACTACGCGGGGCGATAAACTCGCACTGGCCGAATTTAAAACCACCATTACCATCGAAAAACTAAACACGGTAAGCGAAATAATACTACCCGCTAAAGTGCTTAAAATAGTACGCGCGTTTTCGGCGCTATCAACAAGTACAACCGATATAAACGATTTTAGCTGCTCAATAGGGGCTAAATATTCAACCGACATAGTTATAATGGCAAATACTAAAAAGCCCACTGAAAGCATAGAAGGGTAAAAGCCAATACTGTTAATCATTTCACGGTAACTGTCGGCTACTTTGCGAGGTACAAACATAAAATCCTTATGTATTTTTCTACTTACTTAATACCCTTAGCTTAGCATAGGCATTTATTAAACTTCTGATAATGCTGCTCAAATTTATATGTTATTATCACGCCCACAATAATAAAGCGCATGCTTATGCGATAAAAATAACAGGAAAACGCCGTGATCATTTCAACTTATGCTGCATTACTTGCATTCTTTTACATTTATTTGAGCTTTAACGTAATAAAAGTGCGCCGCGCGGAGCAGATATCACTTGGTGATAATGGTAACGCAACGCTACAACGTGCTGTGCGTGCCCACGCTAACTTTATGGAGTACGTGCCAATTGCTTTGATTTTGCTTTTTTTAGCAGAGTACCAAGGGCTTGCTAGCCATTACTGTCATATATTAGGTGGTGCGTTATTAATAGGCCGTGTGTTTCAAAATTTAGGCATAGTAGAAAAAAGCCTGAAATATCGCCAAATTGGTACCATTACTACATTTTTAGTGATTATTGTTAGCGCCTTTGTATTGCTAGTGACACGCGGATAATTAAAGAAAAGTTAATGAGCAAAATATTTATAATAGGTTTACCACGTACCGGCACTACTAGTGTGTGCCACGCATTTTTAGAGCTTGGTATTACAACGGCGCATACCGCGTATACTAATGCTTGTTTTGAAAATGCTAACGCGATTGCCGACACTCCCATATTTAATGACTTTAAAGCGCTTGATATTCATTACCCACACTCTAAATTTATTTATTTAGAGCGCGAACTTGGTGCATGGCTTGTATCAATAAAACAGCTTTTAACGCGTATGCACACTAATTTAACCCGTGCAGACGGGGGCTTTAATATTCATATAAAACGCTGTTATTTAAATACGTTTAGTGAGCTTTCGCTTAATAATATTAGCGACGATAGTTACTTAGCTCACTGCTATAAAACACATTTTAATGATGCTCAAACGTACTTTAAGAACCGTGATCACGATTTTTTATCCATTGATATAGCAAAGCCTGATGGCTATAAAAAGCTATGCAATTTTTTAGCGTTAAAAAGTGATAAAACTGATTTTGAAAAAATGAATATGGGTGGCAAAGTTACCGCGTGGAACGATATTAAACACCCGTTAAAAGTTGAATCTACCGCTAAAGGACGGATAGATAAATTACTGCCTTACAAGATTTTTTAAATCAAATACGTTAAAATCCCCGCATTATTATTTAAGTTGTACAGAACATGTTTGAATTAAAATACCACACCCCATTTGAATGGACCGAAGTTGTCCTTGCTGACTTTAATACTTTTTTACAAGATCACGCCGCTGCAGAAAAAAAAGCATCGGGTATGGCTATGTCTATGCTTTCGCATTATCCAGACAAACGTAAATTAGTAAAAGCTATGACCGATTTAGCGCTAGAAGAATTAATACACTTTAAACAAGTACTTAAATTGCTTTTAGAGCGCGATGTAAACCTAGGTGACGACAAAAAAGATCCGTACATAAAACAAATACGTGCACTGTTTAGACATGGTCGTGATGGTTTTTTAATGGACCGATTACTGGTTGGCGGTGTAATTGAAGCACGTGGCCACGAGCGTTTTTCTTTAGTTGCACAAGCGCTTCCTGAGGGTAAAGAAAAAGATTTTTATGTTGCTATTGCTAAGTCAGAAGAAAAACATAAAAACCTATTTGTAGAACTAGCTTACGAATACTTTGAAAAAGAAGAAGTTGATGTTCGTCTAGAAGAGCTGCTTATAGCTGAAGCTAAAATCTGTGAAAGCATCCCGTTTACAGCCGCTTTGCATTAATTAAAACTAGCGTAAAGCGTATTTTCACTCGCTTTGCGCCACACACCTCTGCTCTTATTTCTTTGTTAACCTCTTCATGAATTGTTGATTTGCAATTTGCGAATCAAAATAATAAAAAACACGTTTATACATCTTAATCCATTGATTATAAATACAAAAACCCTTGGTCTCATACTTGCTACCTATACAGTAAGCAAATTGAGGGAAAGGCTTATGTTAAAATTTATTTTTATACTATTGCTAATATCTTTTACCGCTATGGGCAGTGAAAGTCATTTAGATTATATAGAAAATGCAAATGGTGAGCGGGTACAAAAAGTATCGCACTTAGTTAAATGGACGCATACTCGCTTTGTGTTTACCCGTGATATTTCTCGTATTGCACTTGGCCACGAAACAACACTTGATGTGAACGTGGTAAATGGCCGTGAGCTACTAATTTTAGCTAAAAAGTTGGGCCGTACATCTATGATGGTGTGGTACGACGATAAAAGCTCTGAAACATTTTTACTTGGCGTAACCGAAGACTACAGCGTACTAGAAAATGCCTTAAACGACATCCATCCTGACGTACAGCTAACCATAGCGCCTGATCGCCATGCGGTTGTATTACGCGGTGAAGTACCTACTATAAATTATCGTCATGCCGCTTATGAAGCTGCAAAAAACTACCTTTATGCCAGTAGCTCACAAGCATCACAACCCGTTATCACCTCAAATCCTAACCAAGGCATGTTTAATTCACTTGCTCAACGCTTGCAAGGCTTGGGTAACGCAAACGGCGGCAGCTCTCAAAACTCGAGTAAAGTCGCTATTATTAATTTAATAAAAGTAACTCAAGCACCCAAGCCAAAAGAAGAGCGTATTAGCGAAGTGATTAAATCAATGGGCGCAAATAAAGTGACCATTAAACGCATCTCGGTTGATGAGTTATCAAATGACGACAACGATGTGTTTTTACTTTCCGGCTCTGTAAAAAACCAGATAGAGCTAGTGCGCTTATTAAATACAATTAATAAATTATTCGAACCAGAGCAAGCATTACAAACTCAGGGTTCTCCTCTTGATCCTAATAATTTAATGGGCGGCGCAACGCAGGATAAAAGTTCAGGTATTGAAGTACTTGCCAACGAGTCAGGCGGTTTAATAAATGATGCTACCTCAGGATTAAATTTAAGTAATGTAAGTTCAAACATTGCAAGAGCAACGTTGCTGTCAGTGGCTGGCGGTAAAGTTTTGTCAAGTATTGAAGTTGAAGATTTACCGCAAGTGCGTGTATCGGTGCAGCTATACGAAGTAAATCAACGTAGGTTAAAGCAATGGCGCCCAGATATTAGCGTGCTCTCTAATGGATATGAAAAAGAAGCGGGCTTATTTGGCCGTGACGGTATGACTAATCGCGAATCTGGCTCTGCAACAATAGAAAATGCGCTGCAATTAATTGGTGGTCAATTAACTAATAACTTACAGCTTTCTACCTCACAGTTTGCCATTGATATGTTATTTTCATTACTTGAACAAGAAGGTATTTCTCGAACGCTTTCTCGCCCTACAATCACGGTTTTAGCCGGTGAAAGTGCCGTGTTTAAAGTCGGTGGTGAAGTACCTGTACCTACAAGTTATAGCCCATCTGGAATTACAAGCGGTCAGCAAGGTAGTAGTGGGTCGGTGTTTAGCGGTACAGAATTTAAATCATTCGGAGTTGAATTAAATGTACGCGCCATGGTTGACGACAAAGATAGAATAACACTTGATCTAAACCCAGTAATTTCATTACCCGATACCACGTTAACCGCCGAAATTGCACAAAGTACAGGCAGCAGTTTAAACAGCAGTGCATTTAATACACGCAGCATGCAAACATCAACACGTTTAAAAGACGGGCAACCTCTTATTATTGGTGGCTTAATTAGCACCGATAACAATGCAAGCCACGACTTTGTACCTGATGGCAACGGCAATAGCATGCTAGGAAAGTTAAGCGAAACAACCAGTAAAAGTGAAAACAACCGCGAGCTTATAATTGTTGTAACTCCAAACCTGGTGCGTGAGCCAATTAATACATTACGTTCGTGGGAGCACGCAAATATAGACACCCAGGTACTTAGCTATATACAGGAGCAAGGGCTATGAAAATATTTTATATTATTTTACTGCTTACTTTATCGGGTTGCGCTCATATTGATTACAAGCCAACAGTAAATCCTTACAACGCGTTGAGTGACATCGTTAAAAAATACCAATTAAATGCCCAACCATTAAAGTGTGAAGGTATAAATGCAAGTAACTGTTTAAACCTAGTGCATGAGGTGAATCAGTTAATGCTTGAACACCCCGATAACACGGCAATACTGTCGATATCGGCCTACGTACTTTATAAAAGTGGCCGTGCTAATCAATCTCAACAAGTTATAAACACATTACTGAATAAAGCTAATCCACCATTAAATGCAATTACTTTAGGGGTTACGTTAGCAATAGAGCAAGGTAATTTAGCTAAAGCAAAAAGTATTGCTCAATACGGCGTTGATGTTTTTGGTACACATGCTTCACCATACCTGCAAATGGCCTCTATACATTATGCTCAGGGCAGTTACGTTATAGCTTCAAACTACTTAGAGCTTTCGGTTAAGTTTGGTTTAAATAGCACCGCCTATTTTTACCATAAAGGGTTAATTGAAGAAGCGAATACCAATAATTTATTGGCCTGTGGCTACTATGAGCAAGTTTTACGTGCAGAACCCACGCATAAAAAAGCACTTGCTAGGCGCGGTAAACTCTCCGTTTTAGGTAATTGTTATTCTTAAGGCCTTCGGGCCTTTTTTATACCTAAAATTTGGCATTATTAAGGAGCCAAAATCACTTTATTATTTATCAAAAATAGGAGTAAAGCTTACGCTCATCCTACGTTTTATACATAACCTCACAAGATTGCTTTTAATATTTCCCCCTTACACTATTCATCAGTTTTAATAATACTTTCAATAACGTAAACCTAGCATTATTTATCTAAAATATTTTTAATATTGATTTGCATTTTGCAAATCAAAAATGAAAATATCTAATAAACAATAACCATTAAAAACATAACTAACTGTATTTAATGGTTATTTATAGCTGGCATGGTCCTCGCAATATGTAAAGTGAGCATAAGCTCTTCTAATTTAAAGGCTACGATTATGAAAACTATTAAACATAACTTAAATAGCAAAAAGCAAAAAGGTTTTGTACTAACGTCAGAGCTAATCATTCTTTCTACTTCAATGGTAGCAGCACTTGTAATTGGTTTATCTACATTACGTGACTCGGTAACCAGCGAACTTGAAGATGTAGCTGAAGCAATTGGCTCACTTGACCAAAGCTATGTATTTGACGGCATGATTAACGCCGAAGGCACTGCTGAAGTGTCTGGCTCTGGGTTTGTGGATTCAGTTGATGTGTACGCAGGCGATGGCAGTTCATTCACTTTTGTTGCATCAGACTTTAGTGAAAGTGCCGCACTTGTTAATGCAACACCAAGCGGCGATGCTGCAACACGTACAGCAGCTGGCGGTTCGCAAGGTAACTAACGCAAGGTACCCAATATAAGGCAACCAGGTTTGAATACCAAGCTTAAGGCTCACTGCCACAAAAGTGTGGCAGTGAAAGTTACTCTGGAGGAATATTATGAAAAGTAAAAGTAACAAAGGCGCAACCACTGCGGCTCTCACATTACTCATCACCTCTGGCATGTTAGCTTCGGCTTTGGGCATTAGACAGGTAAACGATGAAAATAGCGTAACAGCCTGGGTAGTAAACAAAAATATGTCGGCCGGTCAAATAGTAACCGTTCACGATGTAGAGCAAAAAAGTATAGATCCAAGTAACTATTCAAATATTGCACTGAGCGTTCAAAATCCGCGTGCATTAATTGGTCAAAAATTAGCAACTAACAAAATGGTTGAACAACCCTTGTTCGACACCGATTTTATTAGAGCGAAAAGCCAAAACTTATCAGAAGCCATACCTGCAGGGCGTGTTTTATATACTTTAAAACTAAACACCTTAGATATTCCGCTTTCGCGTATACACAAAGGTGACCGACTCGACATAGTCGCTAAAACTAATCGCTTAGTAAGAACAGTTGCCCGTGATGTACAGCTTATTGGTGTTTCAAAAGCTCCTAAATCGCAAGCCGCAAAAAGTGGCGTAATGGATAATTTAGCTAAAGAGTCTAATTCTGCTGCGGGCGGTGTTTCATTAGTCCTTGCGGTACTTCCAAAAGATGTTTATTCGTTGGCGGGTATAGATAACGCCGACAAAGTTTCAATTATTGTGCATAGCGCTTATGACATTGAACAAGGTCGTTTGCAAAACTTTTCACGCTTACAAACCAGTCGCACAATCGAAGTGGTTAAAGGCGTTAAAAATGAAGCTGTATATGTAGCTAAGTGAGTTTTTATGTTTAATTTATCAAGCAAACATGAAGAAGTTCAAACCAGTTTAAGTACCTTTGAAGAGCTTAAAAAGCTATTGCACGATGCTGTTATCGAAGAGTACGAACAAGAACCAACCGCGCTTTTATCAAGTAATGTTCTCGAAAAAATCTCTGCATTGTGCAGTGAAATTCCACAATTTAATCAATCTTCATTTAATCAACATCAACAAGAGCAGGTTGTTCAGGCTGTATTTGATGAAATTCAGGGCCTTGGCCCTATTGCACAATTTATGCTGGACGATCAAGTAAGTGATATTTTAATAAACGACACGCAAGATATTTGGATTGATAAACAAGGCAAACTACTTTGCACAGCCAGTAAGTTTGATGACGAACGCCATTTACGCCGATTTGTTGATCGCTTACTTGATGGCTGTGGTCGCCAAGTCAATGCGCTTATGCCAATTGTTGATGGCAAACTAAAAGATGGTAGCCGTGTTCATATTATTGTACCGCCTGCGTGTACCAGCGCAGCTATTGTGTCTATTCGTAAGTTTAACCATAAAAAAATAAACGATGACTTTTTAGTTAATAACCATTTTTTAGATAAAAACATCTTATCATTTTTAAAAAGTGCAGTTAAAACAGGCGTTAATATTTTAGTGTGTGGCAATGCAGGGGCTGGTAAAACGTCATTATTAAACGTACTTGCCAACTCAATTAATCCAAATGAACGTGTTGTAACCATTGAAGAAAGCGCTGAACTTAATTTGCATCACAACCACGTTGTGCAATTAGAAGCTCACGACACAAACAGCGATGGTAAAGGTGCAGTAAGCCTAAGAGATTTAGTAAAAGCAGCCCTTAGAATGCGCGCAGATAGAATAATTGTTGGAGAGGTACGCTCAGGCGAGGTAATCGATATGCTCCAAGCAATGAACTGTGGTCACCAAGGTTCGATGACGACCATACATGCTAACAGCGCAAATGATGCCGTTATTCGTTTATCTACCTTAGTGCAGTTACACAATGCACAACTGAGCGATACCCATACAAGTTCGCTAATCGCGTCGAGTATTCAACTTATTGTGCATGTTTCTCGCTCAACTAATGGCACCCGAACTCTAAAAAGTATTGGTGAAATTAAGCGTGTTAATGGCGGCGCACATTTTAGCCCGCTTTATAGTATTAATGAAGCAGAGCCAGTACAAAGTGAGTTAATAGATAACTCAAGTGTTATTGAGTTTATGAAAGGCCAAGGCGCAAATGCACAAGAATTAAAAGCATTACTGCACAATAACCCGGAGGCTAACAATGACTAAACTTGATTATTTATTAGCTATAGCGGCGGTTATAACCTTTGTACTTGCAGCTAGTGTGTTGGTTTCTTTGTATGCTAAAAATAAAAGCAACCAGAGCGCTAAAAAAGTAAATATTTTAGAAGAAAAAGACGTACTTACTTTGTCACTACGAGTGCTAGGCTTAAACATAAGTAACGCTTGGTTTATAAGCATGGCGTGCTCGCTCTCTAGTAGCTCATGGTTTTTAGCTAAATTATATTATCCCGAGGCATCAACCAGCGCGTTTATTATTTCAATCGTGGTTTTTGTAACCTGTTTTATAGCTGTGATAGACCTAGCTCATTATAAATTAGCAAAATTTGAGCATCATTTTTTAGAATTTATTGAAACCGTACAATCGTGTTTAAGCACTGGGCTATCGCTACAGCAATCAATGCAGTTTGCTGATGAACATGCAGACCCATATATAAAAAAACAAAGCACCTTACTAATACAACGCATGAGCATGGGTAGTGATGCCGAAACGTCGTTTGCCCCTTTAATTGAAAGATACAACTGCGAAACCGTAAGATTGTTTGCTCATAGCATCATTACACATACACAAAGCCAGTGTGATTTAACCGATATGCTAAAAAGCGTATGCAACATGATGTCGCTTCGGACCCTCGACCGCCAACAGCTAAAAGCTAAGCTTTCGGGCACTAAATACGCTGCTGTATTTAGTGGTTTTTTACCTTACGCACTAATTCCTTTATTTAGCTATACCGATCCAACCTGGTTTGAACCATTATTAAACGACCCTAATGGGATTGCATTTATAACGGTTGCGCTTCTTTGTCAGCTATTTGGCTTTTTATGGCTACGCCTTAGCTTAAGGGTAACATTATGATTGATATACTTTTACTTATCGGACTTCTAGTAAGTATGGGCTCATTTATCCATATTCATAGGCAATCTCTTAAAGTTGAATTAGATAAACCCGATACTAAAAACATTAATTGGTATCCGCTAATCATCATCTCTAAACGTCAACTAAGACAAGCAGGGATTCAAATTAATAAAATATTAATAAGCCTGTACTGCTTCAAAGTGGCTGCTACTTTCAGTGCATTTACGGTTATAGAACTAACAGGTTATGAGCTGAGCCAATCGATTAAATTATTACTGTGTTTTATGTGTTTTTTTGCACCAGAATGTTGGTTTTTATTACGTAAAAATCAACGCAAAACCACTATTAATAATAGCTTAGAGTTTTTTTTACGGGTGTTACTGGTTTACATGCGCGCTGGATTTTCGTTAGAGCGCTCATTTGCACTGGCGGTTGATCATGGATTAAGTCAAAAACACCCATTATACAAAGAGCTAAAGTTATTTTTATTCGAACTAAGCGCAGGTAAAGATCGTGAATTTGCATTTAATTCACTTTTTGAAAGAACTGACGTATTAGGAATTAAAAAGCTCGCCAACTTAATGTTAATAGGGTCAAAACTTGGTACGCCACTTATCCAAGCAGTAGAGGCTCAACTTGAAGGCCTAGCTCTAAAAAAGAACATTTTACTCGCTAAAAAGGTAAACAAAAAAGCGATGCACACAACCTTTCCCATTATCTTAATTTGTTTTCCGATGTTTTTGGTATTGGTGTTTTTTCCCGCAGCATTACAAGTAATGAATGTACTTAAAATGCTTGTAGAAGTGTTATAGGAGCCTGATATGAAAAAGCATTATCAACAAGGGTACATACTAACTATTGAGCTTATATTGATTATAACTATTTTAATTATTGGCTCAATTGGTGGGGTGATTTTAGTAAGGGATGCCCTTATTAAGCGCCATCAAACTAAGGTAGATAATCAAATTACAGTCGTTGATGCTAATAATAGACCACTCGGTATTGCAGTAAGTTTTGATGAGCACCAAGCCCCACTAATTTTTTATACAGACCGGGGGGCAAACAACACGTACCGAGCATTAATAGGCATACGAGACGATAGGTTTACATCGCGCGAAGCCGTTTATTACGATGCACCAAATTGCCAAGGTAATCCCTGTTTAAAAGGCTTAAGCGACGAAGCAACCGATAGCCAAGGTGTAAGTAAACTAAATAATACCGGTAATGTAAGTTATATAAATGCGCTGCAGCAAGGTCCAAATTATGCAATAGGGCAGTTAGGTAATACCGTTATTGGTCAGTTATTAAGAAGTACGCCACAACAATGCCCAGCTAATAGTGAACAAATTCTATCTCGTTATGTATCACAAAAAGTAGTAACAGGCTCACCTTGTGAAAGCTTTGAAATAGATAAGCAACCGGCTGACAGTAGTTGTTTAGTTGGAGTAACAGCTTTAGGTAATCCACTTTTAGGTACAAGCGATCAAGGTTTATCGCAATCGTGTGATACATGCCAAACGGGGTACGAATCGCAAGGAGACATACTTGATTTATATTTACCCCAGGTAGAACCGCTTTTAAATACAGCCCTTAATGCGCTGTCATTAGTTGGTATTGGAACAAGTGTTGATATAGAGCTTGGTACAATATGCTGCCCAGAAGGTACACGCTTAGAAGAAGATGAAAACATTGTAGAAACGCTTGTTTTTACTGTTTTAAAAACAACGTTTGAGTTGGTCGGTATCGACTTAATCAACAACCTGATTATAAGCGAAACACTGAGCTTAATAGGTATTGAGCCAGGCGTTACATATTGCAAAACATCACTTAATTTAGTTAATGCAGAACAAGTAATTAATATCACTACAGGCGAACCTGCACTTAGTAGCTTAACACCACCATTTAAAGTTTTACTGCCAGTACATAGCGGCCAAAACAGTACAACGTGGATACATACTCCCCCAAAAGGGGAAGGAGAACGTCAATGAACGCCTCAAATATATTTACCTCACATGCTAATGTAGCAGATACACAAACTGATGAAATATCAACAGAAATTAAAGAAACGCTAACACTACTAAAACAGTTTTATGATGTTTCAATTGTTAAATTTATCGATTTTAGAGAAGTTTATTCAAAGCAGTTAATAACCTGCAACGATAAAGAAAGCGTCAAAAATGAGTTATTAAGCTATCAAAAACGCTGTACACAAGAAAAACTATATCTATTTGAAGATACTTTTTTTGATGATGTATCAAACAACACGCACAAATTAATTCGTTTTTATGCACAATATCCAATTTATAGTGTCACTAATAAATTAATTGGCGTAGTGTTGATGGCCGATTTAGCACCTAAAACATTAATAGGTTCACAAAAAGATCAGTTTATTTCATTTGCTCAATTATTACAGACACAGTTAAATAAAAATTCAGATTCAGTAAGTAATCAAAGTACTAAGCCTGAGAAAAAAAATTATGGTGAAAAGTATATTCATGTATTTAGTTTAGCGCCCGTCGCATTTTTAATTGCATTAGTATTATGCTCATTCACTGCATTACTTCTTTATACTATTGAAAAAAAAGAGCTGCAAAGTAATTACAATCAACAAACCCAGCAATTACGTAAAACGTTATTTAATGCATTAGAGCGATTTGATAATCAAGGATTGTACATATCTCAAAAAGATTTAGTTATTGCAGGCTTTTTGCAAAGTCAAAATAACTATACAAAAGAGCAGCTTAATAATTTAGTGCAGAGTCAGGTTTCACAAAATTTAACTTACAAAGGCTATGTGGTGTTTGATTCTGAATATAATCAGCTTGCACTTTGGTCAAAAAATAATTTTGATTTAGCCGCGTATGGGTTTAAAAATTGGTTAGAAAAATTTAATAAAAGAGCAAATAAACAAGCAGTAGAAGTATTTACGGTTGCTGATACGGCCTTCTTAATTTCTGAAATAAAAATAAAACAAGGCTCTATTTATACGCTTACAGCATTTGATTTAAGTAAGTTTTTAAAAGCCGTTATTGGCAAATTAAACACTGAAAATTATAACGTTTTTATAGCAACACCACAGTTTACTTTAGGAAAACAAGGAGAAGTAAACCCGAGTATAATTAAAAATAGTATTAGCGCTTTAAGCAGTCGTTTTCCACCTACTTGGCGCTTGCATGTGCAACCAATGAATAAAATAGTACGACCAAAAATAACTAAATACAGTTTAATTAGATTAGGGTTAATCTCTTTTTGTGTATTCGCGTTTGTGTATTATTTTTTACGTTTGCCAAGGCGTTTACACAGTGAAATAAAACAAAAAAATCAGTTAATACTCAATAGAGAAGAGCTTTTTTCAAGTTCTCTGGATGCATTGCCGCATGGGTTTGCTATTTTTAATAGCCACGAATTTCCTGTGATTACCAACAATGCTTTTAATCTTTTATTTGCACAGGTGAATAAACAAAACAGTCAGCTATCGTATAGCCAGCTGATAAGTATTGCGCAGCAGCATAATATTATAAATCACTACCATGAACATCATAAGCTTGATGATGACCGTAACCAATTAATAGATATAGGTTTTACAGACGGGAAGTGGATAACTGTATTACAAAGACATACAGATTTTAATGGTTTCGTTTGCTACTTTAGAGATGATACAGAGGCACATCAAAAAGAATGTTTACTCGCTGATGTTCTCGAAAAATCAAAACAGACAAATCAATTAAAAGAAAAATTTGTTACAAGGCTTAGTCGTCAGTTAAAAACGCCTTTATCATCTTTAAAGTCATTAGTTGAAATATCTAAAGATCCAATAAGCCTTAACGAATTTAAAAACAATGTGGGGAATATTTCTGATGCATGCGACCAGCTCGAAAGTGTAATTCAACAACTCGTAAATATAAATAAATCGGAAATAGGTAAGTTAAAGCTTCAGGCCAAAAACGTAAACCTAAATCAAATGATCAATAATAACATGTCGATTTTAGCTAAAGAGGCTGAAAATAAAAGAATCGCTCTTAAAAATAATATTACGCCTGAATTAACGGTCGCAAGCGATGAAAAGTTAATTTCTCAATTGGTTATTCAATTAGTGACTGAGGTTTTGGATTCATCAAATAATACAACGCTTTCAATTAACGCTCAGATTAAAAATGAAAGTAAACGTAATTACTTATACCTCGATTTTTCATTAAGTAATTTGATCGACAGTAGTAACTTTATAACTGAGCTTAAAAGTATATCGGGTGATGATATAACGCGCTTTATAGATGATAAAGACGTGTCATTAGAGTTAAAGTTTTTTATTTCAATATTTAAAATGTTAGGTGGTAAAGCGATAACTGTAAGTAGTAACGCGAATAAATCAACGATATCACTTTCTATGTTGGTCAACATAGCAACCAAACAAGGTAAAGACAATGAGCAAGAAGTACCAAGTAGCTCGTTAACAAATAATGATTTAGTAAAAGCTAGTTTAGTAACTAACAAACACCAAAACACGCTATTACTGGTTGATGACGATCCTCTTGTTGAGATTGTAATTAGAGCGATGCTAAAAAATGAGAATATTAAAATAGATTACGCGCGCAGTGCAATAGAAGCGATGTTGATGGTATCGCAAAACAGTTACGACATTATTTTAATGGACATAGTAATGCCAGAATTGTCGGGAACTGACGCTATGTTAAAAATTAAAAAACACAGTGACAATTTGAAAACTAAAATAATTGCGCATACATCGACACCCGATACAGATTCAAAATACGTTAACCAGGGCTTTGATGACATGCTATTAAAACCAGTAAAACAAGGTGTATTAATAAATCAAATAACACGCATTTTAAAAGATAAATCGTTATAAATTAGCGAATATTACTGGAACAGTAATGAGGTAAAACATGAAAAACACTATTGAAAATATGGCTGAAGTTATCGAGTTTAAAGTAACGCCAATAAATAAAACTAAACGACTGCTTTTAGTAGATGATGACTTGCTAATAGAAATAGTAATTAGAAAAATGCTTAACGAAGAAAATATTTTAATAGATTTCGCATCAAGTGCTATAGAGGCGCTACTTATGGTTTCTCAAAATATTTACGATATTATTTTAATGGATATAGTAATGCCGCAATTTACAGGCACCGACGCAATGCTAAAAATAAGAAAGCATGCTGACGCATCAGCAACAAAAATTATCGCTCATACATTTAGTGAAAACGAAAATAGTGATAACAAGTATGTGAAGCTTGGGTTTAACGGCCTGTTATTGAAGCCAGTTAAGCAAAGTGTATTAATAGAAAATATTAGATATTTTTTGGAATGATAAATTGAAACAGTAGGGCAGTTAACTATTTTTTATTTATAGCTTACTAAAAAGTTAAATTATAATTTTTGAAAGCACTAATGTTTATTAGTGCTTTTGTGTATATGAACCTTTAATTTATTTAAATTTATAAAAATCCTTTAATAAGAATAATTATTTCAAAGTATTACAAACTACGCTTTTGTAATTGTTGCATGTATACGAGTCATCGTTTCACACTTCTTAAAGCGGTTTGATAATCACAATTATTAAACACTGCATATTATAAAGTCAGTAAATTTATTTAGCCTAGAGCCCACGTATCACACGGGTTTAACTTTTAAAACATTAAGATTTTTTAATAACTAATAAATACTCATATTGGGACGGAATTTGCTTTATAAGGCTATATTCTAATTTTATAGTTTACTAAATATTATAATTTTTAAAGTTAAAGAGGCAAAATTATGAACAAGACACAGTACGTTACAGTAGAAGGTCATCAAATTGCTTATCAAGAAATGGGACAAGGAACACCTTTATTATTGATACACGGAATACCAACCAATAAATTTTTATGGCGAAATGTGATGCCAAAACTTGCATCACAACATCGAGTAATAGCGCCTGATTTACTAAACTTTGGTGAATCTGATATGCCAATTAACACCGATGTTTCTATAAATGCGCAATGTAGAATAATGTGTAAATTTATGGAAGAACTCGGTATTTCTAAAGTTAATATTGCTGCACATGATATTGGTGGTGGTGTTGCTCAATTAATGGCTGTAAATCATCCAGATAAAGTAAACGGGTTGGTTTTAATTGATAGTGTATGTTTTGATTCTTGGCCAATACCAGAATTTGAACCTTTGCTAGAACCAGGTGTAGAAGAAAAAACAACTGTAGCTGAATTTGTGGATACATTAAGAGATTTCATGCCCAAAGGTGTTTACGACTCGAGCGTAATGACTGAAGAGTTGATGAAAATATACTTAGCACCATGGAGTAATGAAAAAGGAAAAGCAGCTTTATTTAGTAACATGCGCAGGCTCAATAAAGAATATACCGAAGCTATTACAGGTGATCTTAAAAGCTTACCTCATGAAACACTCATAATATGGGGTAAAGAAGACAAATTTCAAAAGCCAAAGTATGCGCCAATGTTAGAAGAAGCAATTCCAAATTCATCATTGATTTGGATAGATAAAGCCGCTCATTGGGTTATTGATGAACATCCAGATAAAGTGTCTGATCTTATTAGTGAATTTATGAATGATAAAACATTCTAGTGAATTACTAGGGTTATTAAAAAGCTATTTGTTTCAATACGTTAAGTTTGATTGGGTAAAGTAGCGAATAGGCAATCATTGTAATACCGCTTGATTATATTAATAACCAAGCGGTATTTTTATATGTTCAAGAAGCTAATACCGTAAATGGGTAAGGCACTGACTATTAAGATAAGTAGGTTAATGCTTATTAAATAGTCAAAATATCGCGTTTATACGTTAATTAATGAAGGTGAGTAACTTGGTTATGTATTTATTTATACTATTTAACATAATATAAATTATAGGTAGTTAATGTATATATAGAAAAAGCGCTTAAAAGCGCCCTTACTATGTCCAATACTAGACGGTATCGGACATTAAGTGGTTTTATTACAATAACAGGTATTACTAATACAGATACTTTATTTATCAATTTGTTTAATCAATACTTAATAAACGCTCAGCTGTATATTCGTTAGTAATTAATCCGCTGATCATGTTTGACCTTACTGCGCCCAAAATGGCTAACACTTTTTCTTCACCAGCAGCTATCGCATAAATCTGTTTGTTAGCATTTGTTTTTAATGGCGTACTTGCTACACGCTGATTAACTGTGCAATCTAAAAGCTTACCGTTTTTATCAAACACCCAACTAATCATTTCACCAACAGCACCAAGATCTTGTAACTCTTTAAGTTCTTGCGCATCAATAAAACCATCTATATGTAATGGCGACTTTTCACCTAAGCTACCAATACCCACAAATGTTACATCGGCATCTTTAGCGAGTTTTAAATTACCGGTAATATTTTGTTGTGCATGTAACTGTTCTTTTTCTTCAATACTTCTTGGTAAAACTGGCAATGGCATTGGGTAATGTTTTGCATTGGTGTGTTCGGCCATTCTTACTACAACATCATAAGGTGAAGCCGATCCATCCAAAGCCATATTACCTAGCATTGCTACAATTTTATGTTGCGGACAATCAACAGTTCTTAGCTCATCTACACATGAACGTAAAACTCGACCGGTTCCCATAGCAAGTACTTTGGGTTGTTCTGATTTTAAATGACGTTCTATTTCAGCCGCGCCAGCTTGAGCCAAACCAAGCGTAGACGATGGTTCAGATGGATCGCTCGGTACAACTTCACACGAATCTAACCCAAAACGGCTTTTTAATTTTTCGGCCAAGTCCATACATTTAGCAATCGGGTGGTCAAGTCTAACTTTAATTAGACCTTGGCTCACAGATAATGCGACCATTCTTTGTGCAGATTGACGAGATATATTTAGCTTTTTAGCAATTTCATCTTGTGTGTTACCGCCAACATAATATAACCACCCTGCTCTGGCTGCATCATCTAGCTTTCTAATTTCTGTATTTGATAGCTTTACCACGTAAACCTCTTAAAATAGAAGGAAAACTAAATCCTTATTTTCATTACATAATTTTAATTATATGTGCTGCTATATAAATTATTTTATTAATTTTGGAATATCTATTTATCAATAACGTTTTTGTTATTTATAATTGTAAATATACCATTCCTTAATAAAAAATACCTAGGTTTCATAGGATTATGTAATTAGAATTTAGTTAATAGCACCCTTATAAAGGTGCTATTTAAGGTAATTAAAAATTGGCTTTAGCGAATAGTTAAACCGTTATTATCAAACTTTAATACTTTATCTGCCGGTGCGCTTAGGTAAATACTGTCGCCATATTTTAATGGGCAATCACCATCCGCTTTTACTGTTACGGTCCCTTTGCCTTCAATATTTATATGTAAAAAGCTCTCCGATCCTAAATGCTCAATTACACCTACAGTTCCAGTCCAAGTACCTTGCTCAGTAGAGAGTGTTATATGCTCTGGTCGTATACCAATACAGCTAACATTCGCATCTTCATTTTGTGGAGCATCTATAAAATTCATTTTTGGCGAACCAATAAAACCAGCTACAAATTTGTTTACAGGGTTTTTATAAAGCTCTAAAGGTGTGCCTACTTGTTCAATAATACCGGCATTAAATACCGCGATTCTATCTGCCATTGTCATGGCTTCAACCTGATCGTGTGTAACATAAATCATTGTTGTAGCTAAACTTTTATGTAATTCAGATATTTCTAAACGCATATTTACACGTAGTGACGCATCAAGATTTGAAAGTGGTTCGTCAAATAAAAATGCCGAAGGCTGACGAACAATTGCGCGCCCTATCGCTACACGCTGGCGCTGACCGCCCGATAATTGCCCAGGCTTTCGGTCTAAATAATCAGTTAAATTTAGAATTTTAGCGGCGTTAGCAATTTTACTTTCGATTTCTGCAGGGCTTACCTTGGCTCTTTTTAAAGGAAAAGCAATATTGTTACGCACGGTCATATGCGGATACAACGCATAGGATTGAAACACCATTGCTAAGCCTCTTTTTGCAGGCGGTGTTTTTGTAGCGTCAATGCCATCAATTTCTATATTACCACTGGTGGTATCTTCAAGACCTGCGATCATACGAAGTAATGTAGATTTACCACAGCCAGATGGACCGACAAAAACGATGAACTCACCGTCTTTAATTTCTAAGTCGAGCGGTTTAATTACGTTTACTTCATCAAAGTTTTTAGTGACTTGTTTTAGTGTGATGCTGCCCATGTGTATTCTCCTATTTTACTGCGCCGAAACTTAATCCACGCACTAATTGTTTTTGACTAAACCAACCAAGTATTAAAATTGGCACAATGGCCATGGCAGATGCTGCCGATAACTTAGCGTAAAATAACCCCTCAGGGCTTGAGTAACTGGCAATAAATGCCGTTAAAGGTGCAGCATTTGCAGCGGTTAAAATAAGTGTCCAAAACGCTTCGTTCCACGATAAAATAACATTTAGCAATAGCGTTGAGGCTATACCCGGTAAGGCTATTGGTAATAAAACATGAAATATTTCTTCACCAATTGTTGCGCCATCCATACGTGAAGCTTCAAGTATTTCGTTTGGTATTTCTCTAAAGTAGGTGTACAGCATCCATACCATTATTGGTAAGTTAATGAGTGTCATTACAATCACTAAACCTAATTTTGTATCGAGTAGCGCAAAGTCTCGAAACAATAAATAAATCGGAATAAGTACCCCTACTGGCGGTAACATTTTGGTAGAAAGCATCCACATTAATAAATGCTTTGTTTTTTTAGTTTGTACAAAAGCCATAGACCAAGCTGCAGGTACAGCAATTAATAAACCCAGTAAACTTGAACCTAGTGATATAACTACAGAGTTCCAAAAATGGTTAAAGTATGGCGAACGTGATAGTACATCGCGGTAATTTTCGAGTGTCCAATCGAATGCATATAAGCTTGGGCTTGCCGATATTGTTTCAGCTTCCGTTTTAAAGCTGGTGATTAACGTCCATAAAATTGGAAAGAAAATCATGCCGCTTATTGTCCATGCTGCAATGGTATAAATTAGTTTGGAACGACAGCTATTTTTTATAGTCATAATTAACCCTCCAAGTTTTTGCCAATTAAGCGCATTAAAAATATAGCGACTATATTTGCAATAATAACTGCAACTATGCCCCCTGCCGAACCGCCACCTACGTCAAATTGAAGTAGTGATTGCGTGTAAATTAAGTACGTTATATTGGTCGACGAATAACCAGGGCCGCCACTAGTTGTAACTAATATTTCAGCAAAAATTGACAGTAAAAATATAGTTTCGATTAAAATAACAGCGGTTACAGCGCGCGATAAGTGCGGCAAAACGATGTAAAAAAACTTACTAAATGGCCCAGCTCCGTCTAAATCAGCCGCTTCTAATTGTTCACGGTCTAATGACTGTATTGCTGTTAGCAGTATTAATGCTGCAAATGGTAACCACTGCCAAGACACAATTATGATGATTGAAAATAACGGCATTTGAGCAAAAAAGTCGATAGGTTCAAAGCCAAGCCAAATCGCGAAATGTGCAAATAAGCCATTAACTGGGTTCATTAGCATGTTTTTCCATACCAATGCCGACACAGTTGGCATTACAAAAAATGGGGCTAGTACCATAATGCGAACGTAATTTCGTCCCCATATTGCTTGGTCTAGTAAAATAGCTAAGCCAATACCACCACAAATAGTGATAAGTAAAACCCCAGTTACTAGGTAAAGCGTGTTAAAAAATGATTCAAAAAATGCCGGATCAGTCAGGAAAAATTCATAGTTTAAAAAGCCTACAAACTCTTTATCCCCAGGAACGAGTAAGTTGTAATCAATAAATGAAAAATACAGTGTCATACACAGCGGAACTATCATCCAAGCAAGTAATAAAATTACACTAGGAAGAAGCATAAACCGAGCAAGCGTGCGCGAGTTAGTTGTTGCCATAAAGGTGACCTTAAAAAAGCCAATTCTATTTACTTGTTAACTATCAAGTGAAAATCAGAAACCCTTGATAGTGTTTATAACTAACAAGTAAATAGAATTGACATAAAATATTGGGTAAGTTTGAGTACTTACCCGCCCATTACGTGCTATTTAGGATAGCGAGCTTTACGCATTGTTCGCTCAACGAGGTGCTGAGACGTACTAAGCGCTTGCTTAACGGTCATTTGGCCAGTTAATGCTGCTGAAAATTGTTGCCCAACAGCTGTACCAATTCCTTGAAACTCAGGAATAGCAACAAACTGAATACCTACATAAGGCACCGGTTTAACGGTTGGATTTTTAGGATCTGCAGATTGAATAGAATCTAAGGTAATTTGCGCAAAGGGTGCTGCGTCCATGTACTTTTGATTACTGTAAAGTGATTTACGTGTACCTGGCGGTACTTTTGCCCAACCTTTTTTGTCAGCTACAAGTTGAGTGTATTCTTTAGATGTTGCCCAGCTAATAAATTTCATTGCGGCATCTGGTTTTTTACTGCTTGCCGGTACGGCTAAAGTCCAAGACCATAACCAGTTACCGCGTTTACCTAGGCCGTTATCTGGCGCAAGTGCAAACCCTACTTTATCGGCAACTTCTGAGTCTTTTTTGTTGGTAACAAATGCACCTGCAACGGTTGCATCAATCCAAATACCACATTTCCCGGTTTGAAATAGTGCAAGGTTTTCGTTAAAACCGTTTGCAGATGAACCAGCAGGACCAGATTCTTTCATCACATCGACATAATACTGAAGGGTATTTTCCCACTCTGGGGTATTAAACTGTGGCTTCCAGTTTTCATCAAACCAACGCGCACCAAACGAATTAGCCATTGATGTAATAAGCGCAACGTTTTCGCCCCAACCTGCTTTACCACGTAGACAAAGGCCATAAACACCTTCTTTTTTATCTGTCATCGCTTTGGCGGCTTTACGTATAAAGTCCCATGTCGGGGCTTTAGGCATTGTCAGCCCTGCTTTTTCCATTAAGTCAGTGCGGTACATAACCATTGAACTTTCACCATAAAATGGTGCAGCATAAAGTTTGTCGTTAATCGTTAAACCGCTTCGGATTGCAGGTATTAAATCGTCTAAATCGTAGTTTTCACCTAAATTATCCAGCTCTTTTAGCCAATTTTGCTTGCCCCAAATAGGTACTTCATAAGTACCTATGGTCATAACATCGTATTGTCCGCCTTTTGTTGCTACATCGGTAGTGACACGTTGGCGAAGAATGTTTTCCTCTAGAGTGACCCATTTTAGATCTATATCAGGGTTTTGGCTGGTAAAGTCACTACTTAATTCTTTCATGGTGATCATGTCACCGTTGTTAACAGTCGCTATTGTAATTGTTTCTTTTGCCGCAGCGCCCATGCTTATAAAGCCACACGCGAGCATAATTAATTTATTTTTCATCGGGTATTCCCCATACACGTTATGTTTGAACAAGTGCTATTAAATTTCAATCTATTACCAATTCTATTTATGGCAGTTTTAACGCATAAAACTGCCCGCAAAGTGCCTTTTAAGGTCCTTTGTATAAATAGTTAGACTAGTTGGATAATGACTTAAAATTTAACAGATATTTCAGAAGTGAAGCCGTCAAATCCTTTACCGATTTGGCCGCCCGAATTAACACCTTCTTCTTGGTTAACATACTCAACTTTTAAAAGCGTTTTATCGTTAAACCAGTAACCTGCGGCTACTTGAATACGCTCTACTGTGTTGTCTGTTTGTTCAATTAAGTCGGAAGTGTTTTCGGCTTCTGCATAACGAGCCGCTACATATAGCTTTTTAGGGATTAGATATTGTTGTGCTTCAAACACGAAGTACTCAACCGATGAGTCGCCTTCTATTACACTGTTTGAATCAAAAGTAGTGCCATTTTCATCAGCTATGCCGTTTGTACCAAAGTAGGTAATACTGGCAACTGCATTACCAGCGGCATCTGCAAATGTGTAATCATCAGATGATTTACCAACCATAAAGATTAGACTAGTTTCATCAGATGGTTGATAAGCTAAGTTAAGCTGGATGATTGATTGCTCAAGCCCTGGCATTGCGCCAACGTGAGTGTCACGCTCATTTGAAGGTGACGCTGAGAAATTATAGTTTTCACCATCGCCAAAGCGATAGTTTGTTGTGGTTACACCATCAAGACTGGCTACGCCATTTTCAAAACGTAACTGGTCGCCTTGATTCGCTTTTAATAAGTTTAAGCCTGCTTTAAAGCCACCTTCAAATTCTAGAGTACCTTGAAGTCGGTAGTTATAACCTCTGTCTTCTTGAAATGCTTCACCAAAACTTGAAGTCGTAATGTGACCTGTAACATTATAAGCACGTACTACACCACTATCGAAAGTTTCGCTGTAACTTAGCTGTGCACCGTTTTCTGCGGTTGCGTAATCGGTAATACCATTACCAATAAGTGCATTACTTTGGTTATCTGCGCCGTCTTGAAAACCTTTAAATTGAAAAGGCGAGCCACCAATGTTACCTAAACGCAGTGTTAAATTTGCGTTTTCTTTTGGTGTGCCATAAAGACCTAGTAAGTCAAATTCAACACCTGCAAAATCGTTGTGAAATGAAAAGTCACGATCTTCGCCACCAAAGTCATTAGGCTCTTCTGCAATATCTATATCGGCAGTTATGAACTCGTTAATATGAAATTTAAACATTAGATTAGCTCTAATACGGCCAAATCCTGACTCTTGTTCTTCATCTTCTGGACGAAATGCGCCATCTTTAGCTTGAATTGACTGAAAGTTTTGCATTAGTAAAAAGTCTACGTCAACGCGATCTAAATATTCAGAAATATCAGCCTGTGCTGGAGCCGATGTAGCCATAGCTGCCGCTATGAGAGAAATTGCAAATTTAGTCTTTTTATTATTCAACATAATAAGCTCTTTATTTAGTGTGGTGTGTGATGCCAACTTTATTAAATTGCATATTCATTTAATGAAATTGGTATTAATTCAGTGTGTGTAGATGAGGCTGGCTGAGCAAAACATTAAATAGTTAATGAAATTGCATTTGTGAGCATAAGCTCATCTGGTGAGCATAATCACAGAATGAATTTAGAAGGTCAACGATTTTTTATTACAAAACGTTTACAAGAAATCGAATTTATATGTAAATATTTTTGAATCAATAAGTTAAGTAGCAAATTTGTTACATCAAATTTTGAAGAAATAAAGTGTAGGATTAAGGGATTTATGGTAGATACGTCATTATTGTTCATTACAATTAATGAAAATATAAGTTAGTAGAAGATAAGAGAGCAGATAATCCTTTAAAAATAGGTTGTTGGGCAAACCTATAAACAGTTTATTTATTAGTGTTTTTTAAGTAACGTTCTTGAGCTTATGATGGGGTTAGCTTAGTATTAAAGCACTTAGATGTATTCAAAATAGAAGTAACCTACATATGGAATTTGTTCGCCCGCTAGAGCCCATCCTCATTATTGATGACGTTAAGGAAATTCGTGATTATCTAAACCAAATTTTAACTGACTTAGGGTTTGAAGATATATTAGAAAGTGCTGATTTTAGCTCTGCCAAACCTATTATGGACAATAAACCGCCAGGCGTTATATTTGTAGATGTAGATTTACCTGACTCTAACGGTGCAGAGATATTGGAATACATCAATAGTACTTACCCGCACACTCATGTTGTTATGTGTTCGGGCCACAATAGTCTCGAAAACGTACAAAACACGTGGGAAATGGGCGCTAAAGGCTTTATTGCAAAACCTTTCAACACAAAAAAAGTAGACACTGTAATGAAGCGTCTTGAAATAATAGAATAATAATAAGGTTAGCATGCATAGTACTGTTACTGCGATTATAGAAGATCTTTCGAGTGTTATATTTGGTAAACAACAACAAATAAAACTGGCACTTACATGCTTATTTAGCGAAGGGCATTTACTCATTGAAGATTTGCCTGGTATGGGAAAAACCACTCTTTCTCATGCATTGTCAGCTGTGTTAGGTTTATCGTATCAGCGTATTCAATTTACCAGTGATCTTCTGCCTGCTGATATTCTGGGTACTAATGTATTTAACTCTACCGAGCACAGTTTTACGTTTCATAAAGGCCCTATTTTTAGCCAAGTTGTTTTAGCTGATGAAATAAACCGCGCAGGGCCCAAAACACAAAGTGCGTTGCTTGAAGCAATGGAAGAGCAACAAGTAACAGTTGATGGAAAAAAATATACGCTGCCAAATCCATTTTTTGTGATAGCAACACAAAACCCGCTTTACCAATCAGGTACCTACCCGTTACCTGAGTCGCAATTAGACCGTTTTTTAATGCGTATTAGCTTAGGTTTTCCACCTAAAGAAGCCGAAAAACGCTTAATTTTGAATATGCAAAAACGAGATTACAGCCAATTACCTAAGCGTATTAACCAACAAGAGTTAACGGCAATTCAAACCCAGATAAGCCAAATTACTTTGAGTAGCCCGATTATTGACTACATTATAGAGCTTGTTAATTACACACGCACAAGCAACGCTTTTGCAGCATCGTTATCACCGCGTGCCAGTATGGCTCTGGCTAAAGCGGCTAGGTCGTGGGCCTTTATTGATGGTCGTGATTTTGTAATGCCAGAAGATATTCAAGCCGTATTTGCAAGTGTGTGTCAGCATCGATTAGGTTTGCATAATGAGTCAGGTGAAGCGCAAGTAAACGATATTTTAAAAAACGTTTTAGTTCCGGTATAAGCTTTTATGCCAAAAAAAACAGCTAAGCGCCCTTCCTTATTTAAGTCATTTAAGCGAAATGTATTTAATAAGTTATTAAAAAATAAGCATTTAAAAAACTCAATTACACTTGAACACAGAACAATTTATGTATTGCCATCGTCCCTAGGTTGGTACTTTGTAATTGTGGCTATTTTAAACTTTGTAATGGGCATTAATTATCAAAATAACTTAATTTTAATAATGTCTTATCTTATGTTTGTGGTGATGATTATTGCTGTATTAATGGGCTACAGTAACGCTAAAGGCTTAACGGTTAAATTTAAAGATGCATTTAACAGCTACGCCCCCCAAAAACCGAGTATTGTATTTGAATTACAAAGCCCTTCACTAACCCAATCTATTAATTTAACATATCAAGGTAGTGAGCAAACTCACAAACATACCGACGAAGTTGATAGTAAGACTCAGTTACTTACACTCAACTTACCCTACAGCTCACGCGGTAAGTACTCAGTGCAACGTATTAAAATAGCGAGTAACTATCCCTTTGGTTTAATAACTGTTTGGAGCTACATTCAATTACAAGAAGATGTATTTGTATACCCGTCGCTTGAACAAGTACACAGTGATGCGCATGTTTCTGTGCTTGATGAGCAAGCCGATAAAGGTATTTCTACACAATCTGGTAGCGAAGAGTTTGAGTCGTTAATCCCACATTTACCAGAGATGGGCTTGCAAAGAGTGTCGTGGAAGCATTACGCAAAAACACAGCAGTTGTTAGTAAAAGAGTTTGTAGACTTTAAAACAGCGAATGCGCTCTTCGATTTTACGTTAATGAATGGGGATACAGAACAACGTTTAAGCCAGTTATGCTTTTTAGTGTGTGAAGCAACCGAAAAAAATACCCCTTTTATGTTAAAACTACCGAGTAAAACAATAAATACAAATACCGGACAGCAACATAAGCAGCAGTGTTTAGCGTTATTGTGCTCATTTAATGGTGGTGAGTAATGGATATAATTAAAAACGAAAAAGTAATAAATTATTCACTGTCTTTTATATATTCATGTTTAATTGTATTTTTTGTACCACATTTACCGCTTGTTTTTGTTGGTGTACTTACACTCATTTGTGCATGGAACTTTTATATAACGCTGAGTAATAAACCAAAGCCAAATGCTTGGCTGGCAAACATACTCGCAGGTGTGTCATTAGGTTTAATGCTCTACACCGTAGGTATGTCGGATACGGTTATTTTATTTGTGGCCATGCTGCTACTTGCTAGTTTATTTAAGCTGCTGCAGGCTAAAACCAAAAAACACTATCATGTAATTACAACGCTTACGTTTTTTTCACTCTCATCGGTGTATTTATTTAACCAAAGCATTTTAACGACTTTAACTGTAAGTGGTTTATACATATTAAACTTTGCAGTACTTGGCTTACTCGAATCCAAACATAATTTAAAAATAGCCTCTAAGCAAAGTGGTAAATTACTACTTTTAGCGCTTCCTTTAGCTGTATTTTTACTGCTTTTTTTACCAAAAATGCCCGCCTTTTGGCAGCTTCCTGGGCCTAAGCTTGCAAAAACAGGGCTTTCTGAACAAGTCGATCCTTTCGATATTGCAAAGCTTTCAAACTCAGATGAACTTGTGTTTAGAGCTAAATTTAACGAAGAAAAACCTGTAGCGCCTTATTATTGGCGAGCAATAGTCCATGATGAGTTTAATGGTAATGCGTGGCTTACGTCTGACTTTTTAAAATATAATAATGTAAAAACAAATACGCAGAGCGAAAATGATGAGCAACTTATTGCAAGCTACTCAGTTATTACAGAGCCTGCTACACAAAAATGGCTCTATGGTTTAGCGTATTCCAGTAGTAACTCACCAAATGTTGAAGGTAATTCGCTAGGCTTATTGCGTAAAAAAAGTCGTCAAGCTAAAAACTTACAATACGATGTAAATAGCTTTAACTTCACAGCTTTACCGCTTGGCGAATTTGAAGAAAAACGCTACAAATACCTCGCTTATAAAAAGAATGTAAAAACATCATCACTTGCTAAAAACTTAAAGCAAAATACATACTCTGACCGCGATTTTTACAATAGCTTATTACAATACTTTGCAGGTACGGGATTTACTTATACGTTAACACCCACTCCTATGAGCGGTGATAATACAATTGATCAATTTTTATTTGAAAACCAACGTGGATTTTGTGGTCATTATGCAAGCGCCGCTGCGTACATTTTTAGAACCGCAGGTATACCCGCTCGATTAGTAAGTGGTTATTTAGGCGGTGAATTAAACCAAGATAATAATACGCTAACAGTTCGCCAGTACGACGCACATGCATGGGTAGAAGTATATTTACAAAACGAAGGTTGGGTTATTTTTGATGCAACCGCTGTTGTAGCACCGGAGCGTTTAAATGGCTCACTTTCGCAAAACGAAGAGCTGAATGACGAATTTAAAAGTAATCTTGATTTTGGTTTAGTGAGTTTAAGTAATTTCCCCGCTATTAATTGGTTAAGGTTGGAACTTGAAAATCTCGATTATCAATGGTCTAGCTGGGTACTTGGTTTTGACGAAGAAAAACAAAATGATTTTTTAAAATCAATTTTTGGTAGTAAAAATATTTGGCTTGTACCATTAATGGTTTTATTAACAGCTGGTTTTTGTTTTGTAGGTTATTTTGTTTATTTAAACTTACCAAAACGTCCGGCTAAATTAGCGCCTATGGTTAAAGAATTTTATGAAGTAAAAGCATGGGCGAAAAAACAAAAAATAAATACACCCGATAATTTAACACCGAGTCAGCAGTTACATTTTTTTGCTGATCAACTTCCTCGTTCTGCACAATCTATAAACACATTTAGTCAGTTATTTAACCAAGTACGCTATAGTAAAAAACCTTTTACGAAAGAGCGTAAAACTCAGGCTAAAGATCTGATAAAATTAATCAAAATTTCCAAATAGAGAATACTATGAATGCTGTTGTTATAGGCGTTATTTTAATGCTCGGGCTATCTCTGGCTCGCGTTAACGTCATTGTTGCCATGATCATAAGTGCTTTAGTTGCTGGTTTAACCGCAGGCTTGGGTATAAAAGAAAGTGTTGATGCATTTAATTCTGGCCTTTCTGCCGGAGCTGAAATTGCACTAAGTTATGCCATGCTCGGTGCATTTGCCGTTGCTATTTCTAAGTCGGGTTTAACACGTATTCTCGCTGATAAGTTACTTGCTAAAGTAAATGCTAAAGGCAGCGGGAATGAAACATTTTTAAGTTACTTCATTTTATTAATTATTTTAGGTTGTGCGATTTCTTCGCAAAACTTAGTACCCGTACACATAGCGTTTATTCCTATTTTAATCCCGCCGTTACTCGTGGTTTTTAATCAGTTAAGGTTAGACAGGCGTGCTATAGCGTGTATTTTAACATTTGGATTAGCAACCTCTTACATGGTGCTGCCTTATGGTTTTGGTGGTATTTACTTGTATTCTATTTTGCATAAAAATCTAGTCGATAACGGCTTAGACATTGTAAATACACAAGTCCCTATGGCGATGATTATTCCTGCATTAGGCATGTTTATAGGATTACTTATTGCGGTATTTATTACCTACAAAAAACGCCGCGAATACACCGAGCTCCCATTAACAACTCAGAGTAAATCGGCCGAGGTAGAAAACCCTAAAAAAGTAATGATTGTAGGGCTATGTGCGGTACTTGCCTCACTTGTTGCACAAAACCTAAGTGGCTCAATGATTTTAGGGGGTTTAGTAGGTGTAATGATATTTAGTGTATTTGGTGTAGTTAAGTGGGAAGAAAACGGCGACGTATTTAGTAAAGGCGTTGCGATGATGGCGATGATTGGTTTTATTATGATATCGGCACAAGGCTTTGCATCAGTTATGCAGGCCACTGGCGACGTAGCGAGCTTAGTACACAGCACTGCGGCACTTTTTGATGGTAATAAACCTTTGGCCGCCGGTGTTATTTTGTTAGTCGGGTTATTAATTACAATGGGAATTGGTAGCTCGTTTTCAACAGTGCCTATTATTGCAACTTTGTTTGTTCCTTTGTGTTTAGACCTCGGGTTTTCGGTTATGGCAACCGCTGCACTTGTTGGTACTGCGGGCGCTTTAGGTGATGCAGGCTCCCCTGCTTCAGACTCAACGCTTGGCCCAACATCAGGTTTAAATGCAGATGGCCAGCACGACCATATTAGAGACTCTGTTATTCCAACGTTTATTCACTTTAACATTCCACTGCTGATATTTGGCTGGATTGCAGCAATGGTGCTTTAAGTAGTATCCATGTAAGTATTCGTAAATTTAATTAAAAGCTAAAGATAACCAAAAAGGTATGTTTAAAGCATACCTTTTTTGCTTCTAACAATTCTTACCCCTATCAATTACTCCTCTATTTTGATTACTTTATTAGTCAATATTAACTGAGCTGTTGAGTTTACATTTAATAAATATTTGTATGATGTGTTCTTTATGGTTTTTTATATAAGCACCAATTAAGGTGCTTATATAATGTTGTTCTACCGCGTCTTTAAAGCTCTAAACTACTCAAAACCATAAATCATTTTATCGCATACCACAGGTGTTGGTCTGTGGTTATCATCTACAGCTACAAACGTAAAGCTACCACTAATAGCAGAGTGCTTATCATCTCTGTGCATAGTTTCTAATAGTATATCTACATCAACTTTTAAGCTGGTGTTACCTACATGGACTACTTTAGCAATTAACTCTGCAAAAGTACCTGCTGGTATCGCTTCTTTAAAATCAACTCTATCGGAAGATATGGTAACCAAAGGTTTACGGCAAAAACGAGTCGCTGCTATAAATGCCACTTCATCCATCCACGCCAGTGCATCACCACCAAATAAAGTATTGTGATGATTGGTACGCCCTGGAAACACAGTTTTAGTTACCGATGTGGTTGAGTCTTCAATACGCTGAGCAATTATTGCATCGCGATTTACGTCAGTCATAAATCCTACTTTTTGTTTGCTAATGTATCTTGCATTAGTAATGCAGGATCAAGGCGTTCGCCTTTCCAGTTAAAACGCCAATCTAGGTGAGGACCCGTTACACGCCCTGTTGCACCAATTTCAGCCACTTTGTTACCTTGCTTAATTTTGTCACCCACTTTTACATCAAGCTTACTTAAATGAATGTAAGTTGAGGTAATACCATGGCCATGATCAATAATTAATGTACCGCCTGAGTAGTATAAATCAGGTTCAGAAAATACCACGGTACCACTAATTGGCGCGTAAACAGGAGAGCCTGTTTTATTAGCGATGTCTAAGCCAAAGTGCGGACGACGAGGCTCGCCATTAAAATAACGCTGACTACCATAAACACCCGATATACGCCCTTCTGCAGGCTTTAACACAGGGTCTAAAAAGTACAGTAAATCAGAGTCTACTTCTCTCGCTTTACGAACAGCAACTGCTTCGCGGCTTATACGTGCACTGACTTCTTTTGCCGGTGAAACATACTTCTTAGCCACGCCGGTAATTTTATCAATTTCATATTCACGCTTGGTTATGACTAGCGGCTGAGAGTGAGATTTACCCGTGTTATCTACCCATTTTAAAGTATGAGTAGTTTCAGCGTCACGCCCAAAACCAAATACAAAGTCACCATTTAGCGAAAGTTTTAAGCTTTTGCCATCTAAGCTTACTGATTTAGCGTTTTCTAGCTTTCCAGTAACTAAACCGCCTTGTGTTAAATGCCCTTTTAACTCAAGCGCCATAGCACTAAAGCTAGCAGAGGCAACAAGCGCTGTTGCTAAAAGTGTTTTAAACATAGCTAATCGATCCTTTTCCAACACCTTCATAAGCAGTCACTTTCACTGCTTTTTCTGGATATTGGGCTTTAATTTGGCCAGCTACATGTTCAGCAATACATTCAACAGTGGTGTCTACTGGTAAAATGTCGCAACGGGATTCGCTAATCGCCATTTCAAAATAGCCTTGTGCCGACGTGTAAGCAAAACATACATCACCCGCTTTGGCTGTTATGTGTTTTAAATCAGGTGCGTTAATTTGATCTTCGCTGGTGGCTAAGTAAATATCTTCCCACTTTTGAGACCATTCTTTTTGCAAGCGCGGCATAGAGATGCCATCTAGGCTAATACCAATTTGAGAACGATGCCCATGAATAATACGTTGGCAATTACCGTCATGCTTTTTAAGGCCATGGCTGTAATGATAGTAAAAGCTTTGGCTGTGCTCAGGCTTAAGTGACAGCTCAATTTTTTCAATGTTATCTGGTAGCTTCGGTAAAATAGTCGCAATTAAAAATTCAGTAACCGATTCAACCGTTACTTCGTCTGCGTTAATCATGCAATAAGCTTGATGAGGAGCACTCATAGCTAAGTGGTTATTTTCACCAAATGTGCAATCGAGTGTTTTATGCTCGTCAAATTCAGATACAGTGCCATTAAGCCCTGTAGGAATTGCTAAACGGTGATCAATACACTCATCTATAATGCCTTTAATTTGCTTTTTAACTAAACCAAAGTCTAAAACCATAGACTCTTCGTTAAGTTTACCGTGCAAAGTTAAATCAACAATCCAGCTCTCGCCAACGGCGCCGCGTTTGTTACATAAGTAAGAAAAATCAATCACAGTTAGTGAGTTAACAAAAAGGATCATAAACTTCCTTTAGACTGGTTATAAGACAGCGCTAATTATAATGATTTCTGATTGTAATTGCGCGGTTTTATAGTGCAAAAACCAATCGCACTGATTGATTGGTGATTTTATGTGCAATATTTTGATTTTTTAACTGCTCCGAGTTGTTTAGCGTACAAGTGTACGCTAAAGTACTTGGCAATTTCTAAGCGAAGATAAGTGTTATGGAACCTAAAAATAGCTATACAAAAGAAGATTTGATCCTGTGTGGTCAAGGTGAAATGTTTGGTGAAGGCAACTGCCGTTTACCAAGTGACAACATGTTAATGATGGACCGCATTACCTCTATTACTGCTGATGGCGGAATTCATGGTAAAGGCGAAATTGTTGCTGAGCTTGATATTGACCCTAGCCTGTGGTTTTTCGATTGCCATTTTAAAGGCGACCCAGTAATGCCAGGTTGTTTAGGATTAGATGCTATGTGGCAACTAGTTGGCTTTTACTTAGGTTGGTCTGGTGGCCCTGGTCTTGGTCGTGCGCTAGGTGTGGGTGAAGTTAAATTTACTGGCCAAATTTTACCAACTAATAAAAAAGTAACTTACCGTCTTGTAATGAAACGCGTAATTAAACGTAAATTGTTTATGGGCGTTGCCGATGGTACTGTAGAAGTAGATGGCCGAGTAATCTACGAAGCAAAAGATTTAAAAGTGGGCTTGTTCCAAGACACTAGTGCATTTTAATTTTTAAACGCACAAACAAAAAGGCCTCCAATGCGGAGGCCTTTTTGCTTAAATTCGATTATTGATTTTAGGTTTTGTACATGTTGCGGTTTTCAATCGCTTCACGCCAACCTCCTAACCACTCTGATTTTGGATCTACTTGTTGATAAGGGCATAGCTCTTTTGAGCGACCTGCTAAACCTGCTTTAAAACCTTGAGAATGAGCTCTTTCTAAACGATCTCTTTTCTGTCTCTTCATCGGTAATATCCTCACCTTTTTATTTATATATTGTGTAGCATTAGTGAAATCTACATTTAATGAATAGTTAATAAAAATGTAAAATTCAAATTGTAAAAGCAATTAAATTGTTTGACTTTAACTAAGCTGCTGATGCAAAAATGAATTAACATTTAAAAAAGTAAGTGGTCATACAACATTTAATTTGACCGGTTCGTAATAACAAATTGGCGATTTAATAATCGCTAAAAAGCACTTGTGTGCTTTAATTGTGACCGACTAATATTGACTAAGTTCCAAACAAAAATGTAATCGTGACACTTTTATTTCATTAATCTTAAATTAGTAGCCCGCCCCTAAATTTGAACTATTTTTAAACAATTTAAATTTATACTTGATTATTTAAAGTCGATCGGTCTAATATGAGTTCATGAACAAAAACACATCAACACCAATACGCCGTGGTCGCCCACCTAAAATAGCCAGAGAAAACGCCGATACAAAAGCGTTACTTATTCGCACGGGCCTAGAAACCCTAACTGAATTTGGTTTTAGCGCCACGGGGCTCGATACTATTTTAAAAAAAGCGGCTGTACCTAAAGGCTCTTTTTATCATTACTTTAAAAGTAAAGAAGCCTACGGTATTGCGTTAGTTGATGCATACGACAGTTATTTTATTGCCAAGCTTACCCATTACCTACAGCAAGAAGATGTTCCCCCACTTGAGCGAATCGTTAATTTTACTCAAAGCGCAATTAAAGGGATGAAAAAATACGATTACAAACGAGGCTGCTTAGTCGGTAACTTAAATCAAGAGCTTAACCATTTAAGTGAAGAGTTTAAAACCAGATTAATGCAAAGCTACACCGCTTGGCAAAACCATGTAGAGCTTTGCTTAAACCAAGCTAAGCAACAAGGCACTATTGCAAGCCATGTAAATACAAAATTGATGAGTGAGTACTTTTGGATTGGCTGGGAAGGTGCTGTTATGCGCGCAAAGCTTACAAAATCCAATACCCCACTTACTTTGTATACAGAAATGTTTTTACGCGCATTACTAACCTAATGCGTTTTTATTTACCAATTAAAAGACGATCGGTCTAAAAGGATATCCTATGAGTAACCCAATTAAAGCCATTGTTATTAATAAAGAAGATAATAACTACAGCGCCTCATTATCGACTATCGAAAATAGTGATTTACCAAACGAAAACGTGTCTATCGACGTGCTATACAGCACACTTAACTATAAAGATGGTTTAGCAATTACTGGTAAAGGCCCCGTTGTACGCAGTTTTCCTATGGTGCCAGGTATCGATTTAGTGGGTACGGTTACAAATTCCACCAGCGATGAATTTAAAAATGGCGATAACGTAATATTAAATGGCTTTGGTGTAGGCGAAAAACATTGGGGCGGGCTTGCTCAAAAAGCGGCACTTAATAGCGATTGGTTAATCCCCTTGCCTGCAGGTATTTCACCAAAACAAGCAATGCAAATAGGCACTGCGGGTTATACCGCTATGCTAAGTGTTATAGCACTTCAAAAACAAGGTATTACGCCTGAATCTGGCGAAGTACTGGTAACAGGTGCCAATGGTGGCGTAGGCAGCTTTGCTATTTATTTATTAAACCAGCTTGGGTTTAACGTAACAGCGGCAACGGGTCGATTAGATCAAAGTGAGTATTTAAAAGAGTTAGGCGCTTCACAAATAATTGACCGAAATGAGCTTTCAAACCCGGGTAAGCCTTTGCAAAAAGAGCGATTTGCAGCGGCAATAGATTCAGTAGGTAGCCATACACTTGCCAATATTTGTGCATCATTAAAATATGGTGGCGTAGTAACCGCCTGCGGACTTGCACAAGGTATGGATTTACCAGCATCGGTGGCACCCTTTATATTACGTGGTGTATCTCTTATAGGAATTGATAGCGTAATGCGCCCTAAAGCCGACAGAATTGAAGCATGGGATCGTTTAGCTAAATTAGTAAGCGCTGATTATTTAGATAAAATTTCGACAGAAATATCACTCGAACACGTAATCGATAACGCAGAGCAACTTATGGAAGGTAAAATTCGTGGTCGTGTTGTAGTTAATTGCCAAAGTTAAGCTATTTACTCTGTTAAAGCCTCGTTATTAAATTTATAATGCAATTTGTATTTTAATAACGAGGCAACACCTATGAGCAACCAAGAACTTTTCAGTAATAACCCACTGCAAGGCGTTAAATTAGAACAAGTGGTTGAAGAGCTGGTTGAACAATACGGGTGGGAGCTCCTACACGCTTATTTACAACTTAACTGCTTTAAAAACAATCCTGATATAAAGTCAGCTGTTAAATTTTTACGTAAAACACAATGGGCACAAGAAAAAGTAGATAACTTTTACCTTTATCGTCTTAAAAACTTACCTAAGCCTGATGATGTTCAATACGAATTACCGCCACGAGATCGTGTGATCCCAGCTGATCATAAACCCGGGGAGCCGTGTGAGCTTAGTTTTGTTGATGCTAAGCGTATTGTAGAGAAAAAAGAATCTAAGCAACGTGCTCGCGATCGTAAGCAGCGTTCTAATTCTAGTAACCCTTGGGGTAACTAAAAACTTACTAATTTAAGGTCGAAGAGCTATTTATAAATAGCTCTTCGACTATTTTCTCATTAACTTCAATTATATCCGCGTTACATAGCCAATAAATAACAATTAATATCCTCGATTTTTCCAAAAGTCTGTTTCAGTGCGCTGCGCCTCTAATGCCACATTAAAAGTTTTATCAGCAATGATTTTTCCATTTAGTTCAATCGTCATTCGCCAATCACCCAATTTATTTTCTATTGGCAGCCAAAGTGTATCGCCTAAATAAAAGTTCCAATCACTGTTTTTAACGTATACATCGCCTTCAAAAGGGTCCATCACATCACCGTTACTACCTGGAATATCAGGATGGTAAATACAATAATGAAGCTTTTCGCCTTTACCTTTTTTGATATTTACGATTAAGCCAAACTCAACATCTACCTCAGCTATTACATTTGTTGTAAATTGCTCTATTTGTGGCAACGCTTTACTTTCACTATCCCACTTAGAGTAAATACCGTGACTTTGTAACGTCACTACAGGTTTTGTTTTAGCCATTAAGGTAGCCTTTTATGTTAGCTATTTTGGCATTAGTTTAACTTTTTGAAATTTTAAAATAAAACACAATCTCATAAAGTTAAATCTCAACTTAGCTTAAATACTCCGCCTATTTACATAATTGCTAATTTGTCATCATTGTTTACACACTATTTGCACAATTGCTGATTATTGTTTGAGTAACTTAATTGATCAGGTAGGCAGCAATGAAACAATACGCACTTAATAATAAAAATCGAAATAGGATAAATGCTTTAAAGCTCACTTCTCTTGCTTTAATTGTTTCATCGTTAGTTGCATGTGGAGGTGGAGAAGGCATAGCTGATAGCTCAGAAACTACAGAAAGCTCATCACAAACCACCACAGATAATGGCACAGGTACCAGCAGTTCAACCCAAAGTGTACTTTGTGAATATAGCTACAGTGAATATAACGAGTCAGAGTCAGTACAAGCCACCAGCGCTGCAGATTGGTCATGCACAGGAACTACACGCGACTTAGTAGCTAATGGCATACCCGATCACGAAGTAGGTACATTCCCTAATGCTGATAACCCAAATACTATTTCTGAACAATCAGTAAATGAAAGCTACACACTTGAGCCTATAGAAACAACACAAGCAACTATGCTTGGTGGTCCTCGTGGAATGATAGGCGTTGTACTTAATGGCATTAAAATAGACGCAGGCACAGGCGGAAGTTGTGATGATTCTGGCACCGATTGCGATTTAGGCGACAACAGCGGCAACTGGAATATAGAAGCCCTAAGCCAAGACACATTTAGTTTTGGAACAGACGACAACAATGCACATGTACAACCCGATGGCACATATCACTATCATGGTATGCCAGAAGGCTTTGTAGCAATGCGAGGTGGCAATAGCACCACTATGACTCTAATAGGCTGGGCAGCAGATGGCTTTCCTATATATGCACGTTACGGCTATTCAGACTCAAGTGATGCAACTTCAGCCCTAACCACAATGACCGGTAGCTATCAACACGTAACAACCGTAAGTGCAAACCGCCCTTCTACCGATATATACCCGTTAGGTACATTTGCACAAGATTGGGAATACGTAGCAGGCTCTGGTGATTTAGATGAATGTAATGGCCGCGTTGGTGTAACACCTGAGTTTCCTCAAGAGATATACCACTACTACGCAACAGACACTTACCCGTTTTTTCAACGCTGCGTTAAAGGCGAAGTTTAATTAGGAGTAAGTTATGCCTTATAAGAAAAATTATCTGTTAAGTGTGACCACCTTGTGCTTACTGAGCACACCAACCTTAGCAAACGCGCATTTAATGGTTGCAGAGCACGGAACGTTAAACTTTGTTGATAATAACGTGTTTATTGTGCTTTCAATCCCTATGTCGGCTTTTAAAGGGGTTGATGAAGATAAGGATGGCAAAGTATCAATAGTTGAGTTTAATGCTCATAAAAAACAAATAAGTAAGCGAGTTAAAAAGAACGTTTATTTAGCAGATCATCAGTATAAATTTATTATTGACGGACTTTTGCTAAACCCAGAAGCGTCGCATACACATAAAAGCGACAATATAGACCAAGTAACCATTACTGGGCGCTACTCTTTGCCCAGTAAATTAACCAAAGTTAACTTTAACGTTAAGCTATTTAGTAACAATGAGCACAAGCAGCATTATCAAATAACAGCGACTAATAAAACGCAAAAGCTTACTCATCAATTTGAGCTAACACCAACGTCGCCCTTTAGTAAGGTGTTTTAATAATTAGTAATACTTACCTAATAATTAAGTGACAAAGAGTACAAGTTAAACAAACTTATGCTCTTTTTTTATCTTTGTCTTTTCATTCAGCACTCTTAATTTAAGTACTTTCTATAAAGATACAAGCTTAGGATTTTTAGGAAAGTAATGCTCTTCTTGCTGCTCACATAAACTAAACTCACGGGTGTTTTTATATGGAAGTTTCATAAAGCCCGCAACACCAACGTCCGTAATATTTACCGCGTATTGCATTAGTTTATTAAGAAGGCGTTTAAACTCAACCTCTTTACTCGAATCGAGTAAGCGGTAGTAATGGTGAATTTTCATTCTGTCAGGCAGTGCTTCAAAAATAATACACCCCGTATGATGAATTTGGTTAAGCTCAAATACGCACTTAATAACTTTTTTAGGTAGCTGTAGTTGCTCATCAGGGTCTTTACCGTCTTCAAAGTATGAATGTGGGCGGGTTATATCGTTTGCCTTCATGCTTACAACTTCGTATTCAAGCTCTGGTAGGCTATCAAACTTAAATGCACCCGTGCCATCTCGCTCTAATTGAATGGTTTTACGGGCATCAAACAAACAACACTTAAATAACCCTTTTTGATTAATCGCTTGCGCAAGCATCACCGTGTTATTAATCGCATCACTAAAGGCATCACCCAATGATTCGTCATGCATAATTAAAGACGATTCAACAAACATCGACTCATCCTTCCAATGAAAACTAAGCCCACCAACAACAGGGTACTTAGCTAATCGGCTTATTGATGCTAAAAATGCTTTTTCGGTATCGCCGGTATCAAACAAAAACTCTTTATAATAACGGTCAAGTTGAGCATCGTTTATATCAAGTAATTGCTGATTATGATCGGCCTGGCGTAAAAACTGTTTTCGTGAACTATATACCACCGTGTCGGGTTGCTCGGCCTTGCCATACCAAAAAGGAATATCTGCTTTTTTTTGTTTTTTATCAAGCTCAGGTAAATACGCTTTAGCCATAGTTGTAATATTACGCATAAAGTAATCACCGGCACCATCACGTTGTGCCTTACTTTTAGAAAGCATGCCATCAATCACTTTAGCCAGCTCTTTTGGGAGCCCTAAGCTGCTTGCAGGGATGGCTTGTGCACCAAAGCGACACGATTGCGCCGACGCTAGCGCATACAACGTAGCGGCTACACCTTGTTCGTCAAATCGTGGGGATGATTGCTCCCCCGACATTTGCGCTTCACCAATAAAGTACACATCGCCCATACGCGCATTAGTTGTACTTAAATCGCCCGACATTAAATCCATAAAGTTACTCGCAACAGGGTTACCATCGCTATCGAGCTGTGCATACACAGAGCTTCCCCAATCCACTAACGACAGCGCGTCAGTGTTTGCATCCCAAACAAGGTTTGAAGGCTTTATATCGCCATGCACTATAGGTTGTGGGCTACTGCCGTTTTTGTGGCTGCGTAAATCAATTAATACATTACGTAACCTAACAGCTAGCGCCATTATTTGCGCGGCACTAAAGCGCCCTGTTTTAAGCGATACTTTTTCAAGGTCCTCTCCAATGGCGCGCGCCATCATTAAAATCCCTTGTTTTTTAATTCGCTCAAAAGCATAAAAGGTAGGCACTAAGGGGTTATTAATTTGCGAAAGCATATACGCTTCGTCTTCTAAGCGGTCGCGTACACTTTGGGCAAGCGTAATACGCGAAAACTTAAATACCCAAGGTAAGCCGTTATCGTCATCACCTGCAAACACAAAACCAAAAGCACCTGAACCAATCATTTCAACGTTTTTGTAGCCCAGCAGTGTTAACTGCTTAATACAAATATTAAGCCACTGGCGGTGTTTTTTAGCATCGCGGTGCGAAAGCAAATAAACAGATTGCTCTTCGTTGATATAAAAGTTGCGGATTTCTTTGGCTTTCAATACGGGTACTCAAATTTATAAAACTAACTAATTATTAGTTTTATATAATGAGATTACAATAGGTTAAATAGGAGTTTTGAAATCGTTGAATAAAACAGCGCTAAAATAGTGCCAGAACAGTAAATTTAAGTGTAAACGTTAAAGCTCAAAGCAAGCTTTTTACAATGCACTGTATATAAATACAGTGCATTGCTTTTTACTAACTTTCAATAACACGAAGCTGCTTAATTGATGACACAGCTATGTGCGTTTGATAATAATATTTATTAGTGACTCTACCACGGCTCATAAAATCGATAGTTACTCGTTTAGCTTCGCCTGTTACTTCTATTGTTTTATCAATAAAAAAGGTGTCTGCTGGTTGTCCGTATTTACTTTGAAGCTCTGCTACCACATTAGGCTGTATTGATACCGTAATTGAACGCCTGTCGCGATAATCAGTTTCTGTATTTAAATACAACCAACTCCCCTGAGCTCCCGCCGCTTTAATATGAAACTGGTAAGTGCCAGCAACACCCTTTGGTGCACTTTGCTCAGTTAAAGCGATAAGGTTCATATTTGCAGCCGTACTTTGGCTCATTTCAATTTTATGGGGAACAGAACTACATGCACTAAGCGTTAGCACACTTAGTAAGGCTAGATATTTCAAGACACAATTTCCTTGTTTCTTACACCAATTCGCATAATTCAGTGATCTATTTTGAGACAAGAAAATCGTGTCGATAACAAAGTAAAAATTTCGTTATTGAGTTGTTCTATATCAAAAATTTTTAATGCAGTTAGCGATTTAATCTCTTAAATTGATTAACTATTATTGCGGATTGGTATTATGCATTATTAAAAATATGTAGCGTTAATGATACCACTATATGCAGCCATGTTTCTATAATCAATCCAAACAATTAGTTAGCGGGTATTAAGGCGCATTGCGCTGAGAAGGATCTGTTTTAAAGCTTTTTAGCAAACTTTGTGGGTCAACCACCTCGGTATGCTCTTTAGCAGCCTGCGCCCACCATATTAGTTGGCCAAACGTGCGTGAGAAATAATTAAACCACGATGATTGACTCTCTCCTGCAACAGGTTTGCCATCCTCACTAAACACATCTTGCGCTTTTGGCACGTGGATCATCGCCGATACCGGCAAACAGCCAAGTTCAGATAAAAAAGTACGCATGCTAATGGCCGCTCTTACGCCACCCCACTGTCCTGCTGAGTAAGTTACTATTGCACTTGGTTTATACGAAAATAGTGAGCTACCAAAATGATTAAGTAAGTCAGCGAGGGCTGGACTCATGCTGTAATTGTACTCAGGACTAATCATTATATAACCATCTGCGGCTTTAATTTTATCAGCTAAAAGAGTGAGCTCTGTAGGTGCATTACTTTTAGCGTATGCAAAATGTGGTTTAAATACGTTTTCGCTAGGAAAATCCAACGCATCAATTAGCTCAAACTCATGATCGCCAAAATGCTCTGTTAAGCATTCTATACAAGCCCTAGAAACCCTTAAGCCTAAGCGAGCTGGTTTTGGTGGAGTGCTATCGCGTACTGTGCCTAAAAATACTAAAAACTTCATATGTAATTCTCAACTGTGTTTAAACGATAGCTAAACACTAACATTTTTTAGTTATTGTGTATTACACATACGCATTGTTTATTGATTCAAAACATACGAATAATTTAAAAGCTGTAAACTCACCCTCGAAAAGCAAACACTCCCTAGTATTGATAACTTAGCCCTACACCACCCCAAAATATATTTCGAAGTGTCTCGTCACCTGCAAAGCGTTTTTCATCTTTATTAACGGCAATGCTATAGCTTGTATATGTGTATAAGGCTAACTGATTAAAAAGCTGATACGACAAGTTTGCAGTAAACTTTACGTTGTTAATTCCGTTGTGCCCATCACTAACATACCCCGCGTTAAACCCCACGCCTGATTGAATATCTACTGATAGTAAATCGTTAATATAAAAATCTTTTTTTACTGCCAACTCCAAAAATGTACCGCTGGCATCAAATGAATGATAAACACTACTTAATAACTGAATATCGTCTGCATAGAGATAAGCAAAGTCGAGGCTTAGCTCATTATCGTGAACATCAATGCCTTCTTCACGAGCTTTAATATAGTTATAACCTACATACATCTCTATCCGCTCAGATAAGTGAGCGGTATAAATAGCATTTAAATTAAGCTCTGAATAATCACTACTAATACCTTTTGCCGCCCAAGGGATCACCGCAAAGTTTTTATAATTAAACTCAGTAGCAATTGATGCAATACCATTACCGGCAAGGTTATCTCGACCTTCGGTTACATATCGGCTTTCCCATAATGGATGAATATGTAAATCAAACTCTTTATTTTTATAATTTACGTCAGTATTAGTATGCTTAATATTTCCGCCTACGCCCACTTCAAGCTCTTGATAGTGCTCTTGTGCTTGTGCGTAAGCTGTATTTACTCCCGCTAGAGTCGTAATAACAAATACATATTTTAAATAGTGAGTCATTTATTAAGTCCAAAACCATCATAAATGGTAAAAAGTGGCGCATAGTATTGTTATAAAACGTGTTAGCGAAATAAATGGATGCATATATATTGTTTTATTTATTAAATTTGAAGTATTTACTAAGTATTACCCATAAACTACAAGTTGCAATTAGCTCGGATTTTAACCAACAAGCCAAAGCCATATATGCACCGAGCAATGCTCTAGCAGGTACTCAGTTTAATAGTTCAAATAATAGTTATAATACTCGCGGTGAGGTGTTCCCTATTGCAAAAGCAGGAAAAGTATAAGAAGGAAGTGTAAAAAAGTGCGGTAACGGGGAAAACTATAAGCAGCAATAATTCATTAAGCTGCTTATTATTCTTAAAATTTTTAACCTAATTTGTTAGCCAGTTTAGTGATTTAAATAAGCCATAAGGACAATCAGTGCAACATAAAAACCAAAACCAAGTAAGAAGGTTAAGTCGACTCTTCTAGCTTTACTCGCTTTATAAGATGCAAAATCCTTAAACTCGCTTTTATACAGCCCAAACGTAACCACTTTTAATAGTAGCCAACCGGTCGAGTAAAATAAAAAGCTCAAGCCAGTATCAACTATTAGCCAAATAAAAATCTCAAATGCAATACTCATTAACTATGTCCATTAGTTTGGAATACAAAAACTATATCAGCTATGTGTTTAAAATACAGCCAGCTAAGTTAATTAAGGTGTAACAGTAAATTTCGTTAAACCTATTAACTGGCCTGATTCGGTGACTACTTTTACTTGCCACTTACCAACAGAGTCTTTAGGAAAGTTTACTTTGTGTGTCCACGCTCTATAACCTAGCTCTCTCCCGCCGTTTATATTTAACGTGATCCGATCAACTTCTTTTTTATTATGAAGCCACACATGAAATATTTTTTCATTTAAGCCTCTTGGTGCTTTAACAGCGGTCCAACTATATAAACCTTGATGGTGCAGTGTATAAGAGTCTAACTGTTTAATACTCCCTACTGGCTTTTTATGCTGTAAATCAACTTCATGAGCTAACGTAATATCGGTTAATCGCAGCGCAGCAGGAGGCACATAGCTCCTTAATTGCCACACAGCAGTGCTCAAAGCACATAAAATCAATACAAGAATAGGAAAACGCCACCAGCGCGCATTAGGCATTAAATTGTTTAAACTCGGTAGAGTAACCACTACAGCCGTTACAAGAGCTGCGGCTAAACTTTGGCTCGTTGTAAGGTTTAACAAAATAGGTAAAGTAACAAGCAAAACAACGAATAAAGCAAAGTTATGAAACACACTAAATAACGTACGGTTTCTAGCAAGTTTATTGTAATAAAAGGGGTCTATAACCGATATAACCGCACACAAAACAATGAGGGAAGTAAAAATTGCTTGAGGATGATCCCACTGCGTAACCGCTAAAAAAAACGGCAAAGCAAAAAATAGACTTTCTTGTTGCACCATTTGCAGAGCAAAACGCATTACATTAGGAGATACAGCCACACCAAACTTTTCTTCTACTTTGTCACGTAACCAATTATCAATAATTAGCCACAACCAACTAATAAGTAAAAATATCGCAATAACTTGCGAAAAAGACTCTTTTCTATCTACAAGTGCAAAGCTGGCAACGCCCGACAAAAACGCCAACACAGCCAATAATCCAGGCCGCTTTTGCATCGCGCTTATAAATTTAGCGATTATATTTTTACAGTAATCCATGTATGAGTGTTTCCGTACGGGTACGTACTTTATTATTTTTATTCAGAGTAAGGTTAGTTTAACCAAGTTTAAATGAACAACAGATAGACGGATGGATTCAAACACGCCATTTAACAGTACATCAAACTAACCATTTTTGATTAAATAAAAGCCCAGCATAGCGCGTCATTGGTACGTTTATTAATTTTTGTAACGTGTGAGCCTTAGCAAGTAATTCATCCTCACTAAGTGCAGGCATTTTATTGTTAAAAGCAAAAACAATTTTATTACCGCCTTCAATAATAAAACTAAGAATCTTTCCTGCAAATTCTTTCTCAAGAAGTTGATCGAACGCTTCCCTCTGCCCAACTTTGGTATGGCAAATATTAAGTACTAAAACACCATCAAAAGTGAGCGCATTTTTACAATCGCGTAAGTAAGATGATTGCACCTGATCTGACTCCATCCCTTCTGAGCTATATAAATCAGAAAAAATAACGTCAGTTTTTATCTGCGTGTTTTTCATGTAGTTTGCCGCATCATCAATATGAATAAACAAACGTTCTGACACAGGAACTTCAAAATATTTTATAGCCATATCAGCCACGGCTTTACGGTATTCAACGGTATGTATGGTCAGTGCAGGAAACGCATGATAAAGACTTTTTGCTATAGAGCCCGCCCCAAGTCCCATTATCATCGCGGTTTTTAAATTGGGTATAAAAAAAAGCGCAGCCATCATCGCTTGCGTATAAGCTAAACTTAACCCGTTAATATTATTTAATTTAATACAGCTTTGATAAATTTTTCCGTCAAAGCTGAGAATTAGATTCTTTTTTGTTTGATATACATAAACAGGGCCATGCTCATCAATAGTTGATGCAATACAAGTGCCTTTGATATCCACGAATACTCAATAGGTGAGGTGATGAAAAATGAGTATAACTTAGTTAACGTACTGCCATTGCTATTAATATGATTTATAGCGCTTTTATTAATTTACAAGCATTTATATACGTACTCAAAAAGGTCGGTTTATTATTCAGATCAGCTGAAGTGTCTGGCTTCATAGCTAATTAAAACTTATCCAGTGATGACTCTTAGTAAAAACAACGACTTAACATACTGAAATTTGGCTAATGTACTGTTATAGCTATAAAAAACCCCTTTGAATATTCCTCATGTTCAACATGAATAAAGTGCACACCAAAACAAAGGAAGTCTAAACGGCTAAACATCCATCTTTTATTTTTACCGATTTATGCCTTTTTCTCGCCAATTGCTACGTAATCGAATCTAACAATAGTGATTAATGAATATGACTCATGTTTTATGTGAAATTAAACCGTTTTTCTTCATATACCAATCAACGTATAAATTACTCATCCCTTAGCGCTAAACACTATTACTAACAACTTAAAGCTGCTGAATAACAAAAACAGCTAAGTAAGTTGCAAGGCTAATAAAGCGCAGAGCATTAATCAGGTTTAAATTATAAAATTGGATATAAACACGATGAAAAAAGATTTTACATTTAATATTAAGAGCGTTTCACTCGACGAAAATTATCATCCATCAACTAATACGCGTATCACAACCAACTTTGCTAATTTAGCCAGAGGTGAATACCGCAAAGCAAACTTACGTAACGCCTTAAACATGATTAACAACCGTTTTAATGCCCTAGCCCATTGGGATAACACCAAAGGTGAGCGTTATTCTATTGAGCTTGAAATTGTCTCTGTTGAGATAGGTATTGAAGACGGCGGCGAAAGCTTCCCATCAATCGAAATATTAAAAACAAATATTGTTGATCATAAAACTAATAAGCGCATTGAAGGCATTGTAGGAAACAACTTTTCATCGTATGTACGAGACTACGACTTTAGCGTACTTCTACAAGAGCACAATAAAGGCAAGCCTCAATTTAGCATTCCAGATGACTTTGGGGTTTTACATGGCAAGCTATTTCAGTCATTCGTAAATTCGGATACATACAAACAAAACTTTAAAAAACCACCGGTTATATGCCTAAGTGTGTCAGATAACAAAACCTACAACCGCACCGAAAACCAACACCCGGTACTTGGCGTTGAATACGAACCAAATGAATCGTCTTTAACTGAGCAATACTTCAAAAAAATGGGCTTACAGGTACGTTATTTTATGCCACAAAATAGCGCCGCGCCTTTAGCATTGTTCTTCTTTGGTGATTTACTTAATGATTACAGCAATCTTGAGCTTATAAGCACCATTAGTACGATGGAAACGTTTCAAAAAATCTACAGACCAGAGATTTATAATGCAAACGCAACAGCGGGTAAATCATATAAACCAAACTTAAAAAACTTGGATCACTCACTAACGCAAATTGTGTATGACCGAGAAGAGCGCGGCAAGTTAGCAAATGAGCAAGGCAAGTTTGCACAAGAGCATTTTATCAAACCGTACCAAACAGTTCTTGAGCAATTCTCTACTAGCTATCTGTCATAACAACTAATAGTAACAAGCAGTAATAACGCGCTTAACGATACGTTTAATAATTAACTAAAATATACGGCATTATTTATTATGAAAAAATTACTACCTACATCTACCGCTGGCAGTTTACCAAAGCCTTTATGGCTTGCAGAGCCAGAAACACTTTGGTCACCTTGGAAATTACAAGGTGATGAATTAACCCAAGGAAAACACGACGCCCTACGCTTGTCATTATTCGACCAGCAACAAGCAGGCATTGATATTGTTAGCGATGGTGAGCAAACAAGGCAGCATTTTGTAACTACATTTATAGAGCACCTAAATGGCGTTGACTTTGAAAAACGTAAAACAGTAAAAATTCGTGACCGATACGACGCAAGTGTACCTACAGTTGTGGGCCCTGTTAGCCGTCAAAAGTCTGTGTTTGTTGAAGACGCTAAATTTTTACGCCAGCAAACCAAGCAACCAATAAAATGGGCATTGCCAGGCCCAATGACAATGATTGACACGCTTTACGACGATCATTATAAAAGCCGCGAAAAACTAGCGTGGGAATTTGCCATAATTCTCAATCAAGAAGCAAAAGAATTAGAAGCCGCAGGCGTTGATATCATCCAATTTGATGAGCCCGCGTTTAACGTATTTTTTGATGAAGTGAACGACTGGGGAATTGCCTGTTTAGAGCGCGCAATTGAAGGGCTTAAATGCGAAACCGCAGTTCATATTTGCTATGGCTACGGCATTAAAGCCAATACAGATTGGAAAAAAACACTAGGAAGCGAATGGCGACAGTACGAAGAAGCATTCCCTAAGCTTCAGCAATCTAATATCGATATTATCTCACTAGAGTGCCATAACTCGCATGTACCAATGGATTTACTAGAACTTATTCGCGGTAAAAAAGTAATGGTAGGCGCAATTGATGTAGCAAATCACACTATCGAAACGCCAGAAGAAGTAGCTAATACGCTACGTAAAGCACTGCAATTTGTAGATGCCGACAAACTCTACCCGTGTACCAACTGCGGCATGGCTCCACTACCTCACCATATAGCCAGAGGTAAACTAAATGCCTTGAGCTCAGGAGCTGAAATTATAAGAAAAGAATTATTAGAAAAAAGCTAGTAAAGTAGCTTTAAAATACAAATTGTAAACAATAACTACTGTCGCACCATGCCATAGTAAAATCCATAAACATGGTGCGTTAGCTAAAACCGACTAAAGAACAAAGTTTAGGTTAGTTATTTAATTTTTTTTATTAAAAAGCTCTAACCTATTTTTTGAAAAATCGATAACTGCTTGGTATTGAATAAAAAAGGGAGAGCCTAACAAGCCATGTACTCCCTTTTCACCACCCGCCACCTGTACATGGTCAAGATTAAGTGACACAAAGGCAGGACTTTCAAACAAGGCACTACCAAACTCAATTGAATCAACTTCTATATCTCCCATAGCGTGATCCGAAGTGCCCAAGCCTGCTGCATTCTCAACATTGAGTGTCTCTTCAATGCCTAATTCACTTAGGCATCCCCTGTCTAAAACAGATGTCCCAGCGCCAGTATCTAAAATAAAACGTAACAATTTACCGTTAATTTTAGCTTCAACAATTTGGTGGCCTGTTTCTGATATTTCAAACTCAATTACAGTTTTTCCTTCAGATAAATTCATATACGTTCCTTGTTAGATTTTATTTAGGTGTTGGAAAACGAATACACCCTACGATGAATCGACTTATTTAGCGGCTTTAAAGCGCCACTATTAAAAGTTGCAATTAATAGACAAATTTTACTAGTTGCCCACCTCAGGACGTTTTGTTATATGTACATTAATTCAAGTCTATTTCAGGGTGTTCTTTAATCCCGTACATTTTTTCCATTATTTTTAAGTAAAAATCTAAAGAGGGCATATTCATTTCTTCACGCCGTTTATCTACATTAGTTTCATCTTCTATAGGGCTAAACACAACTTTACCTTCACTCACATCAGCTTGAGTACCATAGATTTGTTTCTTTCCTTGTGCAATAAGAGCTCTATCAGTTAAAAGAGCAACTTGTTGTCCGCTAACACCTTCGCCATTCAAATATGATTGCTTTAAATAAGGAAGCATTTTTACTTTAAATGCAACATCAGGTGAATGCTGGATGACTAAAAATGCTGCTCCAACTCCTTTAACTCCGACTAAATCCCTTGTTACCCAATGATGCTTTTTAATGATAGCTTTAAGTTTTCCTGTATTACTTTCATCTATTTTCATCATTTGTTCTAGGAGTGCTTTAGGCGGGTTTTGCCACCCAGCTTCTCCTATTTTGTTTCGAATATGTTGATCTTCAATTTCCATTTCAATTAGTTCTTTTTGCAGAGGAAGGTTAATTTCGGCAAAAGAATAAAAAGGTATTATCAACACTAAAAATAATAGGTAACGCATCAACTGAACTCTCCTTGTACATATAACGAGCCTGTAGATTAACTCGTTTTTTATTTATTTTTATTGATAAACAAACCATAGCTGAATTTGCAATTAATAGCTAAACTTTACTAGTCGTCCACCTCAGGGCGTGTTGTTATACGTACTTACAGCGGAGACCACTTTTTATATTTGTGTTTTTGAGCTAATCCAACTGCGTTAGTTATTTCGTCCCGTTTTGAGGCTGAACAAAAATGTAGATACTCCTCAACCTTTTTTCCTGACCAACCTGGAGCGGCTGCTAATACCCAAAAATTAATTCCATCATTTTTGCCTTGAGCTGCCACATGATCAATTATTCTTTCTATATCTATTTCCGCTGGCACCATTTTAAGCATTGCCATTGCGCGAAGTGCTCCATCAGTGACCATAAAGTTACCAGATTCGATCGCTTTAAATATTGATATAACATCCTGTTCATTTTGCATTGATAATCTTTGGATTGCATCGCCGATAGCAAGATAAACCATTGTTGCTTCTAAGGTTTGATGTGCCATTGATTTAAGGAAATCTAGTGCAGGTTTGTAGCCACATTCACCGATAGCCATAACCATTTGATACTGAGTCTCCCAAGTACGTGAATCTTTTAGCTCTTCTTTCAAAGCACTTAATAAGAACGGGCCTGCATCGCCATTTTTAAGTTTACGTAATTTCTTAGCCGCAGATCGTCGTTTAGCTGACTTTTTATCTTTAAGCTGAGAAATCATTTCATCTAGCACAAAACTCTCCTGTACGTATAACTTTCCAATAACGGGCGCAGACATGTGGGGCATGATGGCGAAGCCGCGCGTGTATGCGTCCCAGCGAACGTAGAGAGTGTGTTGATTGGGTTGTTATATTGCATGTTTAAACAACCTAGCTATTAGTTCTTTTGAGTATCAAGCAGCCAGTTATCGTTGATATTGCGCAGCTAATTAAAAATGAAGCAAATGCGGCGAATAAATAAAAAGGATCAAGCGGCCCAAGGTTTAAATATGCTGCAAGGTGAAAAACTGACGCACTGAGTAACCCCGAAACAAAGACCGCTATAACGAATTTTTTAATAAATAAATGAGACACAAGCGAGCAAATCGTCGCAATTGTGGCAAGAACAGCAATACCGAATATTCCATCATTCATTAAATTACCTTTGCAATATAACGCTTAATATAACTGGAAAATACGAGCGTTTTACAGCGAGTAGTTTTCCAGTTGATGTTTTTGTTAACTGCCATGAGTACACTCTAACTTAAAGCCATGTTCTACTGACTTTATAAAACGAGGATAACCATTGTCAGTTTTATAACTTACAGAAACTCCACCATCAAAGAGAACTACCGAAAACACAGGATTTCTATAAATGTTTCCTTGAATTGGAGTATTCCAATCTGTATCCCAACCGTGATTATTACTCTTTAACCATCTCACAATATTTAAATAGTCCATATCGTCAGAGTTTATTACTGCACCACAATATTCAAACTCACTAGGGATAAAGCGCGTTTCAATTTCTAGATTTTTGAAAAAATAAAAATAACATGCAGCAATAATTAAGATAACAACAGCCACAAAGGCACTAAAAGTTTTCAACAGAGTCCCGTTTGGCAGTTAACGCCCCAATAAGCCGCTGAAAGGAGCGCAGCGTATTGAGGTCGGATTAATTGGTTTGTTATGTGCCTAAGTCAATCGGCAAATATATATCGGTTATCATTTCACTTTCTGATACTTCTGGGAAAAAACTAACCCTTTCAAAAAAAACAGGAAAGTCCCGAACTTCAAAATCAGAATCGAGAAGCCATTTGGAGTACAGAAAGTTTACCACCGCGCCAATAGAGTCATCGCTGCCAATATGCCTAACTACTGCACATCTCCCAGCAGGGATTATTTTGCTCACGACTCCATAATCATTTGGCTCGACTTGGAAGTCAACAGAACAACAAAGATCAAACCTAAAATTTTCGGGGACTGTTACAGCAGGATCATCGTAAACCAAATTAAAGGTCTTGCTTTTATTTGGCAGAAGGTGGTTGATTTTTCTCCACTCAATGAATTTTTGTATTGTATTTCCTAACAGGTTTGGCGAACCTCGGTGCTCCATAACTGCAATTGATGTTTCAGGGAAATCAATCAGTTCCACTTTAAAATCAGGATTTTCATTCATAATTTTAGTCCTTAGCTTAATCACTGGTTCATATTTTGAACGCCAAGGAGTCCAATCAGGGGTTTTCCTAAATTCGAACGGACTTTTGTCAAAATGTTTTTTAAAAGCCCGAGAAAAAGCTTCATGACTTTCGTAACCATTCGCCAATGCAATATCAACAATCTTATCATCTACCCTATAGGCTAATTGGAAGGCTGCCTTTTTGAGTCGAAGTAATCTCACAAGCGATATTACGGGCATACCAAAGTGTGACGAAAATTGCCTATGAAAATGGTACTTCGATAAATATGCTAGCTGACAAAGCCTTTTAACATCAAGCTCCCCATCAAGGTTAGCATCAATATAATTGACTACATCTATAAACTGATCACGGTATTTGGTCATATAACTATTTCTCTCCTAAGCAACTCAATACTAGGAACTATTTAAATACGGATCTTGACCAAAGTTGCTGAGTTTGAAGGCACATAACGAGCCTGTAGATTAACTCGTTTTTAAATTTGTTTTTTATTGATAAACAAACCATAGCTGAGTTCCTATTTTGGTTCAATTGATTACTGTATTTTTACGCAGAATATAGAAGTGTTTGATATTGTTTTAATTGGCGTTTTGGAAGGGATTTCGGGTGTTTGAGTGGCTTTTATTTAGAGTAAGAGGGCTTACCCTTCTCAATGCATCGTGTTTTGCAGCTTTTCTATATTATGAACAAGGCAATACAGTTGCCGCAGTGTAAAGTAAAGGCATTCACTTTTGTTTGACCCCGTAAGGTCAATTTATTCATGCCTTTATTCACTGTAATGTTCCGCTTTTTATTTAAAAGAAAGCCGAGTCGTTTACCATTCTTTAATAAACCGCTATCTTCTTCCGATTGGACTGTCTATTTTTACTTTCATTTTGTCTACATAGCTCAGCTTTTTGCGTGATTCATTATTTATAATAATGCACTCTTCATACTGTTTTTATTGGCTTTTTTCACATTAATTAGGATGGGTGTCATCCTAATCAATACTACTAAGTGCGTAAAGTGCAAAATTTAGGATGGGTGTCTAGTTTATTACGATAAATAATTAAAATTGAAACTCCAAACATTACAATCCCTGAAAACTTAGAGTTAACTTTAAGTTTGACCAGTAATTTTCTGAAAAAGTACCATCCATTCTACTTACCCATCAAAATGCATAACGCTTTGCATAACCGCACATTTGCGAAGCGAAGCGTAGAAAATTGTCCGTGTTTATGCACTTTTTAGGTTTCATTTATAACTGCTTCTGCTGTAAATTTATGATCAAGTGCGTTCTCTACTAATTGCTTATATAAATTGAACTGCTGCTCTGCATATTTCAGTTCATACTGCTCTTTTATGTAAAAGTATTGCTCTAGATTGTTCTTATACAAAGCAAGGAGACCTTCTGCTATTTCTATTTCTTTATGAGCATACTGACCAAGTTCATACTTTGTTAAAGGTAGCGCTCTGAATAATTTAACATCATATCTCCATGGGTTTTTTTCTTTTTCATATCGCCACATATCAAGATAACCAGAAAGTTGATATATTTCCGTAATTTCTTTATCAAATTTAGGGTCTTCAATTAAGTGAGACGTAATATCTGATAGTGCCTGTATTTTATTACCTATTAATTTCCTAGTAGATTTTAAAACAGAGTTCGTGATTTCACTTTGCTTTTTAATCGGATCAAAACTTAGTGCAAACTCTATTTCTTCTTTTCTGGCTAAGTAAACACAATTTTCAATAACATTTACAAGATTTGAATCTGCAATTTCTTGAGGCAAACATGCTTCAGCATTTGAAACTAACTCAACCCCTGCATATTCATACGATTTTGCGACTAAACGAGAACAAAATTGCCTTGTTGTATCAAGCTTTGAGAATATTTTAGCCCCTGCATTTGCAGCACTTAACTTAGAATATGATGTGCCTACTTGTAAACGAGCGTACTCAATCGCTTTATTTATAGCTGATTGATTATTAACTCTAACGACCTTCACAAAACCAGGGTTGTCAATAACCAAGCGTTGTGTATTTCCAGAATGAACTCCTGCTAGATCTGAATGAATGTAGCTTGAGCCTCCAACATACAAAATAGCATGAGAATATTCTGTCCCAGTTAATTTTTGTATCATTTTACTTGGCTTTTCATTCGAACAAGTAAGGATAATGTCGCCTTGTTTTAATATTTCTCTATCTAAGAGATACATGACTCACCTTGAAACCTAACGAGCCTGTAGATTAACTCGTTTTTTATTTGTTTTTATTGATAAACAAACCATAGCTGAGTTCCTATTTTGGTTCAATCGATTACTGTATTTTTACGCAGCATATAAAGAAGTGTTTGGTGTTGTTTAAATTGGCGTTTTGGAAGGAATTACGAGTGGTTGAATGGCTTTTATTTAAGTTAAAAGGGCTTCCCCTTCTTAATGTATCGTATTTCAGCTTTTCTATATTATGAACAAGGCAATACAGTTGCCACACAATAAAGTAAAGGCATTCACTTTTGTTTGACCCCGTAAGGTCAATTTATTCATGCCTTTGTTCACTGTAATGTTCCGCTTTTTATTTAAAGGAAAGCCGGTTCAATACAGCCGAGCCGTTTGCCATTCTTTAATAAACAGCTATCGTAGCCCGATGAGAAGTTTTTAACGCAGTTAATTAGAACACTAGAATGTTCTACGTTTTAATTCAGCAGGTATACTACCCATGTTTTACAACAAATTGCCAACGCCGTTATTAGCCCTTTTTCAAGATTATAAACTCCCCGATTTAAAACAAAAAAGCATAACCCAAAGAGCTATGCTTTTAATCAACCTTAATCAAGTTCGGTTTACAAACGAATACCGCCGTCTATTTCTACCACGCGGCCGGTAAAAAAGTCGTTTTCGATTATGTATTGTGCGGTATGGGCAATTTCGTCGCTTTCGCCTAAGCGCCCTACGGGTGTTACTGCAAGCATACGTTGTTTGGCTTCGGGCTTCATGGCGTCGGTCATGGCGGTGCTTATTACACCTGGTGCAATAGCGCCTACACGTATACCAAAGCGGCCAAGTTCTTTAGCCCATGTGGTGGTAAGTGCCACTACGCCTGCTTTTGATGCCGCGTAGTTTGTTTGGCCTATGTTACCTGCGCGCGCTACGCTCGACATATTAACGATTACGCCGCCTTTACCTGATTCAATCATGTGGCTTGCAGCTTCCCGCCCTGCTAAAAACACACCTGTCAGGTTTACATCAATCACTGATTGAAATTGCTCAAGAGACATTTTTTTAACGACTTTACCGTCTTTTGCCTTTATAAACATGCCGTCGCGTAAAATACCGGCGTTGTTTATAAGCACGCCAATGTGCCCAAAATCGCTATTAATGGTATTGAATACGCTTTCTACTTCGCTCTCGGCGGTTACGTTTGCGGCATAACCTTTAATGTTGCCTGTGACACCTTCAAGCTGCGTGAGTTGCTCGCATGCGTTGTTTAATAAGTCTTGTGCCATATCTATTAAAGCAATGTTGGCACCCATAAGTGCAAACTTTTGCGCCATTGCAAAGCCTAAACCTTGTGCGCCACCGGTTATTACTACCGTGTTATTTTTAATTTCCACGCGTTGCTCCTACTTAGAAAACAGTTTATAAATGGCACTAAAGTCATCACTACCCGCACCTTGGTGCTGTAGCATAGTGTATAAATTTTTAGCCATTGAACCCATAGGGGTTGATGAATTACTTTGCTGCGCGGCTTCCATGGCAAGGCCTAGATCTTTAGCCATTAAATCGACCATAAAGCCTGGTTTGTAATCGTTACTTGCAGGGGCTGTATCCATTACACCTGGGCAAGGGTTGTAAAGTTCAAGCGTCCAGTTTCGGCCCGAACTTGCGGTCATAATGTCGCTAAGCACTTTAGGATCGAGGCCGTTGTTAATACCCATTTGCAGTGCTTCGCTGGTGCCTGCCATTAAAATACTGAGTAGCATGTTATTACATATTTTTGCTACTTGCCCTGCGCCAATATCGCCTGCATGAAATATGTTTTTACCCATATCACTCAACACTGTATTTGCTTTATCGAACGCTGCTTTTTCGCCGCCTACAATAAAAGTAAGTGTGCCAGCAGTTGCGCCTGCAACGCCGCCCGATACCGGTGCATCTACAAAGCTTATGCCTTGTTCACCAAGCGCACTGCCTACAATACGGGCTGATTCTGCATCTATTGTTGAGCAATCAATTACTAATGTATTTTTGCTCAGCACGTTAATTAAGCCGTTGTCGTCGTTATTACCTAAGTAAAGCGACTTAACATGTTTGCCCGCTGGTAACATACTAATAAGTACGTCAGCATTGGTTGCGCACTGCTTTGCATCAACCGCTGCTTTTGCGCCTTTGCTTGCAAACTCATTTACGACCGACTGGTTTAAATCGAACACGCTAACAGTATGCCCAGCTTTAATTAAGTTAGCCGCCATTGGGCCGCCCATATTACCTAAACCAATAAAACCTATGTTTAATTTACTCATAGTTGTTCCTTTTAGATACCAATTCTATTTAACAGCAAGCTCATTGAGCGGGTGATTTTCGCCAAAGCGGTTAGCAAAAAAGCTATCTATTATTGTTTGTGGTACATCACTAAGTGTTTTGTATTGCCAATTTGGCGCGCCGTCTTTATCTATTAGTAGCGCTCTTACACCTTCTTGAAACTCACCTACTTCGCCAGCGCGAACCGACATACCCAGCTCCATTTTAAAACACGCTAATAAGCTTTTGCCTTGGCTTGTTTTTAATTGCTCACTTACAAGTGCACAACTTAGTGGGCAGCCATGCTTAAGTGATTTTTGAGCGCGCTGTAGCCATTTATCGTCAGTGGTTAGCCCTAAAATGTAATCAACCTGCTCCTGCAAGGTTGTAAACTCACCCAATTTTTGAATCGTTTTTAGGTTAGCTTTTATATTGCCTTTTGGCATACGCGCAGATTGGTTGTCTAAATCGGTTAATAACTTAGTTAATCGCTCATGATTTAAGCTTGCGGTTTTGCCCCATTTAGCTGCTAAAATTTGCGCAAGCATGGCATCATATTTAGTGCTGTCGATGAAGTGATCGGCAAGCGATACAAAACGCGCGTCGTCGCAGTTAATTGATGCCGACGTTAGCCCTAAAAATAGCCCCACACTTTGTGGCATTTTATGTAAAAAGTAACTGCCGCCTACATCAGGGTATAAACCTATGGTTTGCTCTGGCATGGCAATGCGAGATGTTTCGGTTACAACGCGGTGGCTAGCACCGGCCATTAGCCCTAAACCGCCGCCCATTACTATGCCGTTACCCCAAACGAGGATAGGTTTATCAAAGGTATGAATAAGATAATCAAGCTTGTACTCAAGGGTAAAAAACTCTTCAACTAAGCTTGTTGGTTTACCTTGCGCCATTGCATGATGAAGGCTTACAACATCGCCACCGGCGCAAAATGCTTTATCGCCTGCGCCTTTTAACAAGACCATAGCAATAGCATCATCGTCTTGCCAAGCTCGCAATTGCGGTTCAAGTAACTTGATCATCTCAAAATTAAGTGCATTTAAGGCTTTTGGCGCATTGAGTGTAATAAGCCCAATTAAACTGCCATTTTCTGCGGTTGCGGTTTCAAATACCACGGGTTCATCAGCGCTATTTAATAATGTTAAAGCACTCATTAGCCATTTACCCAGTTAGCGCGGCGTTTTTCTAAAAAGGCATTTACGCCTTCTTGTTGATCTTCGGTATCAAATAAACCAACAAATAACTCGCGCTCAAGAGGCAATACACTTGCCATTGGTTGATGGCGCCCTTTTTGAATCAATGTTTTACATGCTGCAACTGAGCTAGGGCTTTGATCGGCCACTTGGTTGGCCAGTTTTAAGGCTGCCGCAAAGCTTTCACCCTGCGGTACTACTTCTTCTACTAAGCCAATTTGTAGGGCTTTATCAGCTTTTAAGCGCTCGCCGCATAAAATCATGCGTTTTGCCCAGCCTTCGCCTACAAGCCATGCTAAATTTTGTGTGCCACCAGCACACGGTAATAAGCCAACTTTAGCTTCAGGGAGCGCCATTTGTGCTTGCTCTTCCGCAATACGAACGTCGCACGCAAGCGCCACCTCTAAACCGCCGCCCATTGCATAACCATTAATGGCTGCAACCGACACGCCTCTAAAATTAGTAAGCGCTTCAAATGCTTCACCAAATACACGCGACATATCGGCGGCTACGCCTTTATCGCCACCAGCAAATACGTTTAGGTCGGCACCCGCGCTAAAAAACTTCTCGCCTTCACCAGTAAGTACCAATGCATAAATATTTTTATTATTATTAAGCTCATTAACGGTATTTTTTAAATCAACTAGGGTGTCTTTTGTCCAGGTGTTTGCTGGCGGGTTAGACATAGTTAAAATAGCAACATGACCTTCGGTTGTAAGTTCAATACTCGGATTAGATTTTGATTCTGACATACATTGCTCCTTATAAAACGTCGCTTGCAGACTCAGCTAAAATACGGCGCGCTATAATCACACGCATAATTTCATTAGTGCCTTCTAAAATTTGATGAACGCGTACATCACGTACATGGCGCTCAAGCGGGTATTCTTTTATATAACCGTAACCACCATGAATTTGCAGTGCGTCGTTACATACGGTAAAACCAACATCGGTAGCAAAGCGTTTAGCCATGGCGCAGTAAGTGGTTTTTTCAACGTCGTTATTATCAAGTTTAAATGCAGCAAGCCTTACCATTTGGCGCGCAGCTACAAGCTCGGTGTTCATATCGGCAATTTTAAATTGCAATGCTTGAAACGCAGCCAATGGTTTACCAAATTGTGTACGTTCTTTTAAATATTCACGGGCTGTATTAAGCGCCGCTTGCGCTGTACCAATTGAACATGTGGCAATGTTAATTCGGCCGCCATCTAGGCCTTGCATCGCAAATTTAAAGCCTTCGCCCTCTGCGCCTAATAAGTTATGCGCAGGAATGCGTACATCTTCAAAGCTAATTAGGCGTGTAGGTTGTGCGTTCCAACCCATTTTTTCTTCGGCTTTGCCATATTCAACGCCTTTCGCGTCGGCCGGGACTACAAATGCCGAAATACCCGCAGCGCCTTCGCCGCCTGTACGTGCCATTACCACTAATACTTCGGTTTCGCCAGCGCCCGATATAAACATTTTTGAGCCGTTAATAACATACTCATCACCCTCAAGCACGGCTTTTGTTTTAAGTGATGCGGCGTCTGAACCCGACCCTGGCTCTGTTAAACAGTAAGAGGCAAGTAACTCGCCCATTACTAATTGCTCTACGTATTTGTCTTTAACTGCATCGGTACCAAAACTTGCTACCATCCAGGTGGCCATATTATGAATGGTTAACATGGCCGTTGTTGCGGTACAGCCCATAGCAAGCTGCTCAAAAATAATGCTCGAATCTAAACGTGATAAACCAAGGCCGCCCGCTTCCTCTGGCGTGTATAAACCACAAAAACCAAGCTCGCCTGCTGCTTTAATCGTGTCTTTAGGAAAAATATGTTCGCGATCCCACTTTGCTGCATAGGGGGCAAGTTCTGACTCGGCAAATTGGCGTGCTGTTTGAGCAAAGGCTTGTTGATCTTCTGATAAGTTAAAGTCCATGTTAGACCTCTTTAATTGTGTTAGTTGTGTTGTTAGTGTCTCCCGTCACGGGAGTAGTTCGTGACGAGCGGCGAAGGCTTATGTGTGTTGTGTGTTGTGTGTGAAGTAGCCTTCGCGCCCATCTTTATTATTAATTATTCTTTTATTTATTCATTTTTTAATTACGATTATTTTAAGTTAATGCTCATATTTGGACCCGACGCAATGTCGTCTTCAAACCAACGTGAGGTAATCGTTTTAGTTTCTGTGTAAAAACGAATGCCTTGTTTACCGTACGTGTGAGTATCGCCATAAAACGAGCCTTTCCAACCAGTGAACGAAAAGAACGGAAGTGGCACCGGAATTGGCACATTAATACCTACTTGGCCTACTTCAATTTCGTGTTGGAATTTACGAGCCACTGCGCCGCTTGACGTAAATAATGAGGTGCCGTTACCGTAAGGGCTGTCGTTAATAAGTGCGATTGCTTCATCAAGCGTGTCTACAAACATACACGCCAGTACTGGGCCGAATATTTCTTCTTTGTATAAATCCATCTCTTTGGTTACATCGGTAAATAACGTTGGGCCAACCCAGTTACCTTGCTCGTACCCTTCAACCGTAAAGTCAGAACCATCAATTAAACAGGTAGCGCCTTGCTCTTTACCACCAGCAATGAGTGATAAAATACGTGCCTTTGCTGCTTTTGATGTTTGTGGACCGTATGCCGCGTTTGCATCATCCCACACGCCTGGGCGTACATTTTCAAAGCCTGCTTTAATTTCATCTACCCACTGACTTGCTTGACCTACAAATACAGCAACCGAAATACCCATACAACGCTGACCAGCAGCACCTACCGATGCGCCTACTAAGTTATTTACAACGTGCGATTTACTTGCATCAGGCATAATAACCATGTGGTTTTTAGCGCCAACACACGCTTGCACGCGTTTAAGATTTTGTGTGCCTTTAGAATAAATATAAGCACCTACACCACATGAGCCAACAAACGAAATAGCACGCACTGCTTTGTCTTCTAGTAAGCGGTCTACTTGTGGTTTTGTACCGTGAACAACTTGTAATACGCCTTTTGGTGCGCCGGCTTCAATAAATAGCTCTGCTAAACGCATTGGTGTAAGTGGATCTTGCTCAGACGGTTTTAAAATAAAGGTGTTACCACACACAATAGCCAGCGGGAACATCCAAAGTGGGATCATTGCAGGGAAGTTAAACGGGGTAACACCTGCACACACGCCAAGTGGCTGCATGTAAGAATACGTATCGATTTTACGCGCTACGTTTTCCATTGTTTCACCCATCATTAATGATGGCGCGTTAGCAGCTTGTTCTACTACTTCAATACCACGCCAAACATCGCCTTTTGCATCTTCAAATGTTTTACCCAATTCATGGCAAATAATGGTAGCAAGCTCATCGTGATGTTCTTTTAATAGCGCCGCGTACTTCATCATAATGCGAGCACGTTCAGTAATGGGTACGTCTTTCCATGTTTTAAACGTTTCAGAGGCTGAGGCTATTGCCGCGTCCATTTCTGATTCTGTGGTACATGGCACTTGTGCAAGTACTTCTTGAGTTGCTGGGTTTATAACATCGATAAGCTCTTTTGATGCTGATTGAATAAATTCGCCATTAATAAGTAGTGGTACTTGGTGCATGATTAAATCCTAGTGTGTGAGTTGTGTGTTCTCTTTTAAAATTGGTAGCGCCGCTTTGTTAGTATTATTAGTGCAGCGCTTTTATAGTTATTCGTATAGCTTTCTTATAACTGCTTAATACCTAGTTAATACGCTTCTACGGCCATAGCAACCGCTTCACCGCCACCAATACATAAAGACGCAATGCCTTTTTTAAGGCCTCGGTTTTTAAGGGCATGAATAAGCGTTACTAAAATACGCGCGCCGCTTGCACCAATTGGGTGGCCAAGTGCACATGCACCGCCATTCACGTTTACTTTGCTTTCATCAAGTTTTAACTCGTTAATCGCCAGCATGGTTACCATGGCAAATGCTTCGTTAATTTCCCAAAGGTCAACATCGTTTACAGCCCAACCCGCTTTTTCAAGCACGCTGCTTATTGCACCTACTGGCGCTACTGTAAATTCACTTGGTTTTTGAGAATGCGTGCTGTGCGCTACAATTTTACAAAGCGGTGTTAAGCCTTGCTCTTTTGCTTTTGATTCGCTCATTAATATAAGCGCCGCGCCACCGTCTGAAATTGACGATGAATTAGCGGCTGTAATGGTGCCGTCTTTTTTAAAGGCTGCACGCAGACTTGGAATTTTTTCTGGGCGGGCGTTACCTGGTTGCTCATCAATCGATACTGTTACATCGCCTTTGCGTGTTTGCATCGTGTGAGGTGCAACTTCGTCATCAAAACTGCCATTTTGTATCGCGGCTTTAGCTTTACTTAATGAGCCTAATGCAAACGCATCCATTTGCTCACGACCAATGCCGTATTCGTCGGCGGTGTCTTGTGCAAAACAACCCATTGCTTTGTTGTCGTAAGCATCTTCAAGGCCGTCGCTCATCATGTGATCTTTTATTTCGCCGTGACCCATTCGCATACCGCCACGTGCTTTTGGAATAAAGTACGGTGCGTTTGTCATGCTTTCCATGCCACCGGCAATAGCAGATTGAATAGAGCCTGCTTTAATTAAATCGTTTGCAAGCATGGCGGCTTTTAAACCAGAGCCACATACTTTGTTAATTGTTGTAGCGCCAGTGCTAAGTGCAAGGCCTGCTTTTAACATTGCTTGGCGTGCGGGCGCTTGCCCAAGCCCTGCTGGTAATACACAGCCCATAATTACTTCGTCTATTGCATCATTAGCTAAACCAGTTTGTGCAAGTGCACTGGCAATGGCGGTAGCGCCAAGCTCGGTAGACTGCGCATCACTTAACGCTCCCATAAAACCACCCATTGGGGTGCGTTTTGCTGCTACAATTACCACTGATTCTAAAGTCATAACTAACTCCGTTGTAATTTAATGCAAATAATTGTTAGTATATTTGCTCTATTAATTTAGTATTCATTTATTATTTAATACCTACACACAATACTAACGTTTACGCCAACGTCAACTAAAAACAGCTTAATTTTTAGTTTTATAAGTGTAAGCATTATTTTCCAGCTGTTAGGCCACACTGAGGAAATAAAATTAACCTACTGAAAATTAATAAAATAAGTCAACTCTTCGCGCCAACACTCCTTTATAAATAGTTTCAAAACACACCAAGCTTTACCTTTACGTAAACTTCACTTATATTGGAGTTATTCGAATGAGGTAAATACAATTATGAAACCAGATAATCAAACAAACTTTGCAAGCTCAGCCAAAATGCCGGCTAGTAATGAACAAACATTTAGCATTAGCGAACTCGCTAAAGAATTTGACATTACAACCCGCTCTATTCGCTTTTACGAAGATCAAGGGTTAATAACCCCAGAGCGTAATGGTCAAACACGTATTTATTCAAAACGCGACAAAGTGCGTTTAAAACTAATATTACGTGGTAAACGATTGGGCTTTACGCTTGCTGAAACAGGCCGTTTGTTTGAACTGTACGACGCTGATAAGTCGAGTGCTAAGCAGCTGGTTACCATGCTTGATTTAATAGCCGATAAAAAGTCTGACTTATCTCAACAAATGGACGACATTAAAGTTGTTCTTATGGAGTTGGTGACGGCCGAGCGCCGCTGCAGAGACACACTGAACAAAATAGACGAGTAAGTTTATTTTTAAAATAACAACACACTGACAACACACACGTCACACAGGAATGAATCATGAGCACTATTTCACTATATAAAGAAATGAACTTTGGCCTTGGCGAAACCGCCGATATGATCCGCGACCACGTAAATAGTTTTGCGAGTCAGGAGATTGCCCCGCTTGCTGAAAAAACTGATTTAGATAACGCTTTCCCAAATCAACTTTGGGCTCAAATGGGCGAAATGGGCGTACTGGGTATGACCGTATCTGAAGAACTTGGCGGCGCCGGTTTAGGTTACTTAGAACATGTTATTGCTATGGAAGAGATTAGCCGTGCCAGTGCCTCTATAGGTTTAAGCTATGGAGCACACTCAAATCTGTGTGTTAATCAAATTAACCGTAACGGCACACAAGCTCAAAAAGAAAAATACTTACCAAAGCTTATTAGTGGCGAGCACATTGGTGCTCTTGCAATGAGCGAGCCTAATGCGGGCTCTGACGTTGTATCAATGAAACTTAAAGCCGAAAAAAAAGGCAATAAGTACATTTTAAACGGCAACAAAATGTGGATCACCAATGGCCCCGACGCACACACACTCGTTATTTACGCTAAAACAGATTTAAACGCCGGTGCTAAAGGCATTACCGCGTTTATTGTAGAGAGCAACTTTCCTGGTTTTTCTACGGCGCAAAAGCTCGACAAACTGGGCATGCGCGGCTCAAACACCTGTGAGCTAGTATTTGAAAACTGCGAAGTACCCGAGGAAAACATTTTAGGTAACTTAAACGAAGGCGTTAAAGTACTTATGAGTGGCCTTGATTACGAACGCGTAGTGCTTGCAGCAGGCCCGCTTGGCATAATGCAAGCGTGTATGGATATAGTAGTACCGTACATTCATGAGCGTAAACAATTTGACACTCCTATTGGTCAATTTCAGTTAATTCAGGGCAAAGTAGCCGACATGTATACACAAATGAATGCTGCGCGCTCATATGTGTATACGGTAGCTCGCTCTTGTGACCGTGGCGAAACAACCCGTAAAGATGCAGCCGGTGCCATTTTATATGCAGCAGAGCTTGCGACTAAAATGGCGCTTGATGCGATTCAAATTTTAGGCGGCAATGGCTACATAAACGAATACGCAACGGGCCGTTTGCTGCGCGACGCTAAACTATACGAAATTGGTGCAGGTACATCAGAAATACGCCGCATGCTTATTGGCCGCGAACTTTTCACTGAAAGCCGTTAAGGATTAAACCATGACGATTTTAAAATCGAGCGTTAATCCTCACGATCCAACGTTTGTGCAAAACCATAAAAACATGTCGGCGCTGGTGGATGATTTACGCAGTAAAGTAGCAACAATTAGCCAAGGCGGAGGCGCTGCATTAAAAGAGCGCCACGAAGGTCGTGGTAAATTATTTGTTCGCGACCGTATAAGTACATTAATTGATGAAGGCTCACCGTTTTTAGAAATTTCACAATTTGCTGCCTTTGGTGTGTACGAACAAGCAATACCGTGCGCCGGTGTTGTAGCCGGTATTGGCCGTGTTAAAGGCATTGAATGCATGATTATTGCAAACGATGCCACGGTTAAAGGCGGTACGTATTTTCCGCTTACCGTTAAAAAGCATTTACGCGCACAAGACATTGCAGAGCGCTGCCACTTACCGTGTATTTATCTTGTTGATTCGGGCGGTGCTAACTTGCCTGAGCAAGACGATGTATTTCCGGACAAGTTGCATTTTGGTCGTATTTTTTACAATCAAGCCCGTATGTCGGGTAAAGGAATTCCACAAATTGCCGTGGTAATGGGGTTATGTACCGCAGGTGGTGCGTACGTACCTGCTATGGCCGATGAAAGCATTATTGTAAAAGATCAAGGCACTATATTTTTAGCAGGTCCGCCGCTTGTAAAAGCAGCAACGGGCGAAGAAGTAACCGCCGAAGAACTAGGCGGCGCCGATGTGCACTGTAAAGTGTCGGGTGTTGCCGATCACTACGCTGAAAACGATGCTCATGCACTTTCTATTGCGCGCCAATGTATAGAACGTATTAACTACACACGCCCCACTGCGCCGTTACTTAAACAAGAGCTAGGAGATGTAAAACCACCGCGTTACGATATTAACGAGCTTTACGGCATTGTAGGCACCGACCTTAAAAAGCCGTTTGATGTACGCGAAGTAATAGCGCGCACTGTAGATGACTCATCATTTGATGAATTTAAACGCTATTTTGGTGAAACGCTGGTCACCGGTTTTGCCAGCATTTATGGCAACCCCGTTGGCATAGTGGCTAATAACGGTATTTTATTTAGTGAGTCGGCGCAAAAAGGCGCGCACTTTATTCAGCTGTGTGCTCAGCGCAATATTCCTTTAGTGTTTTTACAAAATATTACCGGCTTTATGGTGGGTAAAAAATACGAAGCCGAAGGCATTGCTAAGCACGGCGCTAAAATGGTGATGGCGGTTTCGTGTGCTGATGTGCCTAAATTTACAGTACTTATTGGCGGCTCTTACGGCGCAGGTAACTACGGAATGTGTGGCCGTGCATTTGAACCAACCATGATGTGGATGTGGCCTAATGCCCGTATTTCTGTCATGGGCGGCGAGCAAGCAGCGGGTGTAATGGCGCAAGTTAAACAAGATGGTTTAGCGCGTAAAGGCCAAAGCATGAGCGAGCAAGAAATCAGTGACTTTAAAAAGCCAATTATTGATCAATACGAAGAGCAAGGTCATCCGTATTACGCAAGCGCTCGTTTGTGGGACGACGGCATTATAGACCCTGCCGATACGCGTAATGTATTAGGGCTTGCGTTAACGGCTGCGAATAACGCACCAAAACGTGATTCGAAATTTGGCGTATTTAGAATGTAACCGGAGCGCAAAATGTCAGTAACACTACAAATAACAAAATCTAATGTGGCTGTACTTGTATTAAGCCGCCCAGAAAAAAGAAACGCATTTAACAGCGAAGTAATACATGAGCTGATCCAATGTATTGAACATGCAAATACGCTTGATATTCGTGCTTTGGTTTTAAAAACAGAAGGTAAACACTTTTCAGCCGGTGCTGATTTAGCTTGGATGAAATCGATGGCGGATAACAACTACGCCGATAATCTAGCCGATTCAATGCAGTTAGCTAAATTAATGCAGGTATTAGCAAGATCCCTTCATCCTACAATTTGCGCTGTGCAAGGTGCTGCTTTTGGTGGTGCACTGGGCTTAATTGCCTGTTGCGACATAGCCCTTAGTAAAGACGATGCGCAATTTTGTTTAAGTGAAGTAAAGCTTGGCCTTATTCCTGCGGTTATTAGCCCGTATGTAATTAAAGCCATTGGTGAGCGCGCTGCTCGCAGATACTTTTTAACGGCTGAAGTGTTTGATGCCCATACTGCTAAGCAACTTGGTTTAATTCATCAAGTAACCGGTAATTTAGACTGTGCGCTCGATAACATGCTGCAAACGCTGATTGATAACGGACCTGTTGCAGTAAAAGCCGCAAAAGCATTAATTAACGATGTAGCAAATAAGCCAATTACCGATGAACTCATTGAGCTTACTGCTGAGCGTATTGCAAAAATTCGCGTATCTGAGGAAGGTCAAGAAGGGCTAAGTGCCTTTTTTGATAAACGCCCACCACAATGGCAACTGTAGGATTAATTATGAACACACAACGATTACAAAAAATACTGATTGCCAATCGTGGAGAAATTGCGTGCCGTGTAATGCGCAGCGCAAAACAAATGGGCTTAATCACGGTCGCGGTTTACTCTGATGCAGACAAACATGCTCGGCACGTAAAAATGGCTGACGAGGCTTACCATATTGGCGCTGCGCCAAGTAAAGACTCGTATTTAGTAGCAGACAAAATTTTACAAGTTGCCAAAGACTGCGGCGCTGATTGTATTCACCCAGGCTATGGTTTTTTATCTGAGAACAGCGAATTTGCTAGAGCCTGCGAAGCTAACAACATTGCGTTTGTAGGACCACCAGCAAGTAGCATTGAAGCAATGGGGTCTAAAACCCGCGCTAAAGAAATAATGGCAGCTGCTAATGTGCCATTAGTACCTGGTTATTATGGTGATAAACAAGACCCTGCTTTTTTACAAAGTGAAGCTGAAAAAATTGGCTACCCTGTACTAATTAAAGCCGCCTTTGGTGGCGGTGGTAAAGGTATGCGCGTTGTACAAAAAGCAAAAGACTTTATGAGCGCACTACAAGGTGCGCAACGTGAAGCCATTGCAGGTTTTGGTAACGATTTAGTATTGCTTGAGCGTTACGTAAACCAGCCTCGCCATGTTGAAGTGCAAGTATTTGCAGATAACCATGGCAACTGTGTTTATTTAGGCGATCGTGATTGTTCTTTGCAACGCCGTCATCAAAAAGTAATTGAAGAAGCCCCTGCTCCGGGTTTATCTGACGAGCTACGCAAAGAAATGGGCGAAGCAGCTGTACGTTGTGCACTGGCTATAAATTATAGAGGCGCAGGTACGGTTGAGTTTTTACTGTGTAGCGATGAATTTTTCTTTATGGAAATGAATACGCGCCTTCAAGTAGAACACCCAGTGACCGAAATGGTAACCGGTGTAGATTTAGTCAATTGGCAAATTAATATTGCGGGTGGGCAAACATTGCCACTGACACAAAGTGATATTCAATTGCAGGGTCATAGCTTTGAAGCGCGTATATACGCAGAAGATCCAGCTAACGACTTTATCCCGTGCTCAGGCACTATTGAAGCACTACATACACCGCTTAACAGCGAATTTGTACGCATTGATACAGGCATTGCACAAGGCGACGAAATTAGCCCGTTTTACGATCCGATGATTGCAAAACTTATTGTGCACGACGACAATCGCGAACAAGCACTGAGCCGTTTACAACACGCCCTTGAGCAATTTCATTTAGCGGGTTTTAGCACTAACATTGGCTTTTTACATAACTTAGCAAGCCACCCTACGTTTAAACAAGGTGCGCCAAGTACACACTTTATTGCAGAGCAAGGCGACTCGTTAGTTGCGGTTGATAAATCGTTATTACAAGCAAGCCAACTTATTGGTGCTTTTGCATATTTAGAATCGTTAACTAACACCCAAAATGCGCCAAACAGTGCAAGCCCTTGGCAACAACTAAGCGGTTTCACACTCAATGCTCCGCAAGCAATTAAAATCCCTTTTGCTGATTTACAGCTAAGCGCTATAAAAACCACAGCGGGCTATAGTATTACGCATAACGAGCATGTATTTAACCTACAAGGCACATTAAATAGTGGTCTTTGCAGTGTATTTATTAACGGCGAAAAACATAGCGCGCACGTAACTACGGTAAGTAATAATACTGTTGGCAATAATACCGTGAGCAATATTGTCACTGTGATGAATAAAGCACTGCAAACTAAGCTTGAACTAGTTGATAAACATTATATTAGTTCGCACGAAAGCGAAGCTCTGCCACTTGCCGCGCCACTTAATGGCACGGTAGTTAAGCACTTAATCGACATTGGTAGCACAATTACCAAAGGTGATGCGGTTGTTATTATTGAAGCCATGAAAATGGAATACACGCTTAACGCACCGCATGACGGCATTTTAAAAAGCTATTGTTTTGGTGAAGGTGAATTGGTAACGCATGGTGCTCTGCTTGCTATAGTAGAAGATACAACAGAGGAAGGTGCATAATGAGTGCCTTTCCAAGTAAAGTACGTATTGTTGAAGTTGGCGCGCGAGACGGCCTACAAAACGAAAAAACAGTAAGCACAGCCGATAAAGTAGCACTTATTAACGCCCTAAGTGCTGCAGGCTTAAAAGATATTGAAGCTGGTGCGTTTGTCTCCCCTAAATGGGTGCCACAAATGGCAGACTCAGCTGATGTAATATCAGCGCTAGATTTACCTGACGTAAATTTAAGTGCCCTTACACCTAACTTAAAAGGTGCACAAGCAGCGCATGCTGTTGGCATTAAAGAGTTTGCTATATTTACCGCTGCGAGTGAGTCGTTTTGTCAAAAAAACATAAACTGCTCAATAGAGCAAAGTATTGAACGCTTTAGCGAAGTAATGGCGTTTACTAAAGCGAATAATATCCGCGTACGTGGTTATGTAAGCTGTGTGCTAGGTTGCCCTTATGAGGGTGAAATTGACCCACAAGCAGTACTAAGTGTATCGCAAAAGCTAATAGATTTAGGATGTTACGAAGTAAGCCTTGGCGATACCATTGGTGTTGGCACCGCTAAAAAAGTAACGCAATTAATCGAGTTACTTTTAACGCACATTGATAAAACCAAGTTGGCCGTGCATTTTCATGATACATACGGCCAAGCGCTTACAAATATTTACGCAGCCTTAAGCCTAGGTATTGCAACGGTTGACGCGGCAGTTGCAGGCCTTGGTGGCTGTCCTTATGCTAAGGGTGCGTCAGGAAATGTTGCCACCGAAGATGTAGTTTACTTGCTGCAAGGGCTTGGCATTGAGCACGGAATTGATTTACAAAGGTTAAGTGACGCTGGATGGGAGATAACCAAAGCACTTGGTAAGCAACCTGTGAGCAAAGTATCTGTGGCACTACACACAAAATAACCTGAGCTCTGGATAATAAATCTATCTCGAGCAGCTATTTTCAGCACTAACTGCGTTGAATTTACTTGCAATAGGCCAGCTATTTACGCGTAAATTCGCCTTGTTTTCACTGAAAATCTCTGGCTAGAGAAAATAAATTTAAATATCACCCTGATTCATATGTTAGTAAATCTATTAACCAGAGTTCAGGTTAAATAGCTATCTTATGAAATGATGATTCAAGATAGTTAACAACAAATAGCACACAATGAGGAGAGACTCATGGCCGGTTTTGATAAGGTAGTTTATAGCTACGAAGCTGCAATGGAAGGATTAAAAGACGGCGATACTATTATTGCCGGAGGTTTTGGTTTATGTGGTATTCCAGAGGGTTTAATTAAACAAATTAAGCACATGCAAACAAAAGACTTAACCGTGGTATCTAATAACTGTGGTGTTGATGACTTTGGTTTAGGTATTTTATTACAAGACAAACAAATTAAAAAAGTAGTTGCCTCGTACGTTGGCGAAAACGCCCTATTCGAGCAGCAGTTATTAAGTGGCGAAATTGATGTAGAGCTTACACCTCAAGGCACACTTGCTGAAAAAATGCGAGCTGGTGGCGCGGGTATACCTGCGTTTTACACCGCTACCGGTTACGGTACTCCTGTGGCTGAAGGCAAAGACGTAAAAGAATTTAATGGTCGCCCGTATATTTTAGAAGAGTCTATAACAGGTGAATTTGCCATAGTAAAAGCATGGAAAGCCGATCGATACGGTAATTTAGTGTTTAGACACACCGCCATGAACTTTAATCCAATGGCAGCAACGGCTGGTAAAATTACCGTTGCCGAAGTAGAAGAAATTGTAGAGCCGGGCGAGCTTGAACCAAGCCAAATTCATACCCCGGGTATTTTTGTAAATCGCGTTATTAAAGGCAACTTTGAAAAACGCATTGAACGTGTAACAACACGAGATTAAGCAGGAGCATAATTATGGCATTATCACGTGAACAAGTTGCAATGCGCGTTGCACAAGAACTTCAAGACGGTTACTACGTAAATTTGGGCATAGGAATTCCGACACTCGTCGCAAACTATGTACCGGATGATATTGAAGTTATGTTACAGTCCGAAAATGGCCTTTTAGGCATGGGCCCGTACCCTACTAAAGCAGAGCTAGACGCCGATATGATTAACGCGGGTAAAGAAACCGTGACAGCAGCTAAAGGTGCAGCCATATTTAATAGTGCAGATAGTTTTGCCATGATACGGGGTGGTCATGTAGACTTAACCGTTCTGGGTGCATTTGAAGTTGACCAGAACGGCAACATCGCATCGTGGATGATCCCTAAAAAGCTGATTAAAGGCATGGGTGGCGCGATGGATTTAGTCGCTGGCGCGAAAAATATTATTGTTACTATGACCCATGCAAGTAAGCATGGTGACTCTAAACTATTAGAGGCCTGCTCTTTACCGCTTACTGGCGTTAATTGCGTTAAAAAAATAGTGACAGATTTAGCCGTACTAGAAGTTAAAGACGGCGCATTTCATTTATTAGAACGCGCTCCGGGCGTAACTGTTGATGAAATCATTAGTAAAACAGCAGGTAAATTACTTGTTGACGGTGAAGTACCAGAAATGGTTTTTTAGGCTTTAGCTTAAAATAACGCTTTACCCTGTACCGACCTCATTCCCAGTGCCAATGGCGCTGAGTTACCCAAAATCCCTCTCACGAGGGATTTTTTTTATCTTTTGCCATTATTTTTACCGTCATTCATACATCTGTAGTAAATTTTATCTATAATACAAATATAAATTAAATGTAAGCGCTTAGATTCTTTGCACTATTTTGTGGATAGTCTGCACCCTTTTTGTGAACTAGCGTTAAATTTATTTTTAACCTACTGATATTTAAATATTAAATAGTTGGTTCAAATTTTGCCTAAGTAAGGCGTCTCAATAAATTAAATAATTCTGGAAAACATGCAAACTCCTATTCGTGGCCTTCGCTCTTTTTGCTTTGCCGCAAGAAGCCTAAGTTTTAAGCATGCAGCTAATGAGCTGTACTTAACGCCGTCTGCGGTAAGCCATCAAATAAAACAACTTGAAGAACAACTTGGTATTGAACTTTTTCAACGTAAAACGCGTTCAATTAGCTTAACCACAGCGGGTAAAAACTTTTTTGATGCAGTGTCTCCTATCATCACAATGTTAGAGGGCACCATTAACGAGTTTAGTCAGATGCAGCAAAATACAAATTTGACAATTACGTTGCCTGAGTTTTTTGCCAGCGAGCTACTCATGCCTAAATTAAGTGAGTGGACGTCAGAGCACCCTAATATAAACCTGCAAATGGACACGCTTAAAACACGCAAAGAGTTAACGCGTCATAGCGATTTATCTATTGTATTGTCCTCTGGTAAACCTACAGAAGGATTAGCAACAGAGTTGTTTAACCTTGAATATATTCCTGCATGTAATAAAAAATTGCTCGATCAATGGAAAGACGATCATCGTCAAGCGCTTAACCAAGTTCCGCTGATCCTCCACAAAGCTCGCCCTTGGGCATGGCACCAGTGGGCCGAAAAAGCGGGTATTGATGACTTTTCTCCTTCGCAGATTATTCAAATAGATAGCATGTTTGGTGTAGCGCGTGCAGCGCAGCAAGGCATGGGCATTGCGCTTATTCCACTGCCTATTAGTCAAAGCTGGTTAGATGAGCAATGGCTTTATAAATTATTCGAGCAGCCTTTAACAACTAAAGATAAATACTATTTAGTACAGCACGAATCAAGCACGCTTAATCACCCGCTTGATTTATTTGCGAAGTGGGTTGTAAATACGTTTAGAAAAATCCAAGAATAATCCCCTATTAGACGAGTTCATTAATAGAACCCACTCTGTGTTTTATTACTGAACTCGTCTAATACCAACCTGCATAAATCTTTGATCAATTTAACGAATTAAATTGCACTATTACGTCGTTAAAAATTTTTTATTTAGAACAACTAGATACAAAAATTTTTGCCTAGTTCTAGCGTAATTTTCTTAACGTTAAATAGACCCCATATATAAGAAGATTGGTATAACTCCCTGCAAATTTGAATAATATTTTTTATTTAAATACATAAACTTAACGCCGAGCGTTAGACTAAAGTCTATAGTTTAATTTTTTTCACTCATTGGTTTCATTTTTATCGTTTGTCGAAAATAAAGTTAAATATTAAAGTTACTTCATCAGCTCAAAACAACTTAGTTAATTTGTTTTTTAAGAGCAATAAATGCAACCTTTTGAGTTTTAGTAACTCAAACTTAGCAGTGAAAAGAATCTTATATTGTGTGTGTAAGATGTTGTCAGTGTGAAAAAGCGGTTCAAGTTAGGTGGTGACTTGGCTTGAACTGTTTTTATTCTTGGCTCAACCACATGATATGCATTACAAAGCTACTAAAGCGTAGCAAACCGAATCTTTATATTGTGTGTGAAGATGTTGTCAGTGTGAAAAAGCGGTTCAAGTTAGGTGGTGACTTGGCTTGAACTGTTTTTATTTTTGGCACAAACCACATGATATGCATTACCAGGCTACTAAAGCGTAGCAAACAGAATCTTTATATTGTGTGTGAAGATGTTGTCAGTGTGAAAAAGCGGTTCAAGTTAGGTGGTGACTTGGCTTGAACTGTTTTTATTCTTGGCTCAACCACATGATATGCATTACAAGGCTACGTAAGCGTAGTAAACAGAATCTTTATATTGTGTGTGAAGATGTTGTCAGTGTGAAAAGCGGTTCAAGTTAGGTGGTGACTTGGCTTGGACTGTTTTTATTATTAAGCACATACATAATATAGTTATATACTGGTTAATACCTTTTAAAAAGCCCCGTAAGTTATAACTTACGGGGCTTTTTTAGTTAATTTTTTATTTGATACTCTTTTTTTAATTTACTTATTTGCACTTTATGTGAAAGCAAGAATGTATCAAATTTCTTAACTACCTCAGGGTAGTCAATCGACGATAATAAAAAGGCTTGTAAATCTGTCGGCAATTCGTTTTGAAAATAAACGGGTCGGGTTAATTTGAAATATTTAACAATATTATAGTTTAATACATCGTTAGATATGTAAATACACTCCACTCGCTCTTTTAAAAGCATCTCTATTAATTCCATTACGTTAGCGGTTTCAATTAGCTCAACGTTTTTGTTATTCATTAAAGGTTTAAAGCTTTTAGACGTAAACCCTCTCACCGTTGCAAAACTAACGCATTCATCAATAGTGATATTTTTATTTAAACTCGCAATACCCGTTTTAGTCACAACGGTTGGCTGCGAATAAATAATTTCATTTAAATCACCAAAGGAAGCTTTATAACTTGGTTTCCATTGAGGGTTATCTGGATATTTAAAATCAACATGATGGTGATCAATGAATTCTTTATAAAGACGATTAATTGGCAGCGTGTAAAACTCAAATTCAAAATCGTGCTGCTGTGCAAATAAAGTGAGCAACTCTTCACTGAAGCCATAATAGTCAGCACCATTTGTTCCACTACCATCAAAGTAAGGTAGATACTCTATATTCTCTACGCCGACGACATAGTGGGTTGCCGACTTAGCATCGGTAATAAAAATTAATAAAGCTAAAGGCAAATACATTAACTGCGTCGTTATTTTTATAAATTGATTCATTTACAACCTAAGTAATATTATTGATGTGTAGCTCAACGCTTTAATTTTAACAAATTTGCAAAGAATATGATAAATCTATTTTATTTTATGCAAAAAAAAGCCTGATTAAAATCAGGCTTTACAAAGTAAAAGGTTTAGCTTTTATCTCTTGGTACAAAATCGAGTACTGTTGCGTTTATACAGTAGCGGTCTGTGCCTCTAGGGCCTTCTCCTGGGAATAAATGACCAAGATGAATACCTGTACTTTTAGAACGAAGCTCAATACGTGTTATTCCCCAACTGCTATCGTCATGCTGCGTTACACTACTTTTTACTGGGTGCTTAAACGACAACCAACCAGTACCGGAGTTAAACCTATCGCTTGTATCAAATAGTGGCTCTCCACTTAATTTATCAACAAAAGTACCATCAGGTGTATTTTTAAACTCTTTGTACTCTTTACAATAAGGTCTATCTGTTCGTGCATCGAATGCAACTTTATAAGCATCACTGTTACCTAATTTAAAAGCGCCTAATGCTTTATAAAACTCTTCAGGTGTTGCATAGCCTTGACGGCCATATACCTCAACGCCATTTTCTAGAAACAAAATAGTCGGCGTTGCCCACGTGGCTGACTTAATAGTTAAATCATTAAGTTGGTCAGCATGACGAAATGTCATAGGTATTGTGCCTTTGTAATCATTTGCGACTGCTTTTTTAAATTTTTCACAGTACGGGCAGTAATCACGAGAATCAAGTACCACTATTTGCTTACCTGCGAGCAAAGCACTATTGTCTGCTTTTTCTACGGGTGTTTTATTAAAAACTACGCCTGTAGAATGATCGGGGCAATAGCCATTAGGGTTCTTTTCTAGATAATTTTGGTGATATTCTTCTGCCGATACAAAACCTGTAAGCGGTTTAATAACCGTTTCGATTTTGCCGTAGCTCGCATCAGTTAAAAGCTGCTGATATTGCGATTTAACTTGCTCAGCTACTTTAGCTTGTGCATCAGTAGTCGTTAATACAATTGAACGATATTGCGTACCGATGTCGTTACCTTGGCGATTTTTTTGCGTAGGATCGTGACTTTCAAAATAGTTTTTTAAGAGTTCTTCTGCTGAAATTATATTGCTGTTATACATAACTTGCACAACTTCAGCATAATTGTCCTCGTCAAAACGACGAGACTGATCAGTAATATTTCTGTACGTTGCTTTAAACCCATTACCGTCAGCATAACCCGACTCAGCATCAATAACGCCATTAAGCGCTTCGTAGCGTTTTTCTGCTCCCCAAAAACAACCAGACCCCAGTACAATGGTTTCTACATGCATGGTGGCTTCTACAGTACTGTGTTCTACCTTTTCCATAGATAAAGCAAAGCTGCCTGCGCTAAATATAATAGCAGCGCCTGATAAATATAATAAATGCTGGTGTTTCATAAAGTACCTCATAAACAAGTGCGTGCTAATTAAGACCTCCTTATCTTAATTTTCATTTCAACCTAATTACTTATTTAGTACGAAATGTATTAAGTTTTAGTCCTCAATAAGTTAAATACGATTAATTGAATATAAAAACACTCTTAAAGTAAGCTGGGTAAATAAACACTAAACATAACCACTTAGTCGCAATGGTGTAAATAAATTAATAAAACTGTGTTACGTTTAAATTATGTTGTACAAATAGGTTTATTTAATGAAGCCAGCTCCCCATATTTATGCATTAACAAACAGTAGTTTACTACTTGATGCATCGCATTTAGACGCTACAGATAGACTCTCTATTCAAAAGAAAATTTGGGCTTTAACCAGCCACTGTAAATGCACTGATGAATTTACCGATTTGGTGCCGGCCATGAACTCGCTCACTCTCTATTTAAAATCAGGTAAACACTTAAATAAGTGGTTACAAGTGCTACCTTCGCTGTGGAATGATATTAAAACGAGTACTTTTAAGGGGCAGCATCACTTAATCGAAACCATATACAAGGGGGAGGATATTAATTACGTGGCTCGTTATCATAATTTAAGCGCTGATGAGGTTATTAATATTCATATTAAAACCAAGTACCACGTTTTATTTTTAGGCTTTCAGCCCGGTTTTGCTTACCTACATGGCTTAGATGAGCAATTACATACGCCAAGGCGTGATGAGCCACGCATTAAAGTTCCTAAAGGCTCTGTTGCGATAGGTGCTGAACAAACCGGAATTTACCCCGCAGATACCCCTGGTGGTTGGCATATAATAGGTCATACAGATACTGCTTTGTTTGATTCGACCTCGGAGCAACCTTGTTTAATTCAACCAGGCGATACGCTTGAATTTGTTCCGCTAGTTAATAAAGGAGCAACTCATGATTAAAGTACTTAAAAGTGGTGTATTACTTACAATTCAAGATTTTGGCCGTGATGGCTACCGCCATCTAGGTGTAAGCAAAGCGGGCAGCTTAGACCCCTTTGCACAAATAATTGCTAATAGATTACTTAACAATAACGACAATGATGCCGTTTTAGAAATAACTGTTGGTCTGTGCGAGCTGGAATTCACCTGCGACACAGTAATTGCGCTTCATGGTGCAGATTTGCAAGCAACCCTTGATGGACAAGCAATTTACCCTGGTTGGACATACACAGTAAAAAACAAACAAGTACTGAGCTTTGCTACTGGTAGAGCTGGATTAAGAGCTTATTTAGCAGTGAAAGGCGGTATACAAAACACTCAGGTTATGGGCTCTAAATCTACAGATTTAAACGCATGTTTTGGTGGTATTGAAGGTAGAGCTCTCGCCACTGGTGATGAAATACCTATTACTCCTTATTATGGAGAGTTTATAAAAGTAGGCGCAATTGCTCCCGCCCAGCGCAAGCTTATACGACTGCACCCAAGTCCTCATGCTAATTTATTAGGCGAGCCTTTACTTAACAACTTTGTATCTACCGCATTTAAAGTTAGTAGTAACAGCAACCGAATGGGCGTAAGGCTTGAGCATAAAAATAATTTGGTACATTCGCACTCTTTGCCATCACTAGGGGTGAGTCCTGGGAGTATTCAACTGCCACCAAGTGGAGAGCCTATTGTGCTACTTAACGATGGTCAAACAACCGGGGGTTACCCTCTTTTAGGGACTGTAATTGAAGCCGACTTACATCAATTTGCACAATTTAGACCTTTAGATACTGTTGAATTTAAATATGTAACGTTTGAAGAAGCAGCAAAGGCGAAGCAGAAACTTGACGGGCATCTACATCAATTTAGCCTTGCACTTAAAAATAACCTATAAAATATTCTAGAATCAACACGTCCTAGATTTAAAAAATAGGTACCATGTAATAAAGGTTCAAATTCCGACGGCCGTTACCTTACTCGCCGTTAATATTATTTTAATGTATAGCTTGGTGTTTAATGACTAAATCAACTTCTACTATGCCGTGTGTATTAATAACTGGCTTTGCTCCTTTTGGTGGCGAAGCTATCAATCCTTCTTGGCAAGCAGTGCAAAAACTTGATGAAACTATCATCATGAAACACAAAATATGCACACTAGAACTTGCCTGTGAATTTAATACGTCTATCAGTCAGCTTATAAACGCCATTGAGTCGCACAATCCGGCGGTTGTTTTATGTATAGGCCAAGCTGGTGGGCGCAGCGAAATATCAATTGAGCGTATTGCAATAAACGTTGACGATGCACGCATTAAAGACAATGCAGGTAAGCAGCCTATCGATACACTAATAGAAAAAAATGGCCCTGATGCCTATTTCACAAACTTACCCATAAAGCGCATGTTACAAGCATTGCACAACAGCAATATACCTGCTGCCATTTCCAATACAGCAGGTACGTATGTGTGTAATCACGTTATGTATGGTCTTATGCATTACATAAATGATCACTGCGCTGTAATGAAAGGTGGCTTTGTGCATATTCCTTATTTACCAAGCCAAGCTGTGCACCACAATGGCGCACCAAGCATGAGCGAAGAAACCGTTATTAATGCCCTGAGAGTTATGATTGCACAAGCTTTAAACAATAATAGCGACGTAAAAATAGCAGCAGGAACTACGCATTAACCACTTTGGTGCAATTACATCTAGCTTGGTGCATAAATTATTCTTAATTAATTGTAAAAGCTATGTGACTTGAGTAATTTTTTCTGATAAAACAAGGTTTCGCAGCACAGCAAATTGGCTCTGCTGCACACATAATAGGAATGAGGAGTTACTATGTGTTCAATTTTTGGGGTATTAGATATTAAATCTGATCCCACTCAATTGCGTACCCAAGCAATTGAAATGTCAAAGCTGCTTAGACACCGTGGCCCAGATTGGTCTGGTGTATATGCATCTGAAAAAGCTATTTTAGTGCATGAGCGTTTAGCTATTGTTGGTGTATCAAGCGGTGCACAGCCTTTATACAATCCTGAAAAAACAAATATTTTAGCGGTTAACGGTGAGATTTATAATCATAAAGAACTTGCAGCAGAGTTAGACGTTGATTTTACTTTTCAAACTCAATCAGACTGTGAAGTTATTTTAGCGCTGTATAAACAAAAAGGGCCTGACTTTTTAGATGACCTAAATGGCATTTTTGCATTTTGTTTATACGACGAAGAAAATGACGCCTACTTAATTGGCCGTGACCATATTGGTATTATCCCGCTTTACACCGGTCACGACGAGCACGGTAACTTTTACGTTGCTTCTGAGCTAAAAGCACTTTCTCCAATTTGTAAGCATATTGAAGAATTTCCACCAGGGCATTACCTGTACAGCAAAGATGGCAAAATGACGCCTTATTACAAACGTGATTGGGAAACATTTGATGCAGTTAAAGATAACAGCGCAGAAGCGCAAGACGTTAAAGATGCATTAGAAGCGGCCGTTAAACGCCAATTAATGTGTGACGTGCCTTACGGTGTATTACTTTCTGGTGGTTTAGACTCATCGGTTATCTCTGCTATTACCCAGCGCTTTGCTGCAAAACGTATTGAAGATAACGACGAAAGCGATGCATGGTGGCCTAAGCTGCATTCTTTTTCAGTAGGTCTTGAAGGCTCACCTGATTTAGCGGCTGCACAAAAAGTAGCTGACATGATTGGTACTATTCACCACCCTATCATTTTTACCATTCAAGAAGGTATTGATGCATTACGTGAAGTGATTTACCACATAGAAACCTACGACGTAACAACAATTCGTGCCTCTACACCTATGTACCTAATGGCTCGCCAAATTAAAGCAATGGGCATTAAAATGGTGTTATCTGGCGAAGGTGCTGATGAGCTATTTGGTGGTTACTTATACTTCCATAAAGCCCCTAACGCACAAGAGTTTCATGAAGAGCTAAACCGTAAAGTATCAAAACTGCATATGTTTGACTGTTTACGTGCTAATAAATCAATGGCGGCATGGGGCGTAGAAGCACGTGTACCGTTTCTTGATAAAGAATTTGTTGATGTTGCTATGCGTATCAACCCTGAAGCTAAAATGTGTAAAGATGGAAAAATTGAAAAACACATTTTACGTGAAGGCTTTGAAGGTTACTTACCTGATGAAGTGCTATGGCGTCAAAAAGAGCAGTTTTCAGATGGTGTTGGTTACAGCTGGATTGATACGTTAAAAGAGTTTGTAAACGAGCAAGTGAGCGATCAAGAGCTTGCAAATGCTAAATTTAAATACCCTATTAATACGCCAGATTCAAAAGAAGCTTACTACTACCGTACTATTTTTGAATCGCACTTCCCTGGTGATGCATCAGCTAAATGTGTACCTCATGGTAAGTCGGTAGCGTGTTCGACTCCTGAAGCACTTGCATGGGACGCATCGTTCCAAAACAATGCTGATCCATCAGGTCGTGCTGCTGGCGTTCATAACGACGCATATGCAAGCAAAGGTTAATACTCTTTGTTTAGCGAAGCGTAAGCCTAAATGGCTTACGCTTCGCTTTATAGAGCTCATTTCCACCGAATCTGTTTTTTATAGCCCTGCACATAACTTAAAAGGCTCAAGTGCTTTAATTGTTATTTATAAAAATGGGTTAACTTCAAAAACAATGCAATATATTGCATCACAATCAACTTACCCTGCTACCGTATTTTTAAATCAAAATGAGATAACTAAACGCCATTGTAAAATTCGCTGGTTTAATCAAACGAGTGAAATTAAACGCTGTGGACATGGTACTTTAGCAGCCGCTAATTTTTTAATAGACCATTTTGGTTATTGTCCTGAAGTATTTACTTCAATGAGTAATGAGCGCTTTACTATAAGAGTAAAAAAACAACGCGCTCAACTGTTACTAAAAAGCATAGAGCCTAAAAAAAGCGAGTTAGCTGAAGGTGAGTTAAAAAGTGTGTTTTCAGTAGCAATAAAAGCAGCCTACACTACCGCTGATAAAAACGGTTATACGGTTGTATTATTTAATAAAGAATTTATTAAAGAATTCGATAAATCAGTTAAAAAAGACGATTTAAAAAGCGTACACGTTGATTTTAAAGCTTTGTGTGCACTCCACAAAAATGCAGTAATTGCCCTTAGTATAAAAAATAAAGACAAAAAAAATGCCATAGCGCATTTTAGATACTTTGCACCCCAGTTTGGTGTAAATGAAGACAGTGCTACAGGCTCTGCGGTATCTGTTATTGCCCCCCTGCTATTTAGACTACACGGTTTAAATAAAGCTATGCTTGTACAGCAGTCAAATAGTGGCGCATTGCTAAACTATGAGTTTAACAATGCTAAAGTTGTCATTTACTAAACATAACTTAAGTAATGCTTAAAGCGGTCTTAATAAACACAGGGCAAAATAGTTACTATCGTCTTGCCATGTTTGCTCTAACTTTAAATTAGCTTGCGCTGCAAGCTGCTTAAACGACTCAAGCGTGTACTTATGAGAGTTTTCTGTATGGATACTTTCGCCTTCTATAAAGTCTATTTGCTGATCATTTATAATCACGCTTTGAGTACGATTACTTACTAAATGCATTTCGATACGGCTATGTTGCTCGTTAAAGCGTGACTCGTGGCTAAAGTTATCTATATTAAATGTGCCGTTTAGCTCGTTATTAATACGTTGTAGTAAATTTTTATTAAAAGCAGCGGTAACTCCCGCTTTATCGTTATATGCATCAAGTAACACTTGGCGCTCTTTTACTAAATCAACCCCAATTAATACATAACCATTTACACCGCATAAGCGATGGAAATTATTCATAATTTCTATGGCTTTAACTGGGGCAAAATTACCAAGAGTAGAGCCCGGAAAGTACACCAAATTAGTTTGACTGTCTAAAGCGGTGTCTTTGGTTAGCTGTTTGACCATTTGGCTATGTGTAAAGTCTCCTAATAATGGCGAAATTGCCAAATCTGGAAATAACGGCGACAAATGTGCAAGTGAATAACTGAGCATCTCCTCAGATATTTCAAACGGTACAAAGGTTTTAACGTTTGCCATATGCGCTAATAAATAGGCTACCTTTTTACCCGAGCCACAGCCGGGCTCTATAATAGAGAGGTTTTCAGGTAGCATTTGAGCAATCGACTTTGAGTGTTGCTCTAATATAGAAAGCTCAGTACGTGTAACATAATACTCTTGTAAGGTTGTTATTTGCTCAAATAATGCAGCACCTTTATCATCATAAAAATATTTACACGGAAGCGTTTTTTGTTGTTGAGTTAATCCGCTTATCACGTCGTTTAGAAATTCAGTGTCGGTTATGTTGCTTTGCTTAATCGCTGTTACTTGGCTCATACTATATCCTTAGCTAGTCTTATCCCGCTGCACATCCACGCTTGATGCGGGTAATAAAAATTACGGTATGTTTGTCGTAAATGGTTTTGAGGGGTAAACACACACCCACCACGTAACACCATTTGGTTATTCATAAATTTACCATTGTATTCCCCTGCTATTCCTTCAATAGGCTTAAAACCGGGGTATGGTAAATATGCACTGTTCGTCCATTGCCAACACGAATCAGTTAACTGATTTATTTCAGTATCACTCTTTGCTTGCTGAGGTGTTAGGTAGTGATTATTAATCTCTGTTGAAGGTGTATTTTTAGCTGCATATTCCCATTCGAACTCTGTAGGCAAGCGAGCCTTTACAAAATTAGCATAGGCACTGGCCTCAAAATAACTAACATGACAGATCGGGGCATTTAAATTGAGAGGCTCTAATCCATAGTGTGTAAACTCAAACCACTCGTTATCTATACAATGCCAATATAATGGTTGCGTTAGAGCGTTGTTTTGTATATTTGCCCAACCGTCACTTAACCAATACTGTGGATTTCTGTATCCACCTGCATTTATAAAGTCTAAATATTCACCATTGGTGACCAACCTATTAGCAAAGTTAAATGAATGAATTAATACTTGGTGTTTGGGGCGCTCGTTATCATATGCAAATTCATCGTCGGCATTTGTACCTATATTAATAATGCCTTGCTCAAAATTTATAAAATTGAGAGGCTTAATATCTGCTGATTTGTTTTGGCTGTTTAAAGGCGATGTTTTATATTGCGGAAATAACGGATTTACTGAAAAGTTATATTTGATGTCCATAAGCATTAGTTCTTGATGCTGTTGCTCGTGGTGTAACCCAAGTTCAATAATATCTTTAATTTGTGGACTAACTTCAGTTTTAAGTAATTCAACCACACAGCTATCTACATGCTCTCTATAAGCTAAAACTTCATCTAAACTAGGTCTAGATAAACTACCTCGGTTTGCCCGTTTAAATTGCTCTCCAATCCCATTGTAGTAAGAATTAAAAAGCATTCTATAGTGAGAGTTAAACACAGTGTACTGTTTACAGTAAACACTAAGTAAAAACGTTTCAAAAAACCACGTGGTGTGCGCTAAATGCCATTTGCTTGGGCTGGCATCTGCCATAGCTTGTAATTGGCAATCTTCTACAGTGAGTGGTTCAATAATAGCCAGGCTTTCGCCTCTAACGCTGTAAAAGCGTTTAACAAGTTCGTTTTGATTGGTATTGTTTAAAGCGCATTCACGCATAATAGTATTAATCCTTTGCCTATCTATTTATAAAATATAGCTTAGTGTTGTGTTAAATCATATTCATATTACAACTTGATTAAAGATGCTTATCAGCTTATAAATTTATACTAGCCCTGAAGGGAAATTTGCTCTTTACTGCTCAGCTTTTAATTATTCTCACGTGTATGTAAGCATGTAGAATAACGCAGATTTGAAACAGCACCGTTAGGTTACAAACTTAGGATCGATTAAATCGCTCCTAAATAGAACAAATTTCAATCCTAAAAGGTCAACAAGCCCTAGTATTTAAGCATTAATTAAGTTGCTTAAAAGTGATCTTTTTTTACTTAACTAAGTAAATTAATACTTTTAATAGCAAACTAAATTTTAACGTTCACTGAATTTACAATTTTAGGGCTTTTTAAATAAAAGAATCATGAATTTGGCTATATAAACAGCGTTTTAAATGCAAATTCATTTACATTTAATATTTAACTCATACACTACTAGCTGTATGATCACTCTTCAAATTAGTTAGTCTTCAAATAATTATGGTATTACATTTACTTAATATTTAAAGGCTAATGTAATTCGATATGACGCCGAATTTATTTTGGCTTGTTAGGACAACTAAAGAGGTATTGCATGAAGGAAAATCATGACAAATATAGTATTGACAGTACAGACTACACTGTAGGTCAAGACAACGTACAAAAATGGGGGCTTGATATACATAACTCTGTTTTCGGCATAAGTGCCGGACTGATTGTCATTTTTTTAATCGCCATTCTTGTTACCGATCCACAAACGGCTAAATCTGCTCTTGATGGTATAAAAACAGATATTATCAATAACTTTGACGCCTTATTTATGTGGGCTGCTAATTTTTTCGTTGTTTTTTGTTTAGCGCTTATTGTTTCACCTTACGGTAACATTCGTTTAGGTGGTGATGATGCTAAACCGACTCATTCACGTATCTCATGGTTAGCTATGTTATTTGCTGCGGGAATGGGTATTGGCTTAATGTTTTGGGGCGTTGCTGAACCACTTGCTTATTATACAGGCTGGTTTGAAACACCACTGAATGTAACACCTAATACACCCGAGGCGGCAAAAGTAGCAATGGGTGCGACTATGTTTCACTGGGGCCTTCACCCTTGGGCTATTTATGCCGTTGTAGGGCTTTCGCTTGCATTTTTTACTTATAATAAAGGCTTGCCACTGTCTATTCGTTCTATCTTTTATCCTATTTTAGGTGATAGAGCATGGGGCTGGCCAGGTCACCTTATCGATATTTTAGCCGTGCTTGCAACCCTGTTTGGTCTTGCTACTTCTTTAGGACTTGGGGCACAGCAAGCTTCTGCAGGTATAGACCATGTATTTGGTACCTCAGGCGGAGTTGGTTCACAAATTTTAGTCATTATAGGTGTTTCACTTTTAGCTATTGTTTCAGTAATTCGAGGGATTGATGGCGGCGTTAAAGTACTTAGTAATGCCAATATGCTAATCGCCTTAGTTTTGCTTATCTTTGTTTTTTTAGTAGGCTTTGCTGTTTCTGTAGGTAATATCCCAACTACTGTTATGGGGTATATAGAAAATATTATTCCACTAAGTAATCCTCATGGTCGTGAAGATGAAACTTGGATGCACGGGTGGACTGTATCTTATTGGGCATGGTGGATTTCTTGGTCACCGTTCGTAGGTATGTTTATCGCGCGTGTATCACGTGGTCGTACAATTCGTGAATTCTTAATTGCGGTATTGCTTGTTCCTACTGCTGTTACTATTTTATGGATGTCTATATACGGCGGAATTGCAATTGATCAAGTAATCAACGGTGTAGGTGAACTAGGTGCTAACGGCCTAACTGAAGTACCTTTAGCTATGTTCCAAATGTTTGATGCATTACCTATGGCGAACATTTTATCATTTGTAGCAATTATTTTAGTATTGGTTTTCTTTATTACTTCATCGGACTCTGGTTCTTTGGTAATTGATTCAATCACTGCCGGTGGCAAAATTGATGCTCCAGTACCACAGCGTATTTTTTGGGCTGTGACTCAAGGTGCAGTAGCCGCTGCATTACTTTGGATAGGCGGGACTGAAGCGATTCAAGCACTTCAAGCTGGCTCTGTATCAGCAGGATTACCTTTCACTATTGTATTGTTATTTATGTGTTTAAGCTTAGTTTTAGGTTTACGAACTGAGCCTCGCTCAATTAAATAATACTTTGAGTAAGTAACACTTTTACTTAGTAACAAAAGCGCCGCAATTTTTGCGGCGTTTTTTTGTTTAACTATTTAAAATCATACCAATTCGCTTAATAAAGTGATCTATTTTGTGGCAGGAAAATCGTGTCGATAGTAAGGCAAAAATTTCGTTATTTAGTTATTCTAAATGAGAAATTTTTAACGCAGCTAGCGTCAGGTTTAACTCTAAAAACGATTAAAGTATCATTGCGTATTGGTATTATACCCACAACTCTGAAATTGGAGTATCTACACGGTAATGATGACTCAGTTGCGCTTGTAGAAGCTCGGCTGTAGCAAGCGCATCCGTTAAAGCATTATGGTTATTATATGGAGGTAATGAGTAACGCTCGCGGCAATCTGTTAATCTGAGCGATCCTAGTTTTGTGTTAAACAATCGACCTAATACTCCCTGCCTTGCTTTTAGTGCTCTTTTTTCTAGCTCCATTGTATCAACAAGTGCAAACTCAATACCTTCTTTAAGCCTAAGTAATAACGCATTATTTAAAAAATGGCGCTCTATTGCGGCGTAATGCACTACGACAACCTTACCACTTAGCGCTTCGAGTAAAGGTTCAATGATTCGATTAAAATCAGGAGCGTCGTCTACCTCAGAGTGCGTTATTCCATGAATTAAAATAGATTCTTCATGTAAGTTACGTCTTGGTTGAACAACCCAATGTCGACTGTGCTTACAATAAATACGCCTTAAATTAAAGGGTACTAACCCAACACTCACTATATCATCGTCTTGGCTATTTAAACCTGTAGTTTCAAAGTCCATTGCTACAAAAGGCACATCTTCTACAGCGGCTTTATCTTGGTTATAAGCACCTGCATAAAAGTGTTTTAGAAGTTTATTTTCGGTGTTGTTGGCAAGCTCGTTGTATCTAGTTTGCCAATCAACTGCTTTGTAATTACGCGGATTCATAGGCTACTTCACACCAGAATTTGCTGTGTAGCTAAATTTTAAATAGCTTTGTGCTTTTTCTAAAATAGCGAATGCCTCTTTCAAGTTTCGCTGTTCAAAAGGAGACAGTAAATGTGGGTCTAAGTCGTTATCAGGCTCTTCGCCCTTCTCTATTTGCCACGCTTGATGGCGAATTCGCATCATGGCAATATACTCAAGTGAATCACGTAAATCTTGCGCTTTACCCTGCGGTAATAGCTTAGCTTCAATAATATCTTCTAATCGCTCAAACGAGTTTTGTTTACGCGAACCAATAGCTAATGCGTGTACACGTATAACATCAGAAAGTGGTGCAGTACCTCTTCGTTTTAAGTTCATTGAACGCTTATGTTGGCCGTTATGCTCCATAACAAAGCCTTTAAAAAAGCCAAGAGGTGGTGTCCTATTTCGAGCATTTGCCGCCATATTTGCTAGAAATATACGATTCACTTTACTTTGTTTCGCTATAAATATTTTAAGCTCGTCGGCCCACTTGGTTTTGCCCCACACACCGTCTAAATCAAAAAATATAGAACTATTAAGCAGTGCTTGTGGTTTTGGCTGGGCTATCCAATCAGCAAATTGATCGAACCACTCTGAGCGAGTTTTACGCCATTTTTTAAACGACGCCATTATTTCGCCATCACAATAAGTGTAACCACACTGCGCTAAGCCATCACACACAAAATCGGCAATATTTTGAAAGTACGCGTTATGTTTTTCATCATCGTAACTGTCATCTAAAATTAGTGCGTTATCTTGATCAGTTACAATAAGTTGCTCGTCGCGAGCCATGGAGCCCAGTGCAATAAAACAATAAGGAACGGGAGGTGGACCAAACTTTTCCTCAGCTAATACCAGTAATCTTTGTTTAAATGTACGTCCGATAACGGCCATGGCAGTACCAATCATGTGTGAATTTGCATCTTCGTTAACCATACGGACAAATACATTGGGTAATTGGCGTGCATAATGCGCTAAATCCTCAATTGTTTGTTGAGCAAGTATGCCGCGTACAAGTAATAAGCTGCTTTGCGATTCGTAACGTAAAATATCAGAGAGGGAGATAACTCCTATAGGACGTCTTTTTTGTACTACGGGTAAATGATGGAGATTATCTCTGAGCATGGCCAGTACCGCTTCAAAAATATAGTCATTAGCATCTAAAAGCACTAAGTTAGTAGACATAATCTCTTTTGCTTGTGTGTTAAAATCAAGCCCTTTAGCCACTACTTTTGAGCGTAAATCCCTATCGGTTATTATGCCAACGACTTGTCCATCATCTTCCTCAGGATCGTCGTTTATTGGTTTATTTACATCGGTTACCAAAACTGACGATACCGCCTCTTCGGTCATTAATTTAGCGATATCTTGTATTGTAGATGTTGCATCTACGGTGACTACATCTCTGTGAATTAATGATTTTACTTTAGCTGTTGTAAGGTCATTGCCATCAGCTTGTTCAACAATAGCTTGATGTAAACGCACGTTACCATCTGTTTCAAAGTAATCAGCAAACGCATCAAACTCATCACAGTAACGATTAAATAGCTCAACATTTATACAATAAACTAACGTGTCTTCAAGAGCAGTTGCAGGAAAACGCACTTTACGGTTCATCAATAAACCCATTTGACCAAATATTCCTGCAATGGCCAAACGATTGTATAGCTCACCATTTCGGCGATACATTTCTACAGAACCACTTCTAATCACATACAAATCAGATATGTCTTGTCCAAAACTTAAAATGTCTGTTTTTGCTCTAAAATAAGCAACTTCTACTTGTTGAGCTAGCTCATTAAGCGCTTTTTGAGGTAAGTCATCAAAAGGAGGATGTTGTGCTAAAAATTGTGCGATTTCAACTTGTTCGGCTTGCATAAATCCCTTCCTGTATGCGCATTAAAATGACTAAATATGTTTTGCAGATTAACACTATCATCGGAGTGTGAAAACAATTACTGCACAATTTTGGGCACAAAAAAAGAGCCTAAATAGACTCTTTAAATGTAATACTTATTGTAAAAATTTATTTACCACGCTGAGCGTCTTTTTGGGCTTTTTTGGCTTCTTTACGTTGCTGTAAAACAGCTTGTGCCTCATTACCAATATGACCTTCACCACGGGCTTGCGCTAATTCTATTTGCTTTTGGCGCTCCGCAAAACGTGTCCGTTGCTCGTCTGTCACTTCTTCAATACAATGATGACAAGATACACCTTCCATGTATTCAGGCTTTAACTTTTCGTCTTCTGTAATTGGCATACGGCACGCGTGGCATTGATCATAAGAGCCCTTTTGTAAGTCGTGATCAACCGCAACGCGATTATCAAATACAAAGCACTCGCCTTCCCACATTGTTTCTTCTTTTGGCACTTCTTCTAGATATTTTAAAATGCCGCCTTCAAGATGATAAACTTCATCAAAACCTTGCTCTTTCATGTAGGCCGTCGATTTTTCGCAGCGGATACCACCTGTACAAAACATCGCTACTTTTTTATGTTTTTCAGGGTCTAAGTTTTCTTTAGCCCACTGTGGAAATTCGCGAAAAGTTTTAGTATTTGGATCGACGGCATTTTGAAATGTACCAATTTCAATTTCGTAATCATTACGTGTATCAATTAAAATTACTTCTGGGTCAGATATAAGTGCGTTCCACTCATTTGGCTTTACATAGCTACCCACAACTTTAAGCGGATCTACGCCTTCAACGCCCATCGTTACAATTTCTTTTTTTAGTTTTACTTTAGTGCGGTAAAACGGGCATTCATCATCGTAAGATTCTTTTGTTACGATGTTTTTTAAATTTGGTTGCTCATCAAGCCATGCTAATAAGTTGTCTATCCCTTCACGTTTTGCAGAAACAGTTCCGTTTATACCTTCGGCAGCGAGTAGTAAAGTACCGCGTACTTCATTTGCTTCCATCACTTCAAGCAACGGCTTACGGATAGCTTCAAATTCAGGTAAACCAACAAATTTATACAGCGCACATACTACAAAGTGATCGCCCGTTACATTATCTTTATGAACAACAGTCATTATATTTCCTATTTTGCCTTATTAGCCAGTATTGGCGTTTACCGAATCGTAAATCCGGCGCATATGGGGCGCGTATTTTACGCTTTTTTAGTTTAATTGCAAAAAATAGCGCTATAGATTGGTTTTTACTGTTAGCGACCTATCTGTGTAAGCTATAATGCGCTGATAAATTTATAGACTTAATTTGCTCATTTTGGAGAAACACACATTGCAGTTTACTGATCTTGGGATTGATACACGCCTTGAAACACAACTAGCACATCAAGGGATCACCCAGCCCACCGATATTCAAGCGCATGCAGTGCCTACCGCACTTGCAGGGCATGACATTTTCGCTCAGTCTAAAACTGGGTCGGGCAAAACCTTGGCGTTTTTATTACCTGCTGTACAAAGGGTTATGAAACAAAAAGCACTCAGTAAACGCGATCCTCGTGTACTTATTGTTGCTCCTACTCGTGAGCTTGCTACGCAAGTATTTACTCAGCTGCGTTTATTAATTGCAGGCACAGCTATTAAGGCCGTAAAAATACTTGGTGGCGAAAACTTTAATGACCAAATAAAAGCACTTAGAAACGACCCACAATTCGTAGTTGCTACACCAGGGCGTTTAGCTGATCACATTACAAAACGTTCATTACAATTGAGTGGACTAGAACTGCTTATTTTTGATGAAGCCGATCGTATTTTAGATTTAGGCTTTACCGAGCAGTTAAAAATGATTAACGAGCAAGCTAATCACCGTTTACGTCAAACGTTATTGTTTTCTGCAACACTTGACCATGCACAAGTAGATGCTCTATCACGTAACCTATTAAAAAAACCAAAGCAAATTACGCTAAGTGCAGCGAACGAGCAACATAGCGATATTAAACAAACTTTATATCTAGCCGATCACCTTGATCATAAAGAAGCGCTATTAGAGCACTTTTTGAATCAAGATGATGTTGGTCAATGCATTATCTTCACAGCAACACGTTCTGACACGAGTCGCTTGAGTGAAGCGCTTAATGCTAAAGGCTTCAAGTCTGTAGCGCTTGCTGGTGATTTAACACAAAATAAACGTTTAGATATAATGGATTCGTTTAGTCGCGAAAACTTTAAAATATTAATCACCACCGATGTTGCATCTCGTGGTTTAGATTTACTAAGTGTAACGCATGTTATTAACTTTGATTTACCAAAACACGCTGAAGAGTATGTACACCGCATAGGTCGTACAGGACGAGCTGGCTTTAAAGGTAACGCAATTTCATTAGTTGGCCCAAAAGATTGGGCAAGTTACTTAGCTATTAAAGCATTTTTAAATGATGAGTTAAAATTTGCGAGCGTAGAGGGCTTAAAAGCTAAGTTTAAAGGTTTAAAAGAGAAAAAGCCTGAGGCAACGTGGGATAAATCTAAAGAAAAATCCGCCGCTGTTAAAAAGCCTGTATTTAAACGCAAAGCCAAACCTAAAAAGCCAACAGCACCAATTAAAGCACCAATGAACATTGATGGCGATACACCAATGCGCCGTAAAAAAAAGACTGAGCAGGAATAATTATGAGTTACCTAGGAACCACACAAACATTATTTGTAAAAGAAGTGAGTAACGAAGGTGCTTACTTAGATGGTCATGATTTAGGTGAAGTGTTTTTACCAAAACAAGAAATTAAACATGAGCTTGAAGCGGGCGATAGCATTAGTGTATTTATCTTTTTAGACAACGCTAACTTAGCAACTGCCACAACTAAAAAGCCACACGCACAAGTAGGTGAATATGCCCTGCTTCGCGTTAAAGAAATTAATAGTATTGGTGCATTTTTAGATTGGGGTCTTGAGAAAGATGTACTAACCCCTTTTAACGAACAAAAACCACGCATGCAAGAAGGTCACTCATATTTAGTTCGTTTGTACCTTGATAATGCAAGCCAACGTATTTGTGCATCAAACAACTTTAATCGCTTCCTATCTAAAGATGAGCCGCAATATACTCACTTACAAGAAGTGGATTTAATTGTTGCTGGCAAAACAGATATTGGCTACAAGGTATTAATTGAAGAATCGCATTTCGGTGTTGTTTTTTATAATATGGTATTTAAAAGCTTATTTGTGGGTCAAAAGCTTAAAGGCTTCATTCAGAAAGTACGTGAAGATGGAAAAATTGATGTTGTATTAGAAAAACCAGGTATGGGAAAAGTAACTGACCTTGGTGAAACTATTATGCAAAAACTAAAAAATGAAGGTGGTGTTATCCCATTAGGTGATAAATCTGAACCTGAAGCAATAAAAAAGATGTTTTCTACTAGTAAAGCTAACTATAAAAAAGCAATTGGTGGATTATTCAAACAAGAGTTGATAGATATTGAAGCGAAATCCATTCGCTTAAAATCTTAATTATAAATAATAGGCTGTAATTACTAATATTATCTGTTTGTAATTAACCTAAAATATACTTATAAGGCAATGTACATTGCGTATATTGCCTTGAATAATCAAGCACTTCACCTTTTGACTCTAGGTTAAGCGGTGCCAAACGAAAAACCTTCTTTTCGCATTCTATTTTTTTATCATCAAGCTTAGATATGCAATCAGTTACTGTTATATGCTGAGATGTAAGTGTATCCTCATTTTTGTAACACAGGTGGTGTGCATAATCTTGCATTGTTTGTTTAAAATCGAACATATTGACAGGGTAATTCGTGATTATATCTGTTACTGATGTAACATCATCATATGCTTTATTAGAAAAAAGATTTTTATTTACTGAAAAACCCGCAACAATGATAATTATAAAACCTAATAATAACTTCAAAACAAACCCCTACTACATTTTAATCCTAATAATGTAACATAAAATACACATGAGGTAAGGGCTTTTAGCACTATATTGCTGCTTTTTGTTAAATTATGCTATAGATCTATTAACATCACTAAGCACTTTTACGGGATCATCCGCCTGAGTAATAGGTCGTCCTATAACTAAATAATCACTTCCTGCATCTATTGCTTGCTTAGGAGTCATAATACGCTTTTGATCGCCGGCATCACTGCCTTCAGGACGTATACCTGGTGTTACAAGTTTAAAGTTCTCACCTAACTCTGCTTTTAAAGCTTTTGCTTCTTGTGCAGAACACACAACACCATCAAGCCCTGCTTCCTTTGCAAGCTTAGCTAAATATATAACTTGCTCTTGAGCAGATTTATCAACGCCTAAACGCTTTAGTTCTGTTTCATCCATGCTTGTTAATACAGTAACCGCGATAAGTAATGGTGCTTTATCGCCAAATTGTTCTAGAGCCGATTTAGCTTTGCTCATCATTTCAAAACCACCAGAAGCATGAACGTTTACCATCCACACACCCATTTTCGCAGCTGCAGTAACAGCTTTAGCTACTGTATTAGGGATGTCATGAAATTTTAAATCTAGAAAAACATCAAAACCTAAATCAATTAACTCTTTAACAAATGCAGGTCCAAAATAAGTAAACATCTCTTTGCCTACTTTAAGACGACATGTATCAGGAGAAAGTTGTTTAACAAAGTTTAAAGCAACCTCTTGATCATCGTAATCTAATGCTATAAGAATTTTTTTTGAGTGTTCGAAAGACATGACTATCCTAATGTATGGCTATAATACCAATCCGCAATAATACTTAATCAATTTGAGGACCAAATCTGACGCTAACTGCGTTAAAAATTTCTTATATAGAACAATAATATTACGAAATTTTTTGCCTTGTTATCGACACAATTTTCTTACCTCAAAACAGACCACTTAATTAAGCGAATTGATATAAAGTAATTGTATAAGTAGATTTAATGCAATAGTGCTAGCTGGTAATTTGAGAGAAGGTGTAGAGGAATTTATATAGACACAACATCAAAAAATTCCAACCCAGTAAACTCTCAGTTTAATTTGCTAAAATTATCATAGTTAAATCCGATATTATTTAAGGGGTTATTAAAATCCGTCTAAGCCTCGACTTGGAACAATGGTTTCCCAATGCTTACAAGAAGGGCAATTCCAATATATGGTGTAGCTTGTAAAACCGCAATGCTGACATTGGAAATCAGGTTTTGTAGCAATATAAGAGGTTACAAGCTTATCAATTTCATTAAGTACTTCTTTAGTATTTTTATTTTGGTCACCCATTAATTGCAGTAGAAAACTGAAACCACGAATAGTAGGTTGACGTTTTAAGCTATCAGTTAGAAATTCAAAGGCTTGTTTAGTGTGTCCTTGCTCAAGCAGTGCCTGGCAATGTTTTATTTTAATTAATACACCGCCCTTTTCTAACAAGTCACTGACTAACTCATGAAATTGATGCGTTAAATTTAATTGTTTATAGCTGTGAGCTAGCTCATCAATAAACAACGGCGCAAACAAAGTGAATTGTGATACAAGCTCACGCCAGTAATAAATAGCTTTAACGTAATCTTCTTTCGCGTAAGCAACTAATCCTAACTCGTAAAGCGGACGTACGGCTTTATAATTTAAGCTAATCGCTTTTCTCATTAGTTGGGGTGTGTTATCACTTAAAGCTGATTCACAATAAAAATTAGCAATCGCTTTAAATTGTTGTTCTTTTGAAAATAGTTCGCTGTGGGCTTCAAACATGTTGATGCCTTTTTCCCATTCACGGGTTTGCGAATATAAAGTAATAATAGGGTCTAGCGCTTCTACATGGCCAGCCTTAACTAACCAAACTAAGTGCTCTTCTGCACTATCTAGTAGACCAGCCATTATATAATCTTCGGCAAGTTCTAAACGGCTAGTTGCAGCTTGTTGTTCATTTAAGCCTGGGTGTTTTAATAGAAGTTCATGAATTTTAATTGCGCGGTCTAATTCACCTCTACGGCGAAACATGGTGGCAAGTGTAGAATAGTGTTCAACAGAGTCAGCTGAAACTTCAAGCAAATTAATCAAGTGCTCTAAGCCTTGGTCTTCTTCTCTGTCGAGTAGAAACTTTAAGCCTTTGCTGTATTCAGAAGTGATCTGACGATTTAGTTGATGAGCTTGGTTTTTAGCACTGTTTTTACCCATAATCCAGCCGTAACCGGCGGCAACAGGTAATAGTAAAAACAAAAGCTCAATCATAGTTAGGTGTCTTTATTCGCGGCAAGCTTTTTTTTATCTTTTTCAGGCGCTAATTGCTTTTTTAAGCGGTAGTTTTGCCACTTTAATTGTGAAAACAATTTAAAGCTAATAAAACAACCCACTAAAACACCTAATAAAAAGCAGATACTTATTATTACAGCTAAAGGTAGTGTATTACTGGCTATAATATAATTTATTTGTACTAACTGTGGGTTTTGTGACCCTAATACAAATGCACTGATAAGGCATAGCGCAACCAGAATAATTTTTAATACCTTGAACAAGTAACTACTCCACTAAGTTAACTAGGCAATGCTTTCATTTACGCGGTCGCGTAATTCTTTGCCTGGTTTAAAATGAGGTACATGCTTTCCTTCAAGCTCAACTGTATCGCCAGTCTTAGGATTACGACCTGTGCGAGGAGCGCGGAAATGCAAAGAGAAACTACCAAAACCTCTGATCTCAATACGATCTGAAGTAGATAATGAGCCGGCCATTTGTTCAAGAATTTCTTTTACAGCATTCTCAACATCTTTCACTGGAACGTGTGCGTGTTGTTCCGCAAGTGTTTCTATCAGTTCTGACTTAGTCATAGCGTTTCCTTAAAAAGAGATATAGGAAGGGCAAAAAATGCCCTTCCAACTAAAAACTAATTATATATTAGTCTTTTTGTGCATTTGCGAAAGCAGCTGCCATTGCGTTTTCAAACACTGGCTCTTCTTTCTTAAGCTTCTCTAGTACTTCTTTCTCTTCTGCTTCGAAAAGAGCTTTTACAGATAAGCTTAAAGTGCGGTTCTTACGATCAACACCAACGTATTTAACTTCAATCTCGTCGCCTACAGAAACAACAGTAGTTGCATCTTCAACGCGTTCTTGAGCGATATCAGCTACACGGATGTAACCTTCAACGCCTTCGATAAGTTCAACAGTCGCGCCTTTCGCATCAACTTCAGTCACTTTACCTTTAACAATAGCACCTTTTTTGTTTGCATCAAGGTAATTATTGAATGGGTCAGCTTCGATTTGCTTAACACCTAGAGAGATACGTTCACGCTCTGGGTCAACTTGCAATACGATAGCAGTGATTTCGTCGCCTTTCTTGAATTCACGTACAGCTTCTTCGCCAGGTGTATTCCAAGAAATGTCTGAAAGGTGTACAAGACCGTCAATACCACCGTCAAGACCGATAAAGATACCGAAGTCAGTGATTGATTTGATCTTACCAGTAACTTGATCGCCTTTGTTTTGTAGACGAGCAAATTCCTGCCAAGGATTAGCAATACATTGCTTAAGACCAAGAGAAATACGACGACGTTCTTCGTCAATTTCTAAAACCATAACTTCAACAGTGTCGCCTAAGCTAACAACTTTTGAAGGATGGATGTTCTTGTTAGTCCAATCCATTTCAGAAACGTGTACTAAACCTTCAACGCCTTCTTCGATTTCCACGAAACAGCCGTAATCTGTAAGGTTAGTAACACGACCAGAAAGTTTAGAACCTTCTGGGTAACGACCAGCGATAGCTGCCCATGGATCTTCACCAAGCTGTTTAAGGCCTAGAGATACACGAGTTTTATCTTTGTCGAATTTTAGAACTTTAACTGCGATTTCGTCGCCAACATTAACGATTTCTGAAGGGTGCTTAACACGCTTCCAAGCCATATCAGTAATGTGTAGTAGACCATCAACACCACCAAGGTCAACGAATGCACCGTAGTCAGTAAGGTTCTTAACGATACCTTTAACTTCTTGGCCTTCAACAAGGTTAGCAAGAAGCTCTTCACGTTCTTGTGAGTTTTCAGATTCGATAACTGCACGACGTGAAACAACAACGTTGTTACGTTTTTGGTCAAGCTTGATTACTTTAAATTCAAGCTCTTTGCCTTCAAGGTGAGTTGTGTCACGTACTGGACGAACATCAACAAGTGAACCAGGTAGGAAAGCACGGATTGAATCAACTTCAACTGTGAAACCGCCTTTAACTTTACCGTTGATAACACCAGTAACAGTCTCTTGCTCTTCACATGCTTTCTCAAGACGGATCCATGCTTCGTGACGCTTAGCTTTCTCACGAGAAAGAATAGTTTCACCGAAACCGTCTTCAATTGCATCTAGTGCAACATCTACTTCGTCGCCTACAGCAACTTCAAGTTCACCAGCAGCATTTTTGAACTGCTCAGCAGGGATAGCACTTTCTGATTTAAGACCAGCATCTACAAGTACAATGTTATTCTCGATAGAGATTACTGTACCTTTAACGATAGAGCCTTGCTCTGCTTCAAAACCCTTTAAGCTTTCTTCAAATAACTGCGCAAAATTTTCTGACATACGAATATACGTCTCATATATTAATACCAATAAGCAACCATGCTGCATGGGGTTGTTAAAATAGCACTGGCATCCTGCTGGCGCATAAAATGTGTTTAGCTTCGTTTAGGAAGCTTACCTTCAGAGATTGCAATATCCAATAAAGTTATTACCTTATCAAACACTTGCTGTGCATTGAGCTCGCTAGTATCAAGCTCAATAGCATCATCTGCAGGTACAAGCGGAGCAACGGCACGATTCATATCGCGCTCGTCACGAGCTTGAATGTCCTGTAATAGACCACTTAGTGTAACATCAAGACCGCGCGTATTCAACTCAACAAAGCGTCTACGAGCACGCTCTTCTGCACTTGCTGTTAAATATATTTTTAACGGCGCATCTTGAAAAACCACAGTGCCCATATCACGGCCATCGGCAATTAAGCCGTTTTCAGTGCGAAATGCACGCTGGCGACGTAATAACGCTTCACGAACGCGAGGTAATGCTGCAACTTTTGATGCTGCAGCGCCTACTTCTTCATTACGAATAGTAGTGGTTACATCTTCGCCTTCTAAAATAACTTTTCCTGCATTAGTTTGGCTATCTACCAAAAACTGCACATCTAAATTTGCAGCAAGAGGGACAAGCCCTTCTTCATTGTCTAATGCAATTTGGTGATGAAGTGCAGCTAAAGATAAAACGCGATAAATCGCACCGCTATCTAATACATCCCACCCTAACTTGTCGGCTAACAAGCGACAAACAGTTCCTTTACCTGAACCACTTGGGCCATCAACGGTGATCACGGGCATTAATAACGCCTGCATTTAAAACCTCCTGCAATGCACACCTAAATAAACCGCGACATTATACGTCAGTTATTAAAATATATCTGCTATTAGTGTGTAACTTTTGTAATTACTTCTAATTAGCTTATTCACTGACTGACGCTAAAACATTGAAAAATGTAGGAAATGTTTTATAGGTACACTTTGGATCATTAATCGTTATTGGCTTTCCACCAACGGCAACCATTGCAAAACACATGGCTATACGGTGATCGTCGTAAGTGTCTATTGCTACATCGTTGAAGTGTTTAGGCGGTGTAATTTCTATAAAGTCATGCCCTTCTACCACTTCTGCCCCTACCTTTCTAAGCTCAGTTGCCATCGCATATAAACGGTCTGTTTCTTTTACTCGCCAGTTATAAATGTTACGAATGGCAGTTGGGCCTTTAGCGAAAAGAGCAACAGTTGCAAGGGTCATAGCAGCATCAGGAATTGCATTAGCGTCAATATCTACGCCTTTTAATTCGCCTTTGCGAACAACTAAACGCTCATCATACCAATCGATTTTTGCGCCTACTTGCTCCATTACTTTAGCAAAGCCTATATCACCTTGAACTGATTTAGCACCCACGCCTTTAATTTCAATCTCGCCGCCAGCAATTGCAGCCGCAGCAACAAAGTAAGAAGCAGAAGATGCATCGCCTTCAACCATAATTCGATCGAGTGATTGATACTGTTGACCACCTTTAACTTTAAAAGTTGCATAATCACTGTGTTCAACACTAACACCAAAACGTGCCATTACATCAAGCGTAATATCAATATAAGGTTTAGATACTAAAGTACCTTTAATCGTTATCGTTGTATCACCGCTAAATAATGGCGCTGCCATTAATAGAGCCGTTAAAAATTGACTTGAAATACTACCGTCAATTTCAACCTCACCACCTTTTATTTGACCACCTACAATTTTAAGTGGTGGATAGTCTTTGTGTTTTGTATAAGTAACATCACCACCAAGCGCTTGTAGAGCATCAACTAAGTGCCCTATCGGACGCTCTTCCATACGTGGCTCGCCTATTAGCTCATACTCACCAGCAACGGCAGCAAGTACAGCCGTTAAAGGTCTGTAAGCAGTACCCGCATTACCTAAAAACAAGGGCTCAGTAGGTGTATTAAACACACCACCAACCCCCTCTACGGTCGCTACAGTGTGTTCATCATTTAAAGTTACATTTACACCTAATAACTTTAAAGCACCCAGCATATGGCGTATATCGTCACTATCAAGTAAGTTTTCTACAACGGTTGTACCGTTTGCCAGTGCTGCTAATAATAAAATTCTGTTCGATAGACTCTTTGAACCTGGTAGGGTTACCGTGCCATTTACTTTAGAAATAGGTTCTAAACGGAGCTGCTCCATTAGCTGTGCTCCTTTGCAAATGCAGCCATAAAATCTACAAGTGCTTGAACACCTTCAAGAGGCATAGCGTTATAAATACTTGCGCGCATACCGCCCACAATTCTGTGACCTTCAAGTGCAAGTAAACCGGCCTCGTTTGATTGAGCAACAAATTTGCTATTTAAGCTTTCATCGTTTAACCAAAATGGAACATTCATGCGTGAGCGGCAATGTTTAGCGACTATATTTGAATAAAAATCTGAGTTATCGATAAAATCATACAGTAAATTTGCTTTAGCAATATTTTGTGCTTCCATGGCTTTTACCCCACCATTGCTTTCAAGCCATTCAAATACTTCAGCCGCTAAATACCAAGCAAAGGTAGGTGGGGTATTAAACATACTGCCCTGCTTTGCTTCAAGTGCGTAATCTAAAATACCGGGCTTTGGCAAACCTTCGCGCTCAAGTAATGTTTTACGAACAATAACAATTGATATGCCTGATGGACCGATATTTTTTTGCGCACCAGCGTAAATCAAATCAAATTTATTAACGTCTATCTCACGCGATAAAATAGTTGAAGACATATCAGCAATAATCGGAGCTGTTGGGTGGCTTGGTACATCAAAAATCTCTAAGCCATCGACAGTTTCATTAGGGCAATAGTGGATGTACGCAGCGTCTTCTGGTAATTCCCAGTCAGCAACGTCTTTAATTGAAAACTCACCATCAGCATCATTACGGACATCCGTAAAAGACGTTTGAGTAAACTTATTCGCTTCATCTCTGGCGCTTTTCGACCATACGCCATTCTCGCAATAAAACGCTGTTTTACCTTCTTGGTGTAAGTTTAATGGCACAGCACTAAACTGGCCACGACCACCACCATGCATAAACAGCACTTCAAATTCATCACTAATATTCATTAGGCGACGAAGGCTAGCTTCACATTTAGCTGTAAGCGCTAAAAACTCTTTACTACGATGGCTAATCTCCATCACAGACACACCTAGGTCTTGCCAATCTAGAAACTCTTTTTGCGCTTTTTTCATAACCGCTTGCGGAAGCATAGCTGGCCCCGCACAAAAATTATATTTACTCATTACCTTTGCCTCATTCCAGTAATTTAACTACTAAGCATGAACATTTAATACCAATCCGCTAAACCTTTAAAATTTAATGAATAATACCAATCCGCAATAATACTTAATCATTTTGCGGGGCTAAACGTGTCGCTACTTGCGTTAAAAAATTCTCATTTAGAACAGCTAAATAGCGAATTTTTTGCCTAGCTATCAACACGTTTTTCCACCCTCAAAATAGATCTCTTAATTAAGCGAATTGGTATGAGTATAATTTCACACCCTATTAATTTTTTTCAACAACATTAAAAAAAGCGGCCAAGGCCGCTTTTTCAATATCAATTATTCTGAAGGAGGATTATCATCCGCTACTTCATCAATAACCGTATCTACTGTTTCAACGTCTTCAATATCAATTAAGTCACTTTCTGTAACTTCAATCTCTTCTATACGTTGTAAACCAACTACTTGCTCTCCGTCAATAGTTCTGATCAAAATAACACCTTGTGTGTTACGTCCAACCGTTGAAACTTCATTAACGCGAGTTCGTACTAAGGTACCACGATTCGAAATAATCATTATTTCATCGTTGTCATCAACTTGCACAGCACCAACAACAGCACCGTTACGTTCACTCACCTTAATTGATACAACACCTTGTGTTGCACGGCTCTTAGATGGGTAATCTTCAAGTTGTGTACGCTTACCGTAACCATTTTCAGTTACCGTTAGAATGGCACCGTCAGTTTTTGGTACAATTAACGATACTACGCGTTGCTCGTCTGGCATTTTAATACCACGAACACCTGTAGCAGTACGACCCATTGGGCGAACACCTTTGAAGCGAATCTCAGGGTTACCTTCTTCGTCTAATACTGGGTTGCCGTTTTCATCAACAACTGTTGTTTCTTCAGCTTCTTTGAAGCGTACAACTTTACCTGCATCAGTGAACAACATAATTTCGTTGCTACCATCGGTAATATCAACACCAATTAAGCTATCGCCATCATTTAAGTTAACAGCAATAATACCGCTTGCACGTTGACGACTGTAAGCCGTTAATGGTGTTTTCTTAACTGTACCGAATGCAGTTGCCATAAAGATATATTTATCTTCTGCGTACTCGCGTACTGGCAATATAGCAGTTATACGTTCATCAGCTTCAAGTGGTAACAAGTTAACAATTGGCTTACCGCGCGCTGCACGACTTGCTAGTGGTAACTGATACACTTTAAGCCAATATAAACGACCGGCCGTAGAGAAACATAAAATAGTATCGTGTGTATTTGCAACTAACAGACGTTCAATGAAATCTTCATCTTTCATCTTCGTTGCTGACTTACCTTTACCACCACGACGCTGTGCTTCGTAATCAGACAATGCCTGATACTTCACATACCCTTCGTGAGAAAGCGTTACAACAACGTTTTCTTCGGTAATTAAGTCTTCAAGGCTGATATCGTGAGCCGCTGCATTAATTTCTGTACGACGTTCGTCGCCATACTGCGCTTTAATTTCAACTAGTTCGTCACGAATAACTTCCATTAAACGCTCAGGTGTTGCCAAAATATAAAGTAGCTCAGCAATTAACTCTAATAACGCTTGATATTCAGTTAAGATTTTTTCGTGTTCAAGACCAGTAAGCTTGTGTAAACGCAAATCTAGAATTGCTTGAGCTTGTTGCTCAGAAATATAGTATTGACCGTCGCGAATACCTAAATCATCAGCAAGCCAATCTGGACGGGCTACATTATCTTCGCCTGCTTTTTCAAGCATACCTTGTACATGACCTAATTCCCACGGACGTGCAGTTAAAGCAATTTTAGCTTCAGCAGGTGTAGGTGATTTACGAATAAGCTCGATAATTGGGTCAATGTTAGCAAGCGCAATTGCTAAACCTTCAAGCGTATGAGCACGGTCACGCGCTTTGCGTAAATCAAACACGGTACGACGAGTTACTACTTCACGGCGGTGAATAATAAACTCTTCAAGCATTTCTTTTAGATTAAAACACTTAGGTTGGTTGTTAATTAATGCAACCATATTCATACCAAACACAGTTTGTAACTGAGTTTGTGAATACAAGTTATTTAAAATAACTTCGCCTACGTCACCACGTTTAATTTCAATAACGATACGCATACCGTCTTTATCTGATTCATCACGTAGTGCACTAATACCTTCAATTTTCTTATCTTTAACAAGCTCAGCAATTTTTTCAATTAAACGGGCTTTATTAACTTGATAAGGAATTTCGTGAACGATGATTGTTTCACGGCCTGTTTTTTCATCGGTTTCGACGTCGGCGCGTGCACGCATGTACACTTTACCACGGCCAGTTAAATAGGCTTGTTCAATGCCTTTTTTACCGTTGATAATTGCAGCCGTTGGGAAATCAGGACCAGGAATATAATCCATTAACTCTAAAATAGTTAAATCAGGATTTTGAATAAGTGCCAAACAACCGTTCACAACTTCAGTTAGGTTATGTGGTGGTATATTTGTAGCCATACCTACTGCAATACCCGACGAACCATTCACTAATAAATTAGGGACTTTCGTAGGTAACACGTCAGGGATGAACTCAGTGCCGTCGTAGTTAGGAACGAAATCAACCGTTTCTTTTTCAAGATCGGCTAATAACTCATGCGACATTTTTGCCATACGTACTTCTGTATAACGCATTGCCGCTGCTGAATCACCATCAACCGAACCGAAGTTACCTTGGCCATCTACAAGCATATAACGTAGTGAGAATGGCTGAGCCATACGAACTATCGTGTCATAAACTGCACTGTCGCCGTGTGGATGGTATTTACCGATTACGTCACCGACCACACGGGCCGATTTTTTGTAAGGCTTGTTCCAGTCATTACTAAGCTCGTTCATTGCAAACAAAACGCGGCGATGAACAGGTTTTAAGCCGTCACGTACGTCTGGTAATGCACGTCCTACTATTACGCTCATTGCGTAATCTAAGTAGGAGTTTTTTAACTCGTCTTCAATATTGACTGGCAGAATTTCATTGGCGAGATCAGTCATTTGATATCACATTCCTTCAGTATCAGCTCTCAACAACCCGGTATTGGGTATTAAGAGCATTGTTATTATTTCTAACAGCCATGCTATCACAATTAATTTTAATTTACAGGCGCAAAACTTTGCGATTTATCAATTTAGCCCTATATAATGGCCTCAGATTGACGAGGAAGTATTTTATGACCGAACATCAAAATGTAGATCACGCAGAAATAGCAAAATTTGAAGCCATCGCTGAGCGTTGGTGGGACCTAGACGGAGAATTCAAACCTCTTCACGAAATTAACCCGTTACGTTTAGACTTTATAGCAAACAAAACGCAAGGCTTATTCGATAAAGAAGCACTCGATGTTGGCTGTGGCGGCGGTATTTTAAGCCAAAGCATGGCGCGTATGGGAGGAAAAGTAACTGGCATCGATATGGGCCAAGAACCTTTAACTGTTGCTAAGTTGCACAGTTTAGAAACTGGCGTAAATGTAGATTATATAAAAGTACCTGCAGAAGAGTTTGCAACACAGTACCCTGAGCGCTTTGATGTAATAACGTGTATGGAAATGCTTGAGCACGTTCCCGACCCAGCATCTATCATTCATGCTGTAGCTGCACTTGCCAAACCAGGCGCGGACGTGTTTTTTTCAACCCTTAACAAAACACCTAAAGCATACTTATACGCGATTGTTGGCGCTGAAAAACTCTTAAAAATGGTGCCTGAAGGTACACACGACCATAAAAAGTTTATAAAGCCTGCACAGCTTATTGCATGGGCAGAGCAAGCCGGTTTAAAAGTTCGTGCAAGTACAGGGCTTTCTTATAACCCACTATCAAAGCAATATACGCTCAATAGTGACGTTAGCGTAAATTACATACTTTATTTTGAGAAGTTAGCTTAATGGCTAACTCTCAAGCCCCCCTACCCCTTATTGAATACGATGCATTTTTATTTGATTTAGACGGCACCCTACTCGACACCGCTGATGATTTAGGTGCCGCTTTAAACGCAGTTCTTATTAGCAATAAAATAGAACCTGTTAGTAGTGATATATACCGTCCTGCCGCATCTAACGGCGCAGGCGCATTATTAGAGGCTGGTTTTAAAGAATTATGGGCTAAACAACCCCAAAGCGAGCTTATAAAGCAATTAGTTGACGAGTACGCCACAAACATAGCAAATCACACTCGTTGCTTCAGCGGAGTTGAATCGTTACTTATCGCCCTTGATCAGAAAAAGATCAAATGGGGGATCATGACTAATAAACCAGGGTTTTTAACCGATCCTTTAGTGGCAGCTATTCCCGCATTAAAAAATGCCAGTGTAGTAATAAGTGGCGACACATTAGCTGAAGCTAAGCCATCACCTTTACCACTGCTACATTGTGCAAAGCTTATGCAGGTAGAACCAAGCCGTTGTTTATACATTGGTGATGCACAGCGTGACATACAAGCAGGCAAAGCGGCAGGTATGCATACCGCAACGGCACTTTGGGGTTACATCCCAAGTATTGATGAAGCCAACAGCTGGAATGCTGATTTTAACTGGCAAAGCCCAATTGATGGTTTTAACCATATATAGTGCTATGTTAATTATTAAACACTATATATTGTGATTGTGTTAGTTTTCACACAAAGCTTGCTGATAAAAAAAGCAGTCAAAATTTATTTTTAAAATGAGTAAATTTAGCAGATCATTAGTTGATTTTTGCATATTTCAACTTAAATGATTGTTCGAAGGTGAGTGTCTACTAACACAAATGCGTTATCCCAAAGTTATCCACAAACAGGGGCAATTATGTCCCTTGCAAAACAACTCAGACCACACTATCTTGTGATCTCTAAATTGAACAACACCAGATATTGTGGCCAAATGTTATTCAATTAAATTCGCCAATACGGTGAAACCTATAATAAATGAGTATGTACCTTGCTTCGGCGAGGCATAAAGCATTGGTCAAAATACATAATTCCCAAGGAATACAGGCAAATGAACCAACAGTTATCTGTAAGCAAACGTGACGGGCGCAAAGAGCCTCTTGATCTGGATAAGATCCATCGCGTTATTGAATGGGCCGCCGAAGGTTTAAGCAACGTTTCGGTTTCGCAAGTTGAATTAAAATCGCACATTCAGTTTTACGACGGTATTCGTACTAAAGACATTCACGAAACCATCATTAAAGCAGCAGCGGATCAGATTTCAAAAGAATCGCCTGATTATCAATACTTAGCTGCACGTTTAGCTGTATTCCATTTACGTAAAAAAGCGTACGGTCAATTTGAGCCACCACGTTTATTTGACCACGTAACAAAAATGGTTGGCGATAAACGCTACGATGCTCACTTATTAGTAGATTACACAGAGCAAGAATTAGACGAGCTTGATGCATACCTTGATCATTCTCGCGATCTTAACTTTAGCTACGCGGCTGTAAAACAGCTTGAAGGTAAGTATCTCGTTCAAAACCGTGTATCGGGTGAAATCTACGAAAGTGCACAGTTTTTATATATTTTAGTAGCAGCGAGCTTATTCTCTGACTACCCACGTGAAACACGCGTTTCTTACATTAAGCGCTTTTACGACGCAGTATCGTTATTTAAAATATCTCTACCAACGCCAATTATGTCGGGTGTACGTACACCTACTCGCCAGTTTAGCTCGTGTGTATTAATTGAATGTGGCGATAGCCTTGATTCAATTAACGCTACATCATCTGCTATTGTTAAATACGTTTCACAACGCGCAGGTATTGGTATTAATGCTGGTCGAATTCGTGCGCTAGGTAGCCATATTCGTAACGGCGAAGCGTACCACACAGGTTGTATTCCTTTTTATAAGCACTTTCAAACAGCTGTTAAAAGTTGTTCGCAAGGTGGTGTACGTGGCGGCGCTGCAACATTGTTCTACCCGCTTTGGCATTTAGAAGTAGAGAACCTACTTGTACTTAAAAATAACCGTGGTGTAGACGATAACCGCGTTCGCCACCTAGATTACGGCGTACAGTTTAATAAACTAATGTACTCTCGTTTAATTAAAGACGACTACATTACGTTATTTAGCCCATCAGATGTGCCTGGTCTTTACGATGCATTTTTTGAAGACCAAGCTGAGTTTGACGCGCTTTACGTAAAATACGAACAAGACGAATCGATTCGTAAAAAACGCATTAAAGCGATTGAGCTTTTCTCTATGTTTGCGCAAGAGCGTGCAAGTACAGGTCGTATTTATTTACAAAATGTGGACCACTGTAATACACATAGCCCGTTCATTGCTAAAGTTGCGCCTATTCGCCAATCTAACTTATGTTTAGAAATTGCATTGCCAACTAAGCCACTTAATAACGTAAATGACGAAGAAGGCGAAATTGCCCTTTGTACACTGTCTGCGTTTAACTTAGGTGCAATAGAATCACTTGATGAGCTTGAAGAGCTAGCTGAACTTGCAGTACGCGCACTTGATAACTTACTTGATTTCCAAGACTACCCAGTACCGGCTGCTAAAAATGCAACTATGGGTCGTCGAACGTTAGGTATAGGCGTGATTAACTACGCATACTACCTAGCTAAAAACGGTAAGCGTTATTCAGATGGCAGCGCAAATGCACTGACTCATAAAACATTTGAAGCGATTCAATACTACTTGATGAAAGCATCAAACGAGCTTGCTAAAGAGCGTGGTGCCTGTCCTAAGTTTAACGAAACAACGTATTCACAAGGCATTATGCCAACAGATACGTACAAACGTGATTTAGATAAAATTTGTGATGAGCCACTTCATCTTGATTGGGATACACTGCGTGCAAATATTAAAGAGCACGGTATGCGTAACTCAACACTAAGTGCGTTAATGCCATCAGAAACATCGTCGCAAATCTCTAATGCAACAAATGGTATTGAACCACCACGTGGACATATTAGCGTTAAAGCAAGTAAAGACGGTATTTTAAAGCAAGTTGTTCCTGAGTATGAGCGTTTAAAAGATCAATACGAGCTACTGTGGGACATTCCATCAAACGATGGTTACTTGCAGCTTGTTGGTATAATGCAAAAATTTGTAGACCAAACAATTTCTGCAAATACAAATTATGATCCAAACAAGTTCGAAGGCGGTAAAGTACCTATGCAAGTCTTATTAAAAGACTTACTAAGCGCGTACAAACTAGGTGTTAAAACCTTGTACTACCACAATACTCGTGATGGTGCCTCAGATATGCAAGAAGATACTCCAGAAGTGGAAGATGATGATTGTGAAGGCGGCGCGTGTAAAATATAACTGCTGATTTTTATTTTAAGCGGGCATTAAGCCCGCTTTTTCTGATAGTTTTTTGAGTGATAAACATGTCTTATACTACTTTTAGCCGAAACCATAATAACCAAATGCAAGAGCCAATGTTTTTTGGCCAAACTGTAAACGTATCTCGTTACGACCAACAAAAATACCCAATTTTTGAAAAACTAATCGAGAAGCAACTGTCTTTCTTTTGGCGTCCTGAGGAAGTAGATGTAAGTAAAGACCGTTTAGACTTTCAAGCGTTACCCGATCACGAAAAGCATATATTTTTAAGTAACCTAAAATACCAAACTTTGCTTGATAGTGTGCAAGGTCGTTCGCCAAACGTTGCCCTACTCCCTATTGTATCGCTACCAGAGCTTGAAACATGGATAGAAACGTGGGCATTTAGTGAAACGATTCACAGCCGCTCATACACACATATTATCCGTAACGTAACACAAGCACCTGAACTTATTTTTGATGACATTGTTAGCAACGATAAAATTAGCGAACGTGCTGATGCCGTAACAAAATACTACGACGACTTAATCAACTCTGTATCGCTTTACAATTTATACGGTGAAGGCAAGCACGAGATTAATGGTAAAACTGTTATCGTGAATTTGTTTGAGCTTAAAAAGAAACTATACCTAGCTATGATGTCGGTAAATATTCTTGAAGCGATTCGCTTTTACGTAAGCTTTGCATGTTCGTTTGCGTTTGCTGAGCGTGAATTGATGGAAGGTAACGCTAAAATCATCAAGCTTATTGCGCGCGATGAGGCACTTCACCTTTCGGGTACTCAGCATATTTTAAACATTATGCAAGACGGTAAAGATGACCCAGAAATGGCGATTGTTGCAGCCCAGTGCCGCGACGAAGCGATTAAAATGTTTGTTGATGCTGCAGAGCAAGAAAAAGAGTGGGCTGAGTATTTATTTAAAGATGGTTCAATGATTGGCTTAAATAAACATATTTTATGTCAGTACGTTGAATACATTACTAATGCACGTATGACTGCCATTGGCTTGCCAGCACAGTTTGAAAATAACAGTAACCCTATCCCATGGATAAACTCGTGGTTAGTGTCTGATAATGTGCAAGTAGCACCACAAGAAGCAGAAATTAGCTCATACCTTGTTGGTCAAATAGACTCTCAAGTTGATGCATCAGAATTTGGTGATTTTGATTTATAATGAGTGACAAGTCTACTGCAAGCATAACGCTTGCAGAAAACAGCCAGTGTATAGAATTTACCGCTGGCTGCCCTTCTCTTTTACAGTGCTTAGAATCCATGAAAATAGACGTCGCATTCCAATGCCGCGAAGGTTACTGCGGCGCTTGTAGAGCAACTTTAGTGTCAGGCAGTGTTGAGTATAACGAAGAGCCACTTGCGCTTGTACGCGAAGGCGAAATACTCCTGTGCTGCTGTAAACCCAATGGCAACGTAAGTATTAATTTAAAGTAATTTTCTGACAAATAAAAAGCCAATAATGAAAACGTTATTGGCTTTTTTCTTAAGGTGCATTACGGCTAAGTTTTATTTTTCTTTCAAATAAACGGTTTTCTTCTCTAGATATTGCTCTAAACCAAATTTACCATCTTCGCCGCCAAAGCCGCTCTGTTTCCAGCCATTATGAAAACCTTGATGCTGCTCACCCATACCACGGTTAATATAAACTTCACCCACTTCTAACTCGTTAATTGCTTTATTAATATCTGAAAAGTTTTGCGTAAATATATAAGCGCTTAAGCCATAAATACTGTCGTTACAGTATTTAATCGCTTGATCCATATCTTTAACTTTGACAATTGGGAGTACTGGCCCAAAAGTTTCTTCGTGCACTGCAATGTTATCTTGCTTAACGTCTACAAGTAACGTTGGTTCGTACCAACAACCACCTTCGAAACCCTCAACAGAAGCAACTTTACCACCAGTGGCGACAGAAGCGCCTTGTTGAATACTTTGTTGAACTATGTGATCAATGTTGTCTATTTCACGTTGATTACATTTAGGACCCATTTGTGTATCTGGGTTCATAGGATCCCCAACACGAAGTGCTTTTACAGCTGGTATAAATTTAGCCATAAACGCATCGTACACAGACTCTTGAACATATAAACGCTCAACACAGGTGCATACTTGCCCGCAGTTAGCAAAGCGACCCCAAAGCGCACCTTCAACAGCCTCATCAAGGTCGGCATCTGCCATAACAACCATCGGGGCTTTACCGCCAAGTTCAAGCATTACAGGCGTCATATATTCTGCGCTAGTTTTATAAATTTGCTTACCTGCAGCAGTAGAGCCTGTCATGGTGATCATTTTAGTAATTGGGCTTTCACACAATGCTTGGCCAACAACAGAACCTGATCCATTAATAACGTTTAGCACGCCAGCAGGAATCCCCGCTTCGTTTGCTAAACGACCCAGCTCGGTGGTTGCTAAAGGTGTTTCTTGAGTAGGTTTTAATACAATAGAGTTACCTGTAATCAACGCAGGTCCAATTTTACGACCAGCCAATGCCAGCGGAAAATTCCACGCAGTAATACCAACAACTACGCCACGTGGCACTTTATGAATGTATATTTTTTCATCTTCGTTATCTGAAGGTAAAATATCGCCTTCAATAGTAAGTGCATGGTCGCATGCATAGTCAATAAAAGTCGCTGTTACGTCGACTTCCATTTGTGCAACTGATAGCAATTTACCTTGCTCTGCAACAAGCATTGGTGCAAGAATATCTTTATTTTCACGAATTTTATTAGCAAACACGCGCAATATATTTTGACGTGTGCGAGCTGTCAATTTAGCCCACTTTTTCTGGCCTACATTCGCTGACTCAAGTGCATACTGCGCATCTTCTATACAGCCTTTTGGTATTTCACCAATTTTTTTACCCGTAGATGGGCTTAATATTTCAATGGTGCCACTTACTTTAGAAGCGACATATTCACCATTTATAAAATTCACATTATTATGAAAGTTCATTGTACTATCTCCCCATCCATCCGCCATCAACCAATAAAATAGCGCCGTTTACATAACTAGCAGCCTCAGAAGCCAAGAACACTGCGGGCCCTTTAAAGTCTTCAGGATTTCCCCATCGACCTTGTGGAATGCGCGCTAAGATGGCTGCATTACGCTCTTTGTCATTGCGTAATGCTTCAGTATTATCGGTATCAATGTAACCTGGCGCAATGGCATTTACATTAATGCCTTTGCCAGCCCATTCATTTGAAAGCGCCATAACCAATTGCCCAATAGCACCTTTACTAGCTGCGTAACCTGGTACTGTAATACCACCTTGAAAGGTAAGCAAAGAAGCTGTAAAAATAACTTTACCCTCGCCATGTTCTATCATTTGTTTGCCTATTTCGCGGCTTAAAATAAATTGAGCATTTAAGTTAACTTCAATCACTTTATCCCATAAATCATCACCATGCTCAGCCGCAGGAGCACGTAGGATTGTACCTGCATTATTAACTAAAATATCAATTTTTGAAAAATCACTTTTTACATCATTAATAAAAGAATAAAGCGCATCACGATCACCAAAATCACATTGGTAGGCTTTAAAGTTTCGGCCAAGGGCTTTAACTTCTTTTTCTACTTCTGAGCCTTCAAGCTCTAAGCTTGCAGATACACCAATAATATCAGCGCCAGCCTGCGCTAAACCTAGTGCAATACCTTTACCAATACCGCGCTTACAACCTGTAACTAGGGCTACTTTGCCTTCTAAGCTAAATTTTTCTAGCATCTGATTCATTTTCATACCTTTATAATTTTTATTATTGTGGATTACATTCAACAAGCGCTTTCATGCCTTCTGGATTTCCATCCATACTCGCAAATGCACTACCAATATCAGTTAACGAACTAACCGAACTAATGAAAGGTTTAAGATCTATTTGGCCCGATGAAATTAATTCGATAGCCCAATCAAAATCGGCCGCTTCGTATACACGTGCACCTAATAACTCCAACTCTTTCCAAAAGAATTGAAATAAATCGATTTCAGGTTTAACACTGTGAATAGCCACCATTACTATACGACCCCGACGCCCTGCTATTTCGGTCATAGCCTCTATTGCGGGTTTTACGCCTGATACTTCAAATACAACATCTGCACCTTTTGTTTGTGTCCAACTATCTACATAGGCAGCTAAATCTTCTTCAATGGGATTAACCGATTTAACACCTAGCTCATCGGCAAAAGCACGGCGGCTTTTGTTAGGCTCAGACACGAGTACTTCTGCACCAACACTTTTAGCAACCGCAGCAACTAATTGCCCAATTGGCCCGCCACCAAGTACAACCACTTTCTCACCCGCTTGTAAGCGCGAGCGTCGTACATCATGGCACGCAACCGATAAAGGCTCTATTAATGCGCCTTGTTTTAAATCAACGCCTGCTGGTAATTTATGCAAAGTACGCGCTTTAACTGTCCAGCTTGACTGAAAAGCACCTGGTGTATCTATTCCCATAAACTTTAAGTTTTGACAAATATGCGTATGCCCTGCATTACACGTAGGACAATCGCCACACCAATCTAATGGGCGTACTACCACGTTTTCCCCTACAGCAAAGCCTTCAACGCCTTCACCTATTTCTGCAACAACACCTGATATTTCATGGCCAATTGTTTGCGGAATAGACACTCGTTGATCCATCGCACCATGGTATATGTGCATATCAGTACCGCAAATCCCAACGTATCCAACACTCAATCTAATCTCACCCGCTTTAGGTTTAATAGATGTGCCTTCAACAATGTTAAATGACTTGTTACCTATATATTGTGCAGCTTGCATATTTTTATACCTTCAAGAATGTTTAATTAAATAGTAACCAAGTAATGCATCATTAAAACAATGCCGATACGAGGAATATCAAAGTGAACTATCACACCTTAATATGGTTTATTGTTAACAATTTACACCTAGGTATGTTGTTTGTAAAGCCACTCTTAATATTTAATATAACTTCAGAGCAGTAAAGCGGGCCTGTTAAAAACATTAAGGCTTGAGTAATAAAATTTACTTGTATGTTTTACTTTCAACCTATATTGTCAACAATTAACACAATATAAAGGAGGACTATAGTGATTAAAAACAAAAAATCAATTCTTAGCTTACTGATAATTAGCGCTATAAGCTTAGCGGGATGCAGCCAAACCACACAAACGCCCAGTAGCCAAACAAGTAATAACGTTGTATTTTCTGATGTGTCTGAACAAGCAGGCTTAATAACACAAAAAAACTGGAAGTATGGCGGCCCTACCATTGCCGATATAAACAGTGATGGTCATTATGATCTGCTGCTAACAAATCACGACACCACCCCTATTCGTTTATTTATGGCAAATGGAGATGGCACATACACACTACAAAACGATATTTTTCCACGAGCAGATCTACACGGTATGTCGGCCGGTGATTACGACAACGATGGCGATCTCGATGTACTTATTGCACTAGGCGGTGGAAATGGCACCACACCTCAACCCCAGCGACTACTTAAGAACAATAATGGTAAATTTGAAGATAAAACTGTTGAAGCTGGCTTATCTAAAATGGGGGCTCGCGGGCGCTCTGTGCGCTGGGTTGATGTAGATGCCGATGGTGATCTTGATTTTATACAAGTAAACGCCGAAAAATTAATTCACGAAAACTCACCACGCAATATCATTTTTGAAAATCTCGGTAATGGAAAGTTTACTTATCACCCATCAGCTACTTTTGAAAATATAAAAGCCGAGCGTGTATTATTAACCGATTACAATAACGATGACATACTCGATATTTTTGCTTTTGATGGATACAACGATTTAACTATTTATCAAGGTAATAACGACTTTACCTTTGCCAATGTTACTAAAGATCTATTAGGTGCAAATAGTGAAGCCTACAAAGGCACGCTCGCAGTTGCACAAGCTGATATAGATAACGACGGCGATATGGACTACTACCTTGCTCGCGGAAAGCTAAGCTACGCTATCGCTAATAACAGTCTATCGTTTAATAAAGGCAGCAAACGGCTAGACCTGCGTGATGAAGGTAATAAAAGCCACGATGGCATAACACTCATTACCGACAACACAAACTCAGGAAGTCTTATACTAAGTGACTTTTATCACTTCCCGCGTGCCAAGCTATTAAGCCAAATGGATGTATACATAGGCGAGAAAAAAGAATTAATAAATACACCCAATAAAAACACCACCATTAGCCAGAAAAGAGCACGCGGGTTTCCAACTAAGCTTGATAAAACTGGCTGGTACATTGGGTATTTAGGGAATAATAAATGGCGAGTAGAATGGGTACTTACCGATAACCTTGCATGGGATGTACGCGCATCATTCAAAAATGTAAAAGGCTATCAAAGCGATTGGCAACCACAAAATCTCGCCCTTCCTGATGTATTACTACGTAACGATAATGGTAAGCTGGTTGATATTTCATCTAAATTATCAGCATTAACAAACAGTAATAACTGGGGAGTTGTACCCGGCGATTTTAATAACGACACAAAAATAGACTTTATGGTCTATCGCTTTGGCGAACTAAAAGAGCGAGTTGCTGATGTTTTACTCATTAACCAAGGTGATTACAACTTTAAAGCAACAATCACTCATAACGCCGATACCGAACGTGGCTTAGACTCACACGGCGATATGGGAGCCGCATTTGACTTCAACCTAGACGGAAAACTCGACCTACTAAGCGGAGATGAAGATAACGGCCAATGGCATTTATATAAAAATACCACTGAGTTAAGTCACGCCCACTTCACCCTTATTAGAGTTGGATACTCAAAAAGTGGGGTTGATCCGTATGGTGCAAAAGTACAAATTAAAACAGCAACTGCGAACCAATATCAAGTTATTGGCTCGCAAAGTGCTACTCACTCGCAAAGCTTACTTAATATTGTACATTTTGGATTAGCACAAGCAGATTCAATCTCATCAGTTATCGTTACATGGCGAGATGGCAGCTCTGAGCTTTTAAATAAACAACCTGCAGATCAATTAATAAGTATTGGTAACTTAAATAACTGATCTATAGACGCGACTCTCATGGCCCCCTTAATTAAGCGAATAACGACAGGGGGCTTGTTTTACCAATTCAATATTCTGCTTATTTAACTGCTCAAAAAAACTTATCTATCTGTACTTTGTATTCCCATGGTTGCTGCAATACATTATTCGTATTGTGTTTATTCCACTCATTCCAAAGCTTTGCTAATTTCGCTTGTTTAGCAGGTAATGTATCAACCAAGATATGTCCTAGAGTTTTATCACTAACTTTAAGTACGTTAAGCTTATCTAATACGACAACAATCGGGCGATCCATAGCAAAATTCGTCGCAGCTAATATTTCCCCCTCGCCTATAAAATGTGCAAACTGAGCTTAAGCAGCATCCGTTGCTTACTCGGCCTATGAACCGCTGAAAGCGATAATACAGCAAAGAAAGGTTGTTTATTTGGCGACTGATTAATCAGTAAAATGACTGGCTTGAGTCGCAAGTGTATCCACTAAGTACCCTTCGTGTTCAGCATAGTGTTTAAAGTCTCGCTCCATCTTTTGAGAAGGGTAAGCCTGTTGTTCTGCTTTACCATATGAAAAATAACCACGCGCGCCATCACGAAAACAAAAGTTATCAAACTCTCGCTGAGTAGCGATGATATTCATCGTGATTACCTTGAAGCCTATGCGGTAGGATTTAATAACTCAGCGTACTTTTCAACGGTATTTAAAAAACACACCGAGTTATCATCAAAAGAATACCAACAACAATGCCAATTAAAGTCATCGATGAGGGCAGTTAAATGAGTTTATTTAATTTCCACATCACCATAACGCTGCTGATACAAAGATTTATGAACTTGTTTAGCCGCTTCAACTAACTCTGGGTAGGGAATGTCTGTTGTTGTTACAAATCCAACATTATAATTTTCGCCATCATACGCCCGACCGGTAATTGGCGAATCGATATATTGGAACCAGTGAGCACCAATTAAATACGGATTATCAATAACCGTTTTCATATAGGTTTTGTACATATCAGCACGATCGCGTTGATTAGCAGCATGGATAATGCCTGGATTCGGTTGACCAGTATCACCTGAACCAATGTGAAATTCCCCAATAATCGTAGGCATATCTAGTTCTTTCAACATATCCCATGTCATCGGGTCTAGTCCTTCACGATAATAATTATAACTGATCACATCGGCATACTTCTTAGCAGACCAGCGAGCTTCTGGCGATGTCCCCCAAGAAGTAAACCTCGCGCCCATATATAAATGGTCAGGCAATACTGATTTTAAAGAATGATTTACAACCTTAAAATATTCATCGGAGAAACGAGTTAACAACCACGACAAATCGGCAATCATAGCGTTATTAAAATTACTGTCTTTTTTATAGTTAACGCCAGTATTATTAAATACTTCCCATGACTTAATATTTCTATGCCATGCCTTATTTAGCTGGCTAATGGTTTTATACTTTTGTTTTAACATATCACTGAACACTGATTTGGTCGGGCTATTCGCAGTCGTTTTAGATAGTGCATCAAGTACAATGCCATAACGTAAGGTTGTTGAGCCCTCTCCTCCCCAGCTCATTTCGTTATCAATAAACACCCCAATACACCAAGGGTTATTTTGTACTTCTTGGGCAATAACTTGAGTGGTTATGTTCGCTCTTTTAACAAATTCAGGATCGAAAGGGTCAGGCATGGCTCCCCAATAATCAAAACCAGAACTCAACCTTTTAAAGTCGCCGATGATCCACCCATTCGCAAAGTAGGGAACTTGTTGATTGTTATAAAAACTAACATCGGTCCAATTCCCAAATGAAGTAAAGCCCCAATCTTGCATTCTTTTTAAGGTTACTTCGCGCCATTTATCAATATAAGAATCTGGGTATTGCTGAGCATAACGACGTTCTAAATTTGCTTGGTAAAAGCTAAAAACTTCCCCATGTTGGATTGGTCCAAGATGAGATGAGCGCTTGTAACTATAGTGATTTGCCAACTTATCATTATACTGTGGTAGCCAATTAAACATGGCTCTTCGATCTGGATAAGCGATGTAGGCTGATTTTTGATATTTAGCTAAATTACTATTTAAACCCTTTGAATCTTCTGGCGTTACATCATCAGGGTCACGCGCTCTGACCGCATCATCGCGATAATCTACACCTGTAAATGTTGTTGTGTTAGCCATTCGCGCGTTGGCAATACCTGAGGAAAAAAACAAATAACCTTCGGGGTCAACTAACGCCCATTTGCCATTTACTTTTTCCGTACGAAAAAAACCTGTTGCCTTTAACTTAGGCCCTTGCTTCCAACCGCCAAACTTACTTCTATCCGCCCGCGGGGTTACTTTCGACAAATCATTTAACTCTTTATTTGCGATTGCTCTTAATTGTTGTTCAGAGCTGACCTTTAACGGGTAGTTGACCTGTGTAGATTGACCAAATTTATCGACGATGTTTGTTAAAAAATCTGGTTTTGCATCGGGTATCGTTTCGAATCGTAAATTATCAACGGTTACAGCCGTTGGATTTATTTGAGTTTCTGTATAGATAGCGATACTTTCAACTTGGCTAAAATCTACATTGAGTTTAGCGCCTCTCAAGATCATTTTTCGTGCGGTTGTTTTAAAGCTAGCAGGAGTGTCCCTGAGTCCTGTATCAACATTTAAAGTCTGGGAGTTGAGCTCAAAATATAATGTAGCGTGCTCGTTAGTTGTTAGCCCAATTGTACGTCTTTGGACTTGTTTATCTTTACCTGTGATATTCACACTGAGCATCACTGGAAAGTCGCTTACGTTTGAAACATCGAAAAATAAAGCGCTATTGCCCAAAACACTCAGATCCCATAACTTATTCGGTTTGAGTGTGATCCCAGAGAATTTATGCTTAGTGGAAAACGAAAGCTCTAATGCTTTATTTTTATTTTTAATTACTTGTGTCGTTTTTATATTTTTATTTGTTAGTTTATAACTGTTACTAGCGTGCTCAAAATCGTCAATTAAAATAGTCTTGTTATCGTGTTGCAAGTCAAATTCCCTTGCAACACCTTCACCGCTTAAAACTAACGTTGAGTATACAAAGATAGATAAGCATCTAATTATTTTATTCATTTTATTACCTTATACTTTAACGAGTAATAGGTAATGTTATGAAAACGCACTCTGACACATATTTTTATTCATTTAACTGGTTATGAGTCATTAGTTGAATTATTTGCTGTTGATTCAACGCCGCTTCTACTACATAAAGCTCATCGAGTCCGCCTTTAAAGAACATTTGCTTCTCATGTGTTGCGCCTTCTATGTAACCAATATTTTTTCCTATCGTCAGTGGCCGAGAGGCTGGGTGCTGTAAATTTGTTGCGACTTTAGCGATTGACTTTTTCTGCGTTTTTTCAAGCTTACCATCAACATATAGCAAAACATGTGTCGCTAAGTTACTCTTTAGTCCACCGTATAAAACCACTGCAATATGGTGCCACTCATCATCTCGCAGATCGGTATTACCCACAATTTGAGCATTATAGGTCCCTATTCTGATCCTACCTAAAGGCCCGTCAATTGACTCTGGATTAGGGGAAATTTGCCACGCTGAATAATCTTGCTGTAATCCCCAGCTCACAATGCCGTATGCATTTTCCGGTAAAAAATCACTAGGCACTTTGAGCCAAAAGGCGACCGTTCTGGGGTTATCACTGCCAACACCTGGGTACTGTGTTTCTAACCAATTATTTTCACCATTAAAGCTAATTGCCTTATCATATACACCCGCTACCTCTGTTAACTGTTCATCAATGGGTGATTTATCTTTGGCTACATACTGCTGACCATCAATACCACGGCCGCTGGAGAGATAATTATGTTGCTGCTTATCATCAAATGACCAATGTAATAAGTGAGGCTCTTCTATTGAGTCTCCAGGTAATACACGCATAAAATCAGAAGGTACGCTAACAAAGCTGGTAATTTGATGATTTAAATCAAACGCTAATGCCTGATCTTTTTTCACATGTTGATAAGACTGCGTTTTATTGCCACGCGCTTTTATTTCACCATCGAGCACATGTACTTGAGATTCACCGCTATTAGACACTTCGACGCCAAATTCTGTGCCTAAATCTATTATCTCTGAACTTGGGGTATCAACTCTAAAGCCAATTGCATTTTGTGGTACTCGGGCCACTAACTTACCATGATGAAGCGTTACTTTATCTCTGGATTGCAAATTCACTTTAACCGGCGCTTCTAAAACGAGTACCACGCCATTTTCGAGTAAAATTTCACTGTAACCATGCTCAAGAATAATATCTCCTTGACCTAATTGACTGCCAACAGAAAAATTAGCGTTATGCGAAGCAGTCATTTTTGTGACTTCAGCAAACTTATTTGTGTAGTCCAAGTGCTCTGCCAAAAATATAACGCTGACAAAAAGCATAATACTTGCAGCAAGCGCATACGGGCTTGAAAACCAGCTCATTGTACTTTTCGGCCGAATCGTTTTTTGTTGCTCGCTTAGTTTTGCCATTACACTGCGGGTAAAATTGTCTGGTCGCGTATCCGATTGATGATGTGCTTTTAATAAACGTTCACTCGTCACATATTTACTCACTTGTGCAAGTAAATTAACATCATGCTGACAGGCTTCAAGCAATTCGTCGGCAACATCTTCGCCAGCCAAATACGCGGCTAATAGCTGTTGTTGGTGCTTCGTCATTTGTTCAGTCATGCTCACCGTTGCTGCTGCTGTATTCTTTTATCAATACATGTTTTCAATGATTGACGAATTCTAAATAAGCGCATAGTCATAGTAGAATGTTTATCTTCATATTTTCGACATAGCTCAGCCAATGAAACGCCTAATGTGTAATGTTCAGTTAATAAATTGCGCATTTTCTCGCTTAATTTTTCAAGGCAAATAGTTAAATTATCAAACATATCAAGCTCGACCCCTTCATGGATATTTTCATCAATGTGTTGATTTATTAAGTGCTCTAACTCATCAGCGCTGCCTAATGCCACAGCTCGGTGTTTACGTTGATGGTTTTTTAATAAATAAGCAGCAATCCCCCTCAACCAAGCTAAAAAGGAACTTTCACTGTTAAACTCAGCGATTTTTTTAAAAGCAATAATAAAGGTCTCTTGTGCTAAATCTTCTGCTTCGTGAGGGGTATTTAGTCGAATAACTAAAAAGGCCCTCACAGCAGACTGATAACGCTCAACTAACAGAGAATATGCAGCAACATTGCCTTGTAATATATCGTCAATTATAGAACCATCACTTTTACCATCTAACGATATTATATTTTCTTTCAAATCAGAGTCCTAATTGAAATAACTGACGTAAGATGGTGCGTCAATTTGCAATTGACTTTGAGTCGTAAATAACTTCCCAGATGCTAAATCACGCTTAATAATCACAACATTATTACTATATTGATTAGCCACTAATAACTGTTTTTGTGATTTTGAAAAATTAAAATCACGAGGATGTAAACCGCCACTTGAGACTTTATTAATTAATTGTAGTCGGGCTTCTGCCATTAATTGATAACCATAAATTGCATTCTCACCGCGCACAGCCACATAAACATGGCGACCATCCTCAGAAATACGAATTGCCGATGCAAGGTTTTGTTGCTCGTCAACTTTTGCGGGCATTATATTTGTTTTTGAAACGTGTAATAACGCACCATTTTGTAATATTTTGAAGATACTAATACTGTTACTCAATTCATTTAAGCTAAACACTAATTTTTTAGCCTGATGAAAAGCAAGATGGCGAGGCCCATCCCCCGGCGTTAATTCAATGCGGTGTACTGGCGTAAAATCACTTTTTAAGCTATCAAAAACAATAATCTCGTCTGTACCTAAATCCGTCAAATACAGATAGCCACTTTGCTTATCCCACCCCGAAAAATGTAAATGAGCACTTCGTTGTCTGGGCGTAATACTACTTCCTGTATTAATAAATTGACCCCGTGATACTAATAATCCTGCCTTATTAATATTAAACAGTTCACTATTACCTGTCGTGTAATTTACAACAGCTAACTGCTGGCGATCATCCGAAATATTAATATGACATAGCCCTTTTCCTTCAATCGGGTACGTTTTAAGCTTTGTAAACGCGTTACTTTTTCAGTCATACACGTTAATAACAGATTTTTTATCAAGTCCTCTGCCAATGCTATACAATTTATTTATTGTCGGTTGCCAATTTAGATAGCTTGGATCGGTTGCCGATACAACGACGCGTTCGTTAATTAATAGATCATCACTTTCGTTATAAGAAACTAAATAAACGCCCTGATCAGGCTCATTTGTGTAGCTGCCGACTAAAAAATAATTAAGTCGAGATTGTTCATCGCTGATACTTTGACAACCACCAAGGCAAAAAATAAAGGATATAAAAACAAACAGCTGAGCGCACTTTTCAAGTCGTATATGTAATCCTGTTAGCCATAAACTCATTTATTCAATTCCCTTTACTTAATTTGAATTTCAAACAGTGCTGCAGGCACATTTTTAGATGGATGAGCGAATTCTAGTATCAAGTGTTGCGTTGTTATAGGCTCTACTAAATCGATTTTATTAATACTTTGATAATTACCCGTAACGTGTGCAATTACCTCACCAGAATCTGTTTTAATTGTATAGGTTTGCACACAATAAGGTACCTGGTCTTCGTTATGCTCCATTAATACGGTTTCTAACGCATGGTCAAAGTCACTATCAAAATAAAGAACTATTTGCCTCATCGTTACTTTTTCTGGCCATACTAACCTTAGGGTTGGCGATGGATCTGCTAAATCAGCAACCCATGCATTCGTTTGTAGCCAAGGCCTCACAAAGCCGTTAATTACCTGCGTCGCTTGGTGATTATGAATGGCGGGAGATATACCGATTGCCAAATTTTGACCGTTTGGCCGCCGCGCTGGTGTCCAAAATTCAAACTCTTCAAGACCACTATTTTCAGGTACTGTTTGTTTGCCTTTATTTGATACCGCTTTGTGAACTTTATTGAACACAACCATAGTGCCCGTAATAAGCTGCTCTGTGGTAGCAAGCTCTATATCACTGTTTTGTAAAAAACAAATGAACCCGTACTGCATCTCTAAGCTGCAATCACTAAAATCAAACTCGAGCGTACTTTCGCCCGCTGTGACAGACAAACTGATAGTTTTATTTATAACATCTGGCGTATAGTTTTCATGCTTGATACTAGTGCGTAATTGGCACGTTAGCTCTGTCTCTTTATGAGCAAAAACCGTTATGCTAATTGTTGGTCCTTGGCCTTTTGCAAAAGCAACCAACTGTGCACACGATGAATCTAATTGCATTCTACTGCCGCTAGGTTGAAAACCATTGAACACTAATTCACTCGATGCAGTAATAGAGGCTTGGGCTGCTAAATTATTGTGCTTATCTAAACGAATCCCAGGGATACTTTGGCCATTTAGATTCAGGTTTTGCTGTAACTGTGCTATGTGTTCTGGCTGTAATAGCTCTTTGGGTGTGATATTGAGTTTATTACACATAGCAGCAGCTGCCCCCACCGCTTGTCCGCCGTGTGCGCAGGTGATCATAACTCGTGTTGAACCAAACGCCATATGTGTTGCGCTGATTATTCGTCCTGCATAATATAAATTTTCTATATCACGGCTAACAAAGCAGCGGTACGGTATTTGGTAAACCCCTTTTGAATGATATTGAGAGCAAGGAGGTCGTTCGCTGTATATGCCTTCAGCGGGGTGAATATCAATCGCCCATCCACCAAAAGATACAGCATCATTGAACTGGGTTTGCTCAATAATATCTTGCTGTTTTATCATATATTCCCCTTCAAAGCGCCTGCTTTCGCGTTTGCCAGGAATTGTACCTACCCATTCTAAGGTTAGATTTTCGACATCATCAAACCTGCCGCTATTTTTTATATAGTCCCAAATTCCGTAAACGAGTTTCCAAAGCTCCCATTTAATATCCTCAGTTTCATAAATAGTATCGCGTATTCCGCCAAATTCTATCCACCAAAACTTACAACCAGAGTCACTTCCGGCAATATCTTTACAGCGAGGTATCGCTTCTATTTGTTCATACGAGTAAGCAAAATCAGGAGCTTTGTAACTAATAGGCTGATCCATTTTTTTACTGTAGAAAAATAATGTATGGCCAAGCAACTCCATGTTCTCTTCATCAGATGCTAACAGCTCACCAAACTCTGCTTTTGATTCAGCACCAATTCTGAACCCCGCTCCAGCATTAAACGCAACAAGGCCATCGCCGGTCGCATCACAAAATAACGGCGCACTAATAATGTAATGAGTAGAATTTTGACTGCAAAATGCCTCTACACTGGCAATCTTAGTGCTGTGCTGTTTATTTACATCAAACACAGAGGTATTTAACAACAAGGTAATATTTTTTTCGGCAATCACTTTGTCGAGCAAAATGGTATCGAAAATTAATGGGTTACCATGTCTGTTTAACTTAAGATTATCCAGCATGATCTCATCAATAACCCCACCCTCACGTGACCAGCGATTATTGTTGCCCATATGCGATGTTGCCCCCAACGCCCATAATCTTACTTCACTTGACGCATTACCACCGAGTACGGGACGATCTTGAATTAACACAACCTTGCTACCCGCTCGCGCCGCACTGATTGCTGCACATGTACCTGCTAAGCCACCACCGGCAACAACAAACTGAGTATTTAATTGTTGTTTCTTATTTTCACGTGCAGCTTCATTAAAGTTTTGCTTAATCATAACTCTTGATCTCTTTTTCTTGTTTTTGATATGAGCGTTTATTTTTTAATTCTGGGCTTAATGACTGCGCAAAATAAACACTAGGCTGGTGAGGTACATCCGTAACTTTTAATTCTTTTTCAAGCTCATTTACCATTAAACTACAATCAAATCTGGCTAAAAAACTGTGTTTATTGCGCGCTTGTTTGTCTGAAAAGTGGCACAAGCCCCACTCAATCCCGTTTGATTTGCTTTCACAGTCAAATGCATTGGCAACATAAGGACCTGCTGCAATTGGCATGAGGGATGTCACCGCGGCAATCGAAAAGTTCACCCCATCAGGTGAATATTGAATGGTGTTACTTTCATTGCCATTTCTGATAGTAAAAGCAGCTATTCCTGATTTAAACGGAAAATAAGTAGTTTCGTGGCCTGAGTTTAAAATAGGGTTCAGAGGGTGTTTATCAAAAGGCCCAAAAGGATTATTCGCGGTTGCCAAGCCATTACCCACTAAGTAATCGGGTCTATCTCCGTAGGCGGCTTTATAGTATAAATGTATTTTTCCGTTATAAATTAATAAATAAGGGTCATGAATCGAGAATTGATCCCAACTTCCCGGCTCACCATTTTCAATAATAACCTCGCCATGTGGCAACCACGGTCCATCTGGCGTATCGGCAACTGATAGTGTTACCGGACAATGATCACCTTTCTTACCGCTAGCTTCATTAAAGGCTTGATAATAAAGATAATATTTATTTTCATAAATCAAGATATCTGGTGTACTAACCGAGCGCCAACCTAACTGCGGGTGCTTGGGCCTAGTGACGGCGATACCTTGTTCAACCCAGTCAAATCCATTAATACTGATGGCATAGCCAATTTCGGATAAATCCCAATCAGTGGAGGGAGTCAACTCATTACAGCGCTGCGCCCCTTTTGGTGGGAATTGAGTGCACCGTTTTGTGTACCAAACATAATAAAGACCATCAACTTTGATAATTTTAGATGGGTCGCGTCTTGAAATAGTCCCATCATTATTATGATAGCTAAACCCAGTGAGCTCAGTGTACTTAAAGCTAGTAAATAAAGGGTTGTCTTCCGGACGAGGGGTTAAATAATTGTCATACAACCTCGACATTGCTGCACTCAATTCTCGTGCTGGTTTTTTAGCTGGAATATCCCATGGGTAACTTTGCTGCTTTAATTTGTTATTGCTATTGCTCATTGATACGTACCTTTACTGCCTTACTTCTAAACTTAAAAACTAAAACACCCCCTAATATAAAAATGCCAATGCTTATTACTGTTATTTCGATTTTTCCGGTAGTTGCAATTGCGGCCAACGAAAGCATAATCGCGCCAGTAGAGAGAATACCAAACCCTAAAACTCGAATACCATGATTGTTATCCGCGCTTTTTTCTGGAGTTATTAATTCGGCCGTCGGTTTAATTTGGCTTAATTCGACTAAGTAGTTTTCATAACACGCAGGTGTTTTTCTTTGTGCTCTTAAGTACAACTCAAATACCGTCAGCATCAATACAGGAAATAACACCCCCATCATCATCTCCTGCGCTCTATCTAAGCTAAAATCAAATAACCAAGGACTCACAAACTTAAAAAAAGCATTCACCAGTAAACTAAAAATAGTGGTTATTAAAATCGTTTTCCCAGTTTGATAACGAGAAAAAAGCAACCAAATGGGTGGCAAAAACAACGGTCCACCAGTGAGCGCAGCCATGGTCATTACCACTTCAACTACACCACCAAGTAAGGGAATTAGTAACGCAACAATAATCGTAATTAGACCGAGTACGCCAGTTGCAATTCGACCGACCTTAACTAGCGTAGCTTGGGAAGCATCTGGTTTTATATTTTTATATATGTCATTACTGATAACACCTGCGGCGATGTTTAAAGACGTGTTAATTGAGCTTGATGTCGCAAATACCATTCCTGCTAGCATTAATCCAAGCATCCCTACTGGCAATACTTCTTTGCACATTTGCAAATAAGCCCCTTCACTTTCAAACCCAACTAGATTGGGGTTCATCGTTCGGTAAATCATCGGGGCTAACATCCAAACTACTGGGCAAATAAGATAAAGAATCGCAAATAGTCCCCCAACCTTTTTTGCATCCTTTGGTGTTTTCACACTGGTGAAGCGTTGAATATAAGACCAGTTACCAGCAATAAAAAATAAGTTATAGAGCCCAAAGGCAAAGATAAACTCCCATGAATACTCATCATTTACTGAGTTAAAAAAATCATCAGGTGCTTTGTCGATAAAGTTCTCAATGCCGCCAATCGCCTCAAATGATAGCGGTACCACAATTAATACCGCTGCAGTGAGCACCACAAATTGCAAAATGTCGGTAATTATCACCGCCCATAAACCGCCAACAGCGGTATAGGCTAAGATCAATAGTCCTAAAATGATGACGGTATATTCAAGAGATAAACCCGTAGCGACTTCAACTATTTTTGCCACTGGATATAAAAAAGCACCAGTCGAAAAGCTCGCAATTAAGAGAAAAATATAGGTATAAGTTCTTTGTACATTTAAGCCAAGGCGCTGCTTAATAAATTCGGCTGCGGTTAATACACCGGTTTTCTGCCATTTAGGCGCAATAAATAAAGCAATCAACACCCCTGCTAAACACATAGTCCATTGAATAGTAATCGCCACCCAGCCATGCTTATATGCAATAGCTCCCCATACAACAAATGTACCTGCCGAGAAGAAACTCATAAACAGTGACAACCCGCTCATCCACCAAGGTAGCGCACCTCCCGCAGAGAAAAAGCTTTTCATATTCTTTCCAGCAGCAGAAAAACTTAAGCCACACCCAATGATCAATAAAGAAAATATAACGACTACACTTATATCAATAATATGCATAGCCTTAGTCCTCGCTATTTTCTTTTCGGGTGTAGTACCTAACCCAATCTATTGCCATGCTGGTACCATCAATATCATCACTTACAGGACCTGCAATCGCCGCTTTTAAAATAGCTAAACTAAATAACATCGTTGTTTCACTAAAGCAGACATCATTTCTCATTGTGTAATAGAGTTCACCGTCAAAATAAAAATTAAAGTAATCTTTATTCCATTCAAGTCCATAGGTATGAAACTCTTTTGAAAAATCAGCAACGTCAGCGGCATTATATGAGGTGATTTTTTTCCAATTCTCTCCATCGTGATACTCGATGTTGTAATCGGAAATTAAATTGCGATAAGCACCTTTATCAACACCATGCTCTTGCAGCCAACCATTAATAAATTGAATAGCGCCAATTTCATGCGACTTATCCCAACTGAGTTCTAAAAACTTTTCACCATGTTTTTCTGACACCCAGCGTGTTTGCGGATTACCATCAATAGCAAAAGACTCTTCTGATATTAACTTATTAAATAACCCATTCGTTTTTATAGAAACATCGTCAGCTTGCGCTAAATTACTTATATTCTTTATTTTTTCTTCGTCAAATGCATCAGGGTATTGAGCGCTAGGCGCAAAGACTCTAAATTCAGAAATATGAAGAGACGTAGGATTAGTCGATGTTAATCGTATTTTTTTAGTTTTAACTGGCTTGTTAAACTCAACAGTGTGATCAGGCTTGCCGATTAAAGTGTGGTGTAACTGGTTATCACTGTGAGTAACACGGCCATTTGGTAGTGTATAAGTATCGGTCCAGTTATGTACGTTGGTATTAATTATATTAGGGAAATGGCCTTCATTAATATCAATCTCGCATGCCTTTAAGCCATCTTTAACCCCTTGTTTTGGCCAAAACCAAAATGAGTTATTCGTGCCATAGGCACCGGCATATTTAAAGCGAGCTTCAAAGTAGCCATAATGAAATGAGCGTTTTGACCAAATATTACCTGTCGTCCAGTCTTGGCCACCTCGAGGTTCTTTCTTCGCTAATAAGTGCAGTATTCCGTCTTTAACTTGTGCATTATCGCGCCAGCGACTACTTAATACCCATGGGTTTTCTGTCGGCCCATTTTGAGAGACCCAGTTTTTATCTAATTCAGCATTCGCATAATTAAACTCATCATTCCACTGTAATTGCCATGTTGAGGAGTCAAGTTCGCGTGGTTGATCAGCACCAGCAAAAAACGATGTGACAACTATTGTTGCCAGCGTACATTTAGAAAATACTTTAAACATGTTTTACCCTTTATTGTTGTTTTATCTAACGAGTTATAAGTTTTATTTCATGCTAGGTATTGTCTTGAGAAATCAAAATGACACAATTTTTATTAAAAAAATAAAAAAGCCCGCAGAAATGCTGCGGGCTTTTTATTAGATTAAAAATTTAGAAATTAATACGGGTATTAAGTCTCAATGTCCGGCCTGTTTTATATGCGTAAACAGTACGTGATTTAGTTGCATCGCCTTCAAGCGGGCTGCCTTCAGAAAACGTTTGGCCACCAGCATTTAAGAAACGACTGGTAAAGTATTGTCTTACGCCTTCATCAGTTACGTTAGCTACCTGTAACGATACAGTCATGTAGTTATTTACTTTATAACTTGCAGAAAAATCGAGTGTTTTACGTCCTTCTTCCCACAGCGATCCGTTTTCCCATGAGCGTTGTACAAGTTGATCTGTAGTGCCTTGATACGCTAAACGAATTTGGTGTCCGTCTTTTTCCCAAAAACCTGTTACGTTGTAGCTGTGCTCTGGTGTATATGTAGTGGTACAGTGATTTTGGCCACCCATTAAGAAAGAAATGTTATGCTATTTGCATACAAATTTGGGTGAAAAAAATGACAAAATTAAACCGTGCAACGTACTCCGCTGCAATCAAATTAGAAACGGCTCAACTTGTAGTTGACCAAGGTTATACACAAGAAGAAGCAGCCAAAGCGATGGGTGTTGGTAAATCAACCGTAAGTAAATGGGTTGCTCAATTAAAGCAAGAACGTAATGGCCAGTCACCATTGGCTTCACCAATGACACCCGAACAAATTGAAATCCGTGAACTTAAAAAGCAAATCCAACGCATTGAATTAGAAAAGGATATATTAAAAAAGGCTACCGCTCTCTTGATGTCCGACTCCCTGAACAATTCTCGTTAATTGAGAAATTAAATCAACGAGAGCGTTACCCAATTAGTGTGCTATGTAGTGTATTTAATGTGCATCGTAGCAGCTATAAATACTGGGCTATACGGGATACGACACCGACACCAGAGCAAGTAAGGTTAGAGGCTGAAGTTAAAGCCATACATACAATGAGTGGGGGCTCAGCAGGTGCGAGGACAATCGCGGCAATCGCAACGAATAACGATTTTGAATTAAGCCGTTATCGTGCTGCTAAGCTAATGATTAAATTAAAGCTAGAAAGCTGCCAAGTACCTCAACATTCATATAAACGCGGCGGTAATGAACATCTTGAAATCCCAAACCTGCTTGATAGGCAGTTCGATGTTGTTGAACCGAATACCGTGTGGTGCGGTGATGTTACATATATTTGGATAGGCAATCGCTGGGCTTATTTAGCGGTCGTTATTGATTTATTTGCGCGTAAAGTTGTGGGTTGGGCAATGTCATTGTCGCCGGATTCTAACTTAACGCTAAAAGCGCTTGAGTTAGCCTACGAAAGCAGAGGCAGACCAAGTGGGTTGATGTTTCACTCAGACCAAGGAAGCCATTATACGAGCTTGAAGTACCGCCAACGTTTATGGCGCTATAAAATCACACAAAGCATGAGTCGACGCGGAAATTGTTGGGATAATGCGCCAATGGAGCGATTTTTTAGAAGCTTTAAAACAGAATGGATGCCAAAGGTTGGATATGGGAATTTTATAGACGCTAAATATAGTGTGAGTGATTATATCAACGGATATTACAACAACGTTAGACCGCATCATTATAATGCTGGTTTAGCGCCAAATGAATCTGAGATTAGATACAAAGACTCTAAAACTGTGGCCAAATTTTATTGACCACTACAATACGCTACCGCTAATGAAGGTAGTTTTACGCTGTCATCAATAGATGATACTTCTTGATCGTACTTACTGTCTTGAAATGTATAGTTAGCCTGCAAGCCGAGGCCCGACCAAATACCAGGTAAGTTATCGTAGGTCTGCATATATTGAAGCTCTAACCCTTTAATACTCGCCCCTTTACCATTTTTAATTCGGGTGGTGTTAAATTTGGCACACATTTGCTCTAAGTCGCCCGAATACATCCACTCTTTTTGATAATCCTGGCCACCTTGAAAACGCTTAGGCATACATTTTTCTAAGCTATCTTGGCCTGCAATAAGTACTAAATCGTCTGGGTTATAAGATTCGCCCTCTTCGAGTCCCACTCCACGTAGGTCATCCATGTAGGTAACAATCGTTTCAGACTCTTCAAAGTTTGTCATGTCTTTATAAAATAATGATGCTGCTAATAATCCCGAATCGTTGAAATACCATTCATATGATAAATCAAGGTTTATTGATTCAAGTGGATCGAGTTTAGGATTGGTAAGCGTAATTGAGTTGTTACGGTTTTCACCGCCCCATTGTGTTTCTCTTACTTTAAAACCAGGACGTAGTGAATCTATTTGTGGACGAGCCATTGTTTTAGATGCTGCAAAACGAATAATGGTGTCTTCACTTTGCAAGTAGTTAATATTGATACTGGGTAAAAACAAATCGTAGTCGTGCTCACCAGTTACTGCAAACGAGCGTAAGCTTCTGTCTTCTGTTGGTAATAAGTTTCCATTTGCATCAAATTTACGCTCGCCATATATCCAGTTTTTTTCGGTTGATACATCAGAATGGCGCCATAACCACCACTCAGATTCATTTGGATTACCACGTACAGCGTTAGGATCATGACACGCGCCTTGAGCAGGAATAGCCACATCGTCTGATTTATCAATAGTACCTTTCGTGTCGTAGCCTAGACCATCGGTTCTCGACCAGCGTATTTCTTCGTTGTAATCTGCACCATAAAATTGCGTTGCAGCACACAGTGGTAAGCTAGTATCACGCAACTCTGCTAATTTAAATGGGTCCATTAAACGAGCATTATTTGAAGGGTCAAATGCAAACTGTACACCCGATGCACCTTGCACTTCTACAGTCGTTTTTACATAACGCACACCCACATCACCTGTAACACGTCCATCTGCTAATTCGAAATTTAGCTTGGTGTAAAATGCTAAGTTATCTAGCTCTGTATTGCGTGTGTTTGAATCGTCTGTGGCAAAAGCAACTTCTGGACTCCCTAAAGCTACTTCAAATGCTTTAAAAGCCGAAAATCGATTCCACCCGTCGGTTACATTGTCGCGGCCATAACCTAAATCAGCCATAAAATCGTCAACAGGAAACCCTTCACCGTCGGTTATTAAATCACCAGAAATATCTCTTAAACCGCTACCAAGTACTGCAGGTTGGCCTGTTGCAGGGTTTATAACTACAACCCCCTCGCCTACACTATTAAAGGCTCCTTGCTGAGCATCTACATATTTTGTACGTTTTGACCATTTTGCACCAAATTCAATTGAGCGTACATAGCTTGTGTCAAGCACGTAATCAAAATCGACAAAGAGCGACTTTTGTTCATCTTCGACTTCGTTGAGGGTTCTGCCCATGTACGATAAATGCTGCGCTTTTAGCTCATCCGGATTAAATCCCGTGGTGCTGTAATTATCCCATAGATTTGTTGGGTCACCAAAAGTGTCGTTTTCGCCGTAATCAATTAAGCCGGTGCCTGTAACTAATTTACACGGACCGCCTGCTGTACAGTCATAACCAACAGGCTCCATATCCTCTGGTGGCACATTTACTAAGCTCCATGCACTAATATTGGCAAAATTTTGCAGTGCAACGTACACTGAGTTTTCTGGTATTTGCTGCGTTTTAGAGTACCCAACGCCAGCTTCCATCGAAAATGAGTCACTAAAACCGTGATTCATATCAAGTGAGTAAACTTGGTTTTTATTTTCAAATTCACCTTCTGACTGCACTAAACCACCGTTACCAAAGCGGTTGATAAACTTAGTAAATGTATTCGTTTTTAAATCGATTGTACGCCAGCTAGCTTCAGGATCAGTAAATTTAGCTGTCACGCCAGAAAGGCCTGGGTCTTCACCTTCAACTAAGTTTTTAGTTTCCATTGAGCGCGTATTAATACCATGCATTGAGTTATTAACGTCTTGTTTTGCAAGGTTTGCGTTAAAGTTAAACTCTGTGTTTTCACTTGCTCGCCACTGCAAACCTAAGTTAATACTGGTGCGGTCATTTTGACTATCAAAAAGCTGATAATTAACTAAACGAGGTGTAATACCTACCGCATTTTCAACAACGTTGCCATTTGTATCTGTTGCTAAAGGCGACTGAACTGCTGTCCACTCTGTAGCAGAGTATTGGTCTTTTCGGTATTCGTTAGTCTCTTTAACTGCAGTAAAAACCACGCCAAAGGTATCGTCAAAAAGCTTTTTCGACATCGTACCCGATATTTTATAATTTTCTTTATCAGATAAATCGTTGTACCTGCCTTCTAAAGTCATAGTGGAAATTTCATAATTTAAATCAAGCGGCTTTGTAGTCGAAAGATTGATATTTGCGCCTAGCGAACCCTCTTCATGATCTGCACTCGGTGTTTTTACCACTTCAATTTTAGATAAAATATCGGATGAATACTGCGATAAGTCTACGCCTTGGCTAAAACCTGTAGAACCTAATTGCACACCATTCATGCTAATATTGTTTTGTTGTGAGTTAGCACCACGCACAGATATTCGTGCACCTTCACCATCAACGGATTGTACTGATACACCAGTTACACGCGAAAGCGCATCAGCGATGTTTTGATCAGTGGACTTACCAATGTCTTCAGCGTTTATGGAGTCAACAACGTTTTCAGCAAAACGCTTATCATTAATAGATTTTTTAAGACTGGCGGCTAACCCGCTGACTTCAATTATTTCAATATCGGCTTCTACTTTCGGTTTTTCTTGTGTGCTTTCGTCTTGCTTGGCGTAAACCAATTGTGTTGCAAGTACTGCAGCTGTAATCGCGCTCAACTTGAACGCTTTGTTGATGATTGTCATGTGTGTTCCCTTTCTAAGGTATTATTATGTTGTCAGGTTAATCTTTTGTAAACAATAATATAATAACCAAACAATTGTCAACTGTATTTTGTTAACAATATTTATTTGATTATAAAAAAGCAACTTAATGCGTAAGCATTAAATTGCTCTTAAGTAACAGTGTTAAAGTAAATATTTACACAGAGTTTATCGTCAATAGTTCTAGCCTAATCAAAATTCTTTTATATACGGCCAACCAGTAAACTGCTTTTCTGTTGATGGATCTGTATTCCACTCCCAGCACTCTAATTGATAATATTTTTTTGCATGGTTTATTTTAATAATCCCATAACCTTCACTTTTTAAGTTTCTGTCAGCTAAAAACTTACCCCACGTTGTATTTTGTTTAGCAAAAAGTTTATGCGTAACTTTAGGGTTAGCTGCCGCTAGAACTCGCATTTTATTGCCAAACGTGTCGGTAAAATCACCGGTGTTTTTGTCGTTGTTTCGCTGATTTGGTAAAGGTGCGTGGGGTTCAAACCATCGCTGCCAAAATGCTGCGCTAGCTGGGCCTGCAAAAAACAAGCTGCCATCATCAAAAGTATTGATTCCTTGATAGGCAAGCAATCCGAGGTGTTGATCTCCCGCAATTACTAATGCGTTAGCGTCACTTACTAGTTTTACTGCGCGTGTACGCCCATCAGCCGGGTAGCCATTTGCATCGTAATCTATTAATGCTTTGCCATTTTCATCGGTTTGAGGCGACCCCCACATGGAAGCTGTAATACATATTTTAGGTTTACCCGGGTGCATAGTTTGCCAGTCTTTTAAAAAGGCTTCTTGGCGTTTACCTAATAACTCACCCGTTGTGGCAAGCTTATTCGCTTTGTAGTCAGGTGGCGTTTTAAATTTACGATCCTCAACCATCGCAAAACTAATACCACCATATTCAAATGCAGCATAACTAACCGGAATATCATATTTTATCGGTGTGGGATCATAAGGGTCCGGATTATGCCCATTTTGCATACGGTAGATCATTCTAACAAGGTCTTTGTCCCACTTATAACCGCCGTCTTCCTCTTTTAGCATATCGGAGTGATCGCCACCATCGCCCCACAAGTTACCTTGCAGCACATCATGGTCATCAACTAAAACAAGTGTAGGCTTATCTTTTATACTATCGGCAAACGCCCAGTACCATAAGTACCATTTATATAAGGTATCTAGTTTGGCATCTTTGGTGTGGCGACCATAGCGAGTCGGGTATGTTTCGTAGTACTGATCGCCACAAAAGACATACATATCAGGGTTGTTGTAATTAGCATTTTCTACAAGTTCAGTGTGAGGAAATAAAATATTGTCTTTGGTGTAACGTCCTAAATCGCGCTCGCTACTAATAAGGCGTGTGTAATGTGTGTTGTCTAAGCTTTTAGAAGTAGGAATAATACAAGAGTACAATGCAATCGTAAATTCTTTACTACTTTGTGGGTCCTTAGCAATAGTTCCAGAATATAAAGTGTCATCAGGCTTTTGTGGGTTAACAATTCTGTATTGAGCTTGTTTTAAATAATCCCAATTACTTAATCTAAACCTTGCTACAAAACCATCTTCAATTTTTGCTGTACTTGCATATTGCCAATCCGATTGGTTTTCAAACTGATATTGCAGCTCCACGCGTGAGAACTTTTTAATATTAATAGGCATTAACTGACAAGATAACTTGAGTACCTGCTGATTAACGCTATACATACACCCCATAACGGGGCCTAAGGTGTTGGCATTATTTAGAGTTATTTTACCTCCACCGGTTTCAATATCACTAAACCCCCAACGAGCGCCTGCTACAAAAGGCTCTGAGGAGCTTAATAACGAAATACCTCCTTGCAGTTGATCTGCGGGGACTTTGTGAAGTACTGCAAATCCTAACTCCTGGGCAGTATTTGTGTTACTTGCCACAAGACGAATATCAAAATGGTTTGCATCTATTGGGTCTAAATGGCAATCGAGTGTTATTTTATCGCCGCTTTTATATTGTTGTATATTAAATGGAGTACGATTAATAATAGTAAAATCAAGGGCTTTGCTTTCATCATCAAACTGTCTAAATGATAATTTACCTAAACTGTCAAAGGCCGCAATTATTCCGCCATTTTCGCCACCAGCTCGCTGCGCTAAAGCAGCACCTTTAGCTGTTAGTTCACCTTTACCAATCCCTAATAAAAATCCACAAAAGCCTTTTTCGTTCGGCGTTAAATTACGTACGGTGGCTTTTACACGCCCACTTTGTAAAGAGCTATTAAGCTGCCTGGTGAGTAACGATACGGTACGCGCTTCAAAATCTTTTTCTTCTCGAGTACATAAAAGCTCATTACCTATGCGTTGCCAGTCTTGGAGTCTGTTCCCCCAAAAATGCTTACCGAGCCACACTTGCTTGCTTAAATTTGTATTATCTAATGGTGCAGTTGAGGTTAAGTCACCTCGGTATGATGTAAATAAACCGCTGCAACCACCTAACATACTTGAACTTAGTAGGCCGGCGCTGAGTTTTAAAAAACCTCTGCGTTTCATTTTAGTCACCTTTATTATTGTGTGTTAATAAGACGCCTTGTGTAGACAGTGTTTTTACATAAGGGGGTTATGCATTCAGGTAGCCATTAGGGTTATTACTTTGCCAGCGCCACGTGTCTTTCATCATGTCTGCAAGGGTATACTTACATTGCCAGCCTAAAACACCCTGAGCTTTAGATGAATCAGCCCAAAAAGCAGCTAAGTCGCCATCGCGGCGCTTTACAATGTCAAAGTTAATATCAACTCCGGTATACTCAATAAATGCTTTTACTATGCCAAGCACAGAATAAGGAGTACCAGTGCCTAAGTTAAATGCTTCATATAAGCTGTGGTGTTGCTCGCCAAGCCATTTAAGGGCTTTAATATGACCATTGGCTAAATCACTAACGTGTATATAGTCACGCTCGCATGTGCCGTCTTCAGTAGGGTAATCGCCTCCATAAATGGCTAATTTGTCACGTTTACCTACAGCAACTTGAGCAATAAAGGGCATTAAATTGTTAGGAATACCTAATGGGTCTTCTCCTATTTGGCCGCTAATATCTGCGCCAATAGGATTAAAGTAGCGTAAGCTTGCTACTTGCAAACCGGTATTTGAGGCTACTATTTCTTGTAGTATTTGCTCAATCATTACCTTTGTTTGCCCATACGGGCTTGCTGCACGCCCTAGAGGTAAACTTTCGGTATAAGGCACCGATGCGCCTTGTCCATAAACTGTAGCTGATGAGCTAAACACGAGTTTATCAACATTATATTTAAGCATGCATTGGCATAAATTTAAGGTCGACACCAAGTTGGTATAATAATACTCAAGTGGTTTTTCTATGGATTCGCCTACCGCTTTTAAACCTGCAAAGTGAATAACCGAATCAAATTTATGCTCGCTAAACGTGGCAGACAACTTATCGTTATCAAGTAAACTGGCGTGAATAAATTCAACTTTTCGCTTTGATAACGCTTCTACGCGAGTTAGCGATTCACGACTCGAGTTACTTAAATCGTCTATTACTACTACGTCAAAACCATCTTTTAATAAGCTTAAAACAGTGTGGCTGCCAACATATCCCGCGCCTCCTGTTACCAGTACTTTTTTCATTAGATTGTCCTTATGCTCTTATAAGTGATACACCAGCTGAAGGTACGCTTGTGTAAATCGTTTCTTTTAATCCTGTTTGTTGCTCGTACTGCGTTTCAATAGCACTAATTACATTCTCTACCAAAAAATTAGGAACAAACGCCACTACACAACCACCAAAGCCACCGCCCGTCATTCTTACGCCGCCGTGTTCGTTAATTACTTTTGCGATAATATTAACAAGAGTGTCGATTTGGGAGGTGGTTATTTCGAACAAATCCCGCATAGAAGCATGGCTTTGTGCCATTAGTGTGCTTAGTTTGGCGATATCGTTATTAGTAAAAGCTTGCATAGCTTCTAATGTGCGCACATTTTCATACACTATATGCTCAACACGTTTAGCTACACTTGGGTCAAGGGTATGCTTTTTACTTTCGTACTCACCAATACTTACTTCCCGCAAGCTCGGTTTAGACAAGGCTTCTGCTCCTGCATAACATTGTTCTCGGCGTAAATTATATTCACTATCAAGCAAGCCTCGTTTAACGTTTGAGTTAACCATTAAAATAGTCATCTTTGGGTCAATACTCACTTCAATTAAATCAAGTGAGCGGCAATCTATACCCAATGCTTGTCCTTGCTGACCACACGCCGATATAAGCTGATCCATAATTCCACAGTTGCAGCCCACAAAATTGTTTTCGGCTGCTTGTGCAATTTTGGCTATGTCTTTTCGCTCAATAAACAGTTCGCATAAGTGATTAAATGCATAAGCAATACCTACCTCAAGTGCAGCCGATGAACTCAGACCAGCTCCTTGCGGGACATTACCTGTGATGCATATATCGCAGCCACTGAGTTTATGATTTCGTTTTTGCAGTTCATCAACTACGCCGCGAACATAATTACTCCACGTTTGCGTACTGTGGCTATTAAGCGGTTTATTTACTAAAAAGTTGTCGGTTTGGTTATCGCAATCAAGTGCAAGTACATTTACTACATCGTCAGTTCGAGGGGACACTGCAATGTAAGTAGCGTATTCAATGGCACAAGGCAGTACAAAACCGTCATTGTAATCGGTGTGCTCACCAATTAAATTAACACGCCCTGGGGCTTTGACAACAAAGTCGGCATCGCGTCCAAAGTGGTTTGAAAAAGCTAACCGTGCGCTTTGTTCAACATTCATTTAGTGTTCTCTTTATAATGCGTTAGTGATTGTTTCTTCAAAATAGTGGCAGCTTGCTCTGGCGTTATATCGCGCTGTGCTTCGGCCATCATCTCGTAACCAACCATAAATTTTTTAACACTGGCTGATCGTAGTAATGGCGGTAAAAACTGCGCATGTAATTGCCAAAATAAGTGGCTTTGACCATCATAAGGCGCGCCATGCCAGCCCATAGAGTAAGGAAACGAGCACTGAAATAAGTTGTCGTAACGAGTTGTTACATTTTTAATAATTTCAGCTAGAGTACTTTGTTGAGCGTCTGTCAGCTCTATCATTTGAGTAATCGCAAACCGAGGTAATAGCAGTGTTTCAAATGGCCATGCAGCCCAATAAGGAACAACCACAAGCCAATCATCGTTTACACATACTACGCGTTCATTTAATTCCATCTCACGTTTTGCGTAATCGAGCAATAAACTACTGCCATACTGTTTATAATAGTTACTAAGGTTTGTATGTTTACGTGCAACCAAACTCGGTAATTTATTTTGTGCCCAAATTTGACCATGTGGATGCGGGTTAGAGCATCCCATTACAGCGCCTTTATTTTCAAACACCTGAACCCAGTTGTAAGTTTTTGATAACTCTTGGCATTGCTCTTGCCATGTGCTTACTACATTTGTAATTTGCGAAACACTGAGCTCTGGTAGTGTTTTTGCATGATTAGGCGAAAAACAAATAACACGCGCAGTGCCACGCTCTGTATGCATGCTAAATAGGGGATCGGTTTGCTCCACATCAGGCACACCTTCACGCAAGGCGGCAAAGTCATTAGTAAACACAAAGGTGTTTTTGTAATCTGGATTTACTTCGCCGTTAATACGCGTATTGCCTTTACATAAAAAGCAGCTTTCGTCGTATTCTGGTTTAACCTCAATATCTACACTTTCTTCTTGACCTTGCCATGGGCGTTTAGCCCTGTGTGGCGACACCAACACATATTCATTTAATAATGGGTTTAAACGCCGATGTGGATGCTCTGTCGGGTCAAATTGATTTTGTTGCTCACTCATTGTTTACTTTCCCTAGTTACTGTTTTGAAAGGTACCGGCGTCGAGCACTTGCTTACGAGGAGTAAAACGACAAATATAGTTCCAGTTCCAACTGGCATCGTATTTATGGCACAAGCCCCAACTAATGCCTGGCGCTGTGTTTTGATCAAACCCTTGTGCAGGTCTATATAAGCCAATTGCTTCTGGACCGCCTTTTATATGCGCCATAATTTCAAAATTAATACCGTCCTGAGCAAATTGAATAGTATTTTTTTCAGGGCCATCGGTTGTTAGCAAGCTAGCAATACCACCTTTGTAATTCCAAACAACGACCTCATGACCGCTATTAGAAATAGGGTTGTAAGGCGATTTAACATAAGGCCCTAATACATCATCAGCAATAGCAACACCGTGTTTAATTTCACGACCACCAAAGTTCATTCCCTCACCTTGGGTCTCACCTTTGTAATACAAGTAAAATTTGTTATTAAAAAACACCAAACACGGATCGTGTACTTTATGGCTATCAAAACTACCTTTAGCTGTTACTGCAAAGCGATTATCTTCATCACCGTGCCATTGACCATCTTTACTTGGGCTAACAATAGGTTCAGGTGATTTAATCCAAGGACCAAAAGGGGTATCGCAATGCGCTATAGCAATATGCTCATATTGGCGATTGGTGTACGGTGTTTGTACCGTTTGATACACCAAGTAATACTTACCTTGATGCGCAAATACTTCAGGGGTAAAAATAGCGCGATCGTCATAGTTACCAGCGTCACCTCGACTCACAGCGACCCCTTGCTCTTGCCACGTTATGCTATCTTTTGACGTTGCATGCCAAACTTGCGTTAAATCCCAAGGAAACACTTTTGCACTTGAGTCTTGTGCATTAAAACCAACCGTTTCCCCCTCACCTTTGGTGTACCAACAATGGTAAACACCATCAATGTATAAAACAGATGAAGGATCGCGACGTATAACTCCTTCTTCATAGGCAAAATCGCCCAGCAACGGTTCTACATCAAATTCTGTCAGCCACTGCGGGCCATATTTGTCGTAGCCACGCTCTATTGCACGCTTACTTGCTAAACTTAATTTTTTATCAGACATGTTAATTCCTTACTTACCTAGGCTTATATTTAGCGACTGGTATACGTCAAGAGGTAAAATCGCGCCTTGATGTTGCACAACTTGTGAGGCAACACTGTCAGCCATTTCTAATGCATTTTGAGGGGTTTGTGCGCACATTCTGGCGGCTAAGTAGGTTCCGGCAAATGAGTCGCCAGCCGCTGTACTGTCAACTTGCTTTGCAGCGGGTGTAAACGGACATGACGCTTTAAGATCATCTTTGCAATAAACCTGCATCCCGGCACTACCAGCTTTAATAACAATTTCGTCGATATCAAATTGTGTACAGTACTGAACAATCTCTGCACTGCTTGAATGACCGAATAACACACGGTGATCATCAAGACCTGGTAAAACTACATTACTAAGCGCATAAGCACGCTCTAGCCATTCAATAGCGTGGCTTTTTGATTGCCACATACGCGCGCGATAATTAGGGTCGAACGCAATTGTGCAGCCTTGTTTTTTTAAATCAGCTAATAATGTGAGTAAACCTTGTTTAGATTCATCATCTAAAATACCTAAACTAATGCCACTGAAAAACACCCAGTCTGATTCTTTCAAACCTAAATTAAATGGCTTTTGAGTATATAAACTCATCATATGCTTCGCTGCTGATTGATTACGCCAATAATCAAAGCTTCGCTCACCATCAGCATCCGTTGAAATAGCGTAAATACCCACGTTATAGTCTGCTGTTGTAATCACGTTTTGCGTGCTAATACCTTCTTTTTGCCAACATTTGAGCATATTGGCACTCAGTACGTCGCTACCTACAGCTGTAAATAGCGCGCAATTTAGTGTGTTAGCAAAACGCTTTGCATACACAAGAGCATTGTAAGTATCGCCCGCAAATGACTGCTTGCATTCGCTAATACCTGTTGGTACTAGCTCAACCATACATTCGCCAATAGCAAGTAAAGTACTCACACACCCTCCTGTACTTTTTTAGTGTGTAGGCCTTCTAGGTAGACTTCAATTTCTTCTATCGATTTATTTTTAGTCTCTGGCATAAACTTAAATAACAATGCAAAGCCGGCTACACCCGATACGGTATAAAGTAAAAAGATGTTTGCAGCGCCTAAATTACTTAGCTGCCATGGGAAAAACTGCTGAACAAAATAGCTAATTACACTGGCAATAAATGCAAAGGTAGGAATGGCCACACCTCGAATACGAGTCGGGAATATTTCAGAAAATATCACCCACATAATTGGCCCAATCGAAAAGTGAAAGGCTGCAATAAAGCCCGCTATACCAAATGATATAAGTGGCGCGTTTATAGTTGCTGCGCGTGAAATTAAATCGCTTTCAAATAATTGCTGTTGCGAAGCTGTAAGTACGCTCGCTAATGCCTGCTTAAATTCAATATCACTGTGATACACAGTACCAATTATGTGCTCCAGTCCTGTAATAGAATTTAACGCTGAAAACGAGGCTATATCCTCAGCCGACAAACTATATTCTGCCTGGCTAAAGCCTAAATAACACATAAACAAACTAATTGTTGCAGCTGCTAATCCCCAAATAACAAGGGGTCTGCGCCCTAACTTATCTATCAAAGCAATAGCTACCACAGTAAATACAATACTGACTAAACCAATTAAAACAGCGTTAAAAAAAGCCGCATCAGTGCCGACTCCCAGTTGTTCAAACACCGTTGGAGCATAAAACATTATGGCGTTAATCCCCGTCACTTGCTGCACAATAGCAATAGTAAAAGCAATAATGACAGCGGCGCGAACACGACTTTCGAGTAGTTGTTTAAATGAAGAAAAATACCCACCTGTTTCGCTGTAATCAACCAAGCTCTCTTTAATACTCTTAAGTTGCTCTTGGGCCAATTCAGTATTTTTATTTAAACGATGCAAGATAGTTATAGCGCGTGTTTCGTTGCCTTTCATAACTAACCAACGCGGGCTTTGAGGTATAGTAAATAATAATAAAAACCATAAAATAGCAGGAATAATCTCAACGCCTAGCATCCAGCGCCATAAATTATCTTGTACATTCCACTGTGTTACCCACTCAAAATTACTGTGAGCTAAATCAACAAGTAAGTAGTTAGCAAAATACGCTGCGGATAATCCAACAACAATATTTATTTGAATCATAGACACTAATTTACCACGGTACTTAGACGGTGCAACTTCGCCTATATACATAGCAGCGACTGATAAAGACGTGAATGCTAATCCACCTATAAAACGAGCAGCAACTAATAGCTCGTAACTTGGCGCGAAAACCGATGCAATTGCCGACAGTATGTATATAAACGCAATGCCTATTAAAGTATTTTTTCGGCCAAACATATTGCATATGTAACCGGTAATGACTAAAGCAAATAGCACACCAAAACCAGGCGCACTCACTACAGTGCCTATTTGAATGTCTGATAAATTGAATTCTGCCGATACAAAACGAACCGTACCTGAAATAAGAGCAGCGTCTAATCCAAATATAAAGCCGCCAAAGGCGACAATAAATGCAAAGAAAAACACATTACGTTTACTACCATTCATACTTCTATCCAACTTTGTTGTTATCATTGTGTGTTGCTTTATATAGAGAATAAAGCGAGTGCTAGTGTCAAAACCCAATATTGTTAACAATTAACCATGAGTAATGACTTCGAGACTATTTCAAAATTAACGCACTTGCAACATCTATTTTAAGAAATCATGCTTTAACTTAAATTCTTTTACAATTAACATTAAAAATTAGTTAAACAAAATCAAAAGTTTATTATAAATGACACACAAAAACACAAATTGCACATTGTCAACAATATTCAATTTTGTTTTTTTGTTGTATGGTATGTTAAATTGTAATTAAAGGTTGAACAGCAATGAAATATAAAAAGAACATACTACTCACATCGCTCTTGCTTGCGCTAAGTGCCTGTAACCAACAAGAAATCAAGGTTGAAAAACCAACCAATGAGCCTACAGAGGTTAATTCAGCAGATGCATTAATGTATTTATTTGCTGATGCTGCACACACACAGCTAACCCCAGTTCAATACAAAAGTAATGCAGCCACTGTAAAGGCAGAAAACTCTGTATTAGATGTGACATTTCAATCTAAGAAAAATTCGTACGCCAGTATTGTTTTTTCACCGGAAAAACCTTGGGATTGGAGTGAATTTAGTGATTTTAATCTTGCCTTTGAATTGGCAAACCCAGGAACACACTCTGTACAAATTTATTTAGATATCTCCGATATTGACGGTGCTAACTATACGCGTAGCGTTAATGTGCCAGTAGGTGGATACAACACGTATTACGCAAAACTTGACGGCCACGACCTTGCAACGCCCGATGGCAAAGAAAATGTAGAACTTAACTTTACCTCAGGACTTCGCTCTAACCCAGATACGTGGGAGTCTGATGAGGTACAGTTTATTTCTATGTGGGGTAAAAAAAATCTTAACTTAAAAGGCATCGCTAAAATAGCAATTAGCGTGCAAAGTACATTGCATGACAAAGAGCTGGCAATAAAATCTATTTCACTTCGTAAAAACCCTCAATTTAATACTGCTTTTTTAACCAAGATTGTTGATGAATTTGGCCAAAATGCAAAACAAGAATTTTCAGGGAAGGTACATTCAGAAGCCGAGCTATTGAGCGACAAAAAACAAGAAGCAGCACAGTTACTTTCTAAACGCCCTACTAATCGCTCACGCTTTGGTGGCTGGGCAGAAGGTCCAAAATTAGAAGCTACTGGTTATTTTAGAGCGGCTAAATATAATGATAAATGGTCATTAGTCGACCCTGATGGCTATTTATACCTTGCAACTGGAATTGATATTATTCGTCTTGCAAACTCAACAACACTAACGGGTTACGATTTTGATCAAGCGTTGTTGGCTAAACCAGCTAATGCAGGTGTAACACCTGAGGATTCAAAAGGGTTAAACCAAGTAAATAAAGAAGCGCTTAAAAGCCGCTTTGTAGCGTCACAAGTGCGTAAAAATTTATTTGAATGGCTACCTGATTATACCGATCCACTCGGTAAACATTTTGGCTATCGTAAAAGTGCGCATTCGGGTCCGTTAGAACACGGCGAAACATATAGCTTTTACGCAGCTAATTTAGAACGTAAATATGGTCAAAATAATGCAGATTACATGCAAAAATGGCGAGAAGTTACCCTCGATAGAATGATTACATGGGGCTTTAGTTCATTAGGCAACTGGACAGATCCAAGCTACTACGATAATCAAAAAGTGCCCTACTTTGCCAATGGTTGGATTATCGGTGACTTTAAAACCGTATCAAGCGGAAACGATTTTTGGGGAGCCATGCCGGATGTATTCGACCCTGAATTTACAGTGCGTGCTAACGAAACCGTTAGTGTTGTTGCAAAAGAAGTTAAAAATTCGCCTTGGGCAGTAGGTGTATTCATTGATAACGAAAAAAGCTTTGGCCGCCCTGATTCTGTTAAAAGCCATTATGGTATTGTAATAAACACATTAGGCCGTGATGCTAAAACAGTGCCTACTAAAGCTGAATTTTCTCGCTTAATGAAAGAAAAATATACTGATGTCGCTAAACTTAATAAGGTATGGCACTTAAACTTAGCTTCATGGGTTGAGTTTGACAAAGGTGTAACGGTTGATATAAAAAATGAAGAGCAGCTTGTCGATTTTTCTATATTACTCACCGCCTATGCTGATAAGTACTTTAGTGTGGTAAATGCCGCTATGGATAAATACCTACCAAATCATATGTATTTAGGTGCGCGTTTTCCTGATTGGGGCATGCCTATAGAAGTTGTTAAAGCCTCGGCTAAATATGTTGATGTAATAAGTTTTAACGCATACAAAGAAGGTCTAAGGGATGACAAGTGGGCGTTTTTATCACAATTTGACAAACCCGCTATAATTGGTGAGTTTCATGTTGGTTCATCTGATTCAGGATTATTTCATCCTGGGTTAATACATGCGGCTAATCAACAAGACAGAGCAAATATGTATACCGATTATATGAACTCAGTGATCGACAACCCCTACTTTATAGGTGCTCATTGGTTTCAGTATATAGATTCTCCGATTACAGGCAGGGCTTACGATGGCGAAAATTATAATGTAGGCTTTATAAGTGTCACTGATAGACCCTACATTGAAATGATTGAAGCCGCTAAAGCGATGAATGAGTCTATGTATGAGCGACGATTTAAAAAATAATTACACATTCATCATTTAATTGTATATTTATTGGTCTGTTGTAATGTGTTAACAATAGACCATTCCTTTTTTTTTATATACACTGAGATAAGTACATGATCTTAACTCGAATAACGACTATTTATTAACCGTAGCTAAGGTCACATAAAGTAAATTAAATCTAGGAATAAATATGGCTGGTAACAGAGCAACAAAAATTTTGTCTGTAAAAGATCAAATCGCTGAACAATTACGTTCAGATATAATCTCTGGTGAAATGCCACCACAAACTAAGTTAAATGAAAAAGAGCTGGCAGAGCGCTTTGGTCTCTCCAGAGGTCCAATTCGAGATGTGATTTTGCAATTAACAAAAGAAGGTCTGTTGATTTCGCGAAACAATTGTGGCGCATCAGTCAACAGCGTACTAGAGCCTAAGCTACAGCGTTTAATGATTAAACTTCGTCGCAGCATAGAAGAGTACGCAATCACAGAGTTAAACGGTAATTTAACTGAGCAAAACATTGCTGAACTTGAAGGTATCTTAGCATCTCTAGAAGACGCACTCGATCGCGAAGATTATACCGAAGTAACTAAAATCGATATTTCGTTTCATCAGTATTTAATATACCAAGCTGGGGGCGAAGAGCTGGTAAATATTTGGTATCCGTATGTCATGCGTATGCGTTTAAACTACAAACGTATTACCTCAAGCTCTGAGTGTGTTAATGAGCATCGCGCTATTTTAGAAGCACTTAAAGCTCAAGATAGCGCTGCAGCAGTTAAGGCTGTAAAACATAATATCAAATAACTACTTTCGAAGTCATTTTGATACTCCGTTATATAAACTAGCGGCTATGAAGTCATAAGGGCATGTTGATCTTTGTGGATTGAAATTTGTTCAATCTAGGAGCCGATTTAATCGCGGCCCGAGATTTGTAGTCTAGTGGGCTACCGAGCAAAACCTCCGCATCCAGCTCACGCCCCTTACCATCATCCATGTAGGTAAGAAAGAGTAAATCACCCTAGTTTATATAAATTTCAGTTATAAAAAACTACCCTTTATTTATTACATTAAATGCATGAACACTCAATATCACTGAACGAGCTTTACACGCATTGAGACTGATGCGCTACGCCCTAAATTATCAACCACTCTTACGTCAAATTCGCCTACTTGCGGGTGCCAGAAAAAAGGCGTATCTCGCTCTACTTTACCAACAAAGCTGTTATCTACAAACCAATATAAAATACGTGAATCTGTATCTGTGATTGCGCTAAAAGGCAGGCCTTCTTGCTTCAATTTACTGGCTCTTATCGTGTAGCTAATTAAATTACTCGGGGATGTAATACTCGGTGCTGAGCCTCGTGTACTCGTGTCATTAATTAAGCAGGAATCTAAATAAGGTGGAGGCTGGCGTTTAACAATGCCTGCTTGTTTAAATAATCTGACTAAGTCAGATGGCCAAAATTCATAAACTGCCTTTGTAGTTGTAGATTCAACATACTGACAAGCACGTAATCCCGATACTTTATCAATATAAATTTCACGATGTACATCGGACACTTTAATTGGCGACTTACCTGGAATAAAAAGCCCTTTTTCTGTTTTAGGGCAATGCACATTAGGTAAATCACCTGTTGTTGAACAAATATCTACTTCTGTAATATTTAAACCACCTGGTTTTATATTGCCTTTGATTAAGCCGTAACTATCTAATGAACGTATTATTTCAAAAAATAAAGGCGCGGCTGCTTGTCGCCCAATAAAAGATGGGTGCCCTTCTCCTGAGAAATTACCCACCCATGTAGCTAAAACATACGGACCAACAATACCTACTGACCATGCATCGCGAAAAGCAAATGAAGTACCTGTTTTCCAATATACAGGGTATGATTGTCTTCTTTCTTTTTGAAATGAGATTTCATCAACTGCACTATTTTCACTTAGCATTTGTAAAGTCAGGTAGGCTGCCTCTGGGCTGATGAGTTGCTTGATATGATTGTTTTGATTATTTGGGTTGTTTTCGTTAATAACAGTGGCGTCTTTTTTTAATATAACTTCATCCTTATACACCCCTAAATTAGCTAACATGGCGTATAACTTAACGAGCTCTAGCATCGTTACTTCACTGCCGCCCAGCGCAAGCGCTAAACCATAAAACTCTTTGGGCTGAAGCTTTTTAATATCGGCTGCAACGAGTAAATCGTATAGCCCAACTTTTTGTAAGCGATACATCAAATTAACAGCAGGCACATTACGGCTCAGCACTAGCGATTCAGTAGCCGATATAGGCCCTAAAAACTGCTGATCGTAATTCTCTGGTGTATATCCTCCAAAGCGTTTGGGGGCATCTTTTACAAGCGTTAATGGATGAATTAACCCTTCGTCTATAGCAAGCGCATAAATAAATGGTTTAAGGGTTGAACCTGGTGAACGCTTAGCTCTTACACCATTTACTTGACCGCTAATGTCATTATTAAAAAAATCCACAGAGCCTAATTCAGCAACTACTTCCATAGTTTTATAATTTAGTAAAATAGCAGACGTATTACTAAGCCCGTCTCTATGCCTGCGATTAATGTAATTTCTTGCATGGCGCTGAAGTAAGTTTTGTAAATTAAGGTCTATCGACGTTTTATATTCTCCAGGCTTTAGGTGCGGGTACTCGCTTTGTAAATTATCAATAAAATGTGGAGCTTCAAAAGGCAAGTCTGAAGAGGCATATACCTTTATCGGTAATTGCATAGCTGCTAGCCAGTGTTTATCGTCTGGGTACTTTTCAAGCCAACGAGTAAACAGTTTTTTTCTTGTTTCTAGCAATACCAGTTTAGCCGATTTTTTAATGGGATTTCGTTTGGTTGGGTTTTGCGGGATTAAGCTAAGTAATAATGACTCAGGTAAATTAAGATCAATAGCTGGTTTCTTAAAATAAATTAAACTGGCTGCACCGACACCTTCAATATTTGATCCATAAGGCGCTAAGTTAAAATACGCCTCGAGTATTTGGTTTTTACTGTAGTGTCTCTCAATTTGTAACGCTCGAAGTATTTGTTCTACTTTTCCAAAAATAACATGCGTATTCATCCCAAAGTGCAACCGGGCTACTTGCATTGTTATTGTTGACGCACCGACTCGGTGACTTCTTTTAATATAGCTAGTATAAAACGCATTTATTAAAGCAATAAAATCGATACCAATATGCTCATAAAAGTCTTGGTCTTCATACAATAAAGTAGCTTGTTGAACGCTCAAAGGGATTTTATCTATTGGCGTCCATAATCTATATCTATCGTCTGCGGCTAAATTTAAACGAAGTAATTTATCACTGCTATCGTAAAAAGCCGTTGAGTAAGCATTGGGTTGGGTAATATCCGGCTTTGGAGTAAATAAATACAACAGCACTGCAAGCAGTGCTGTTGTAAAAAAAGCCGTTTTTATTATAAAACTAAGCTTTTTATTTAGCGACGGTAACATCAAAACGACCCGATTTTGAGTGCGCTTTAATACTTAAATCATACATAGATTCAGCATAAGCCGATGGCACTACAAAGCTGCCAGATGCAGTAGCCTTAATCTTGTAAGTAAGCTCAGTCATGCTATCGCCAAAGCTGCCATATAATATAACGCGATCCTCTCGTATATCTTTATAATCAGAGGTCCAGCGATTATAACTATTGCGAACGCTGTCTCTGAGTACTTCAAACCCACCAGGTAGTAAATCAATAACAGCAACATCCGAAATATTTTTACCCGTTGTACTACGCACTCGTAATACAACGTTTAGTTCTTGACCTTGAACAGCGGTGGTTATCACATTACCTTTATCGTCTTGGTATTCTCTGACAACTTCTAAACCATTACTTAATGACTTTTGTGGCACGTTTGTATCAAAACCAGCTTGGCTCATCATGTAAAATGAGCGAGGTGGCGCTAATACATCAAGCGTTTTAACGTCATTTAAAAACGAGGCTTTAGGATAAGGTGTATAGGTTACGTCTAATGCCTTTTTTTCTGCCATTGTCGTTGTTGCCATTATTTTTACATTTTCAGGCTGGGCTTGTGATAACGCAACTTTTGAGTATGCCGTCATAGCAAGTACAGACCAAGCAGACGACAACGTGTTGTAGTCTCCTTTAAAAATAGGGTCAACGACATTAAACAAATCATCTTTAGTTAACTGCTTTAAGCGAGCAGGAAAATGTTTTGATAACAAATAAATATACTGTCCGTCGTGAGCTAAACGTGAGTCGTAAGCGCCCCAATTATCGTGCTGGGTATCTTGCCCAATTTTATAGCTATGGATCAGTGCTTGCGCTTTGTCGCTAGCACGTAATAGCTGATAAGTTGCGCCCATAAACGCGGACGTTATATCTTGTTGCCATACTTTGCTATTACTCGCATTTACACTTTTTTCTAAATCAGATAAGTAATTAGTTGTTACCTCACCTTGTCGTGTTAGCAAATAAATGGCATAAGCGCGGTTTCTGTCATTCGTCTCTAAAGATCCGCTCGCTATACTGCGCACACCTTCAAAACCACTGCTCCACATATCATAAGGTATTGCTACGCCCGCTTCTTTTGCATCTAATAAAAAATGCATAACATAAAGAGAAGAATAAATAGATGCACTAGAATTACCCGGCCATAACATAAATCTGCCATCAGGTAACTGACGTTGACGAAGGGTATCTATTAAGTTGTTTATACGCTCATGTTTATAAGATACATCACCCATATAACTTGGGTGTTCTAAATAACTCAGCACCGGAAACACACTACTCACTACTTGCTCGGTACACATATGAGGAAAGTTATCTAAATAACTAATAAGACCATCAACAAGCGCTAACGGGCTTTGTGAAGCGGTAATATTATTTTGTGATAAGTTAGGATATAGCTGTCTCGAAACCGCTATTTCTTTTTTACCTGATTCACTAAAGCCACTTTCAAAGCTACTAACAAATGCAACCGCAGGGCGCACACTTAACGTTGCCGTGCGTTGGCTAACATTGTCACCCGATAACGCAGTAAATGTAATTGATGCAGCGCCAAGCTTATCAAGCACTTTCACTCTAAACGTTAATGTGTCTTCTGATTTTTCATCAATATTTAGCGTTAATTTTTTATCGCTTATTATTTCAATGTTGCTTGAAGTAAGCGCTTCTACCGTAATTGGCAGTTGTTTACCTGAATCCTCAACGCCATTAGCAATACCAAGTACAATATCAAACTCATCGCCTGGTGCTGCTGTCGTTAATACATTAGGAGTTAATATAAAGGGCCCTTTCACAAGTGTTGTACTTTCTTTAACACCAACACCCTCGTCATTTACGGCAATAGCAATTACACGTACCTGACCTGCAAAAGTATCTGGGATAGTAAACGTATGTTTTTTCGTTTTAGCATCAGCCGATAAAATACCAGACCAAAATGCGACTGGTTTTTGTACCTTACGAGAAAACGGGTTAAGTTGCTTGCTCTTGCGGTTCATTGCCATTGATTCTGCATAACCACCACCCGCAGCTGCAAGCTCTTGCACTAGTTTAAATTCAGGTAAAATAAGATCAACAATTTGCATGGTACTGACTTCTAAAGCACGTTTTTGTAAGAAGTGATTTAACGGCTTTGGCGTCCGATAATTCGCCACTTGTAAAATACCTTCATCTACAGCAAATAACAGAACACGTGAAGGTGATTTGGCACTATATGAAATGACTAAATCGTCACCTGGTTTTACTTTATCAGGTATGTTTACGTCAAAACCTATTGCGCGTTTACTACGATCAATCGCAAATGGTTTAACTGCGTAGCTTAATGGGCTTGTAAATATTTCTTTCGATTCAAGGCTTCGAACAAATGAAACATTAACATACGCATTGCCTTCTATCCCTTGAGGTAACGTTATGGTTTGTATGCTACTTGTTGTTTTACTCTCAAACCATTTAAAAGCGTGTACTTTATTAGTTTCAATTGTAATTAAACCCGAGCCAACATAAGGCGCTACAATACTTATTTCAATTGTTTCGCCCGGTTTGTAATCCGGTTTATTTAATTGAACTTGCAGTTCAGCATTCTTTTCAAGCTTACCCGCTAAGTTACCCGTGCCGGTTATCGTAAATGATACCCTACTAACGGTATTCCCTTTGCCATCAACGAGTTCTATTAAGTAATCACCTGGTTCAGCAGTGGGTAATTCGTAGTTTGCGCCATCTTGTTTAATGTAAAACGGGTTGCTTGATATCTGTTTGTTTTTTCTAACCGATTGGTACTTATAAGTGCCGTTATTTTGTTGCACCAACGTAGATACATATTGTTGTTCTATTAAATTTAGCGATAAATCATCACGAGCTACTTGCTCAGTTTCTGAATTAATATTAATAAATTTTACAACACGTTTTGACTCTTTTGATATGTAGCTTAAATCGCCATCGGCTTTATAACCAACTAACTGCTCAACGGGTGAAACAAGCACCGAGCTGCTTGCACGAACACTTTTACCACCGCCTTCTTCATACCCTTGTACTGCAAAATTTAACTGATAAGTACCTGCCTCATAGCGAGTTAAGTCAATATCAAATTCTGCCTTGCCTTGTTCATCAGTTTTGGTTTCGGTTAATGATTCATAACTGTGTCTAATATTTTTTCCTTCACTGTGGGGATCAGAAAACACATAATCTTTGTATTCATTAAAGTAAAAACCAGCTGGAGATAAACGTAAATCAGCAGTAACACGTCTATTTTGAGCAGGTGTACCAAATAAGTTTTGAAGGCTCACCAATGCTTTAAATTTTGAGCTGTTTACCCACCCCTTTGCAGATGATTGAGAAAATTGACTACTAATTTTCAATCTATCGGGTACAAACTCTTCAACTTTAAACTGAGTACTGCCTAATTGGTCGCGGCTATTATTATTTTTAATAAGTTGGACCGATACATAATACGTTCCGGTATTGGCGCTATTTTGTGTTTTAAAGTCAAAATCAAGCAATCCATACTTATCTAAGCTCACTCGTTTATTATAAACAGTTGTCCCTTTAGGATCGGTAATTATAAGTTCAAGCGGTATATCGCCCAGTTTTGCAAAGTTTTGTTGCTTCACAATCGTGGCAAGTTTAACACTATCGCCTGGTCGATAAATTCCACGGTCAGAAAAAACAAACGCATCTATTTTATTACTACCACTGAGCCCAGAACTTACACCTCCGGTATCAAACCGAGAGTAGTTAACCATTCGAGCATAGCGATTATAAGGAATAAAAGACATGTCACTTTTAGTTTCGACTACAAAAGCAACGGGAGTTTGGTCATCAGTAAACCACGTTGTGTTGTCGAAAAATGCGTGCCCCTCAGAATCTGTTTTAGCATTTAAAATAACTAATCCGTTTTTACCCAATAACGACACCTTCGCTTTTGCTACCGGTTTTCCTGTTTCAATAGATTGGACAAATATATCGCGAGATCCATCTGCATTATTTTTTACCAAAATACCTAAATCAGTAATAAGGATAAGTCGTTTTTCTTGGGGGCCATATACGTAATTATCTTCTGTATTTAACGCTTGAGCATTTATAAAAAATAAGCCTAAACCAACTGACTCATTATACTTACTACTCAAATCAATAGATGAATAGACCGCTTTTTTAGGGTGCTCCGATTTTAAATTAACTTGTCTGGTAAAAATTGAACTTATGTTTTCTTCTGTAAAGTAATAATTATTAAATTCTGGATTAGAAATATCACCACTGGTTTGACTTATAAGGTGGTTAATTTGATTGGCTTCTACCCTACCTACTTTAACGTGAAGTGCGTTTACACCGCGGGTCAAAAATGACAATTTATGATCGCCATTTTTTGATAATATAGAGCCCTTAGACATAATATTTACTTGTGTCGGATAAGCCGGCGTATCTAAAATAGTGTCGTATTTATTCACCATCGTAAACTCACCCGTCGACTTTAATCCCTTATCAATCGCGATATAAACTTGCTGGTTTTGAGGGGCGTCAAACGTAAAACTGTGTAACTTAGTTGTATCTTGCGCGGTAGGAATCGCATTTAACTTAACTTTTTGAGATTGCTTAAGCACTGCATCAGTAACTTCTCGTGGACTACCGAAGTACTTATAGTTACCTTTTGAATCTTTAGTCGGTAATACGTAAGCAACCGTTTTACTAACCACATCTTGCGATGAAATATCATCTGTGAAGTCTAAAACAAGTGTTTGTTCGGGTTCCCCTTGCGTATTTTTTACCATCAACACATTGGCCGTATTTACTCTAAAAAAGCTATTTACACTTGGGATCAACACGGCGTCTTTAATCTCTTCTGTTGCTTGAGAAGGACCCATAACCGGCTTTACACCGCTATTAAGAACAAAATACAGATAGCTTTCGGTATCTTGAATACGTATTTGCTCTGAAGTAATGTAAATCTCTCGTTGATGCTTGTCGTAAGTAACATCAAATTTATATTGTGCGAGTTCGTTCTTGCCATCTTGCTCAAGTGATTGAGTCAGCTTTAAATTATTTTTTATGGTACTTATATCTGTTGGGTGAGTCGCTTTTAATGTTGCAACCACCTTGTGACTTTTTTTAACGTTAGGATCTTGATAAAAAGCGAGCGAGCTTAGTGTTAGTTCAAAGTTGGGAGTTTTAAATACATGCTCATTATCGCTTAGATGTATATCACTTTTAAAAATAGATGAATCAAAACGTACCTTATATTCTTGCCCTGCTGACCAATCTTGCTTGGGGACAAATTTAAGCTGGCTTTCACTATTCCAAGACCACTGTCCAATTAGCTCAGGCGTGACTTTTATACCTGTGGGAATCACTTTGCCAACAAGCGCAAGCTTTGCGACAGAGTAAGACACTGCATCCGTGTTTTCTACATCATCTAAAACGGGAGTAAAATCAATATAAAGCGGTTCAGGGTTTAAAACTTCAGATAAAGTGGTAACAGCAGGTGTAGAGTGAGTTGCTTTGTAACTAATTGGCTGTGGTAAGGAAAGAAAAAAACAATAGCCTGCTATAATTAATATCAACATTAGCACGGTGCTAAAAAATGCTGTTTTGCGCTCTTTAGCAAACCTAAGCACATTATTTATAGCAGTAATTAACCATTTCGGTTTATGCCAAATAATGACACCAAATACATTTAAAATAACAAAAAATGTAGTCAGTAAAACCCACACACTGCCAACTGTTTTTTCGGTTACATTTACGTTGCCAAGTAAGCTTGCAACCAAACTAAACAAACCCGTTCCTATGGCTGAAAAAGCAATACTCATAAATAAGCTAGCTATTTTGGGAGCGAGTTTACTTTGTTTAAGATTAACCTCTTTTGGGTTAGCCTCTTTTGAATCGGTTTTTGTATTCACGTTCAAAATCCTTTTTCTTTATACTGCAATATCAATAAATGAGAGAACTCATACTTATAATCTGGTTATTTATATTCTTGTGGGACGAAACGGTAATGCCCCGTAATTTTAAAATCGAAAAGCATGTCGCTTTTTTCAGGTCCTCGACCAATATTATGAACAATTAATGGATTCCCTGTGTCTTTTGCTAACTCATTCACAACCATCCCAATGTGCGGCAAATTACCTGGCAGCATCCACGTTACAATGTCACCCGTTTTATAGTCGTTCACGTTACTTGATTTAGCGAGCACTTGGCCATGATTTTTAAAGTAAGCCTGTAAGTTTGGCACACGGCGGTGGTCTATATTTTTATCCGGTTTGGTCAAACCCCAAATACGCTTAGAGGGATATAGCTCAAAGCTTTTTAACATGTCCTCATGCACAAGCTTTTGCAAATCAATACCTAAAAGTCGATATGATCGAATAACTACATCGGTACACACTCCTACATTAGCGGGCACATCGCCACCCGGATAAGCAATAGAGCGATAAGACCCATCGTAGGTAACGTTATGTGTTGTTCTTTCAAGTAACGCAGCCACAATATCGTCATCAAACGATGCCGCATAGGCATTTACACTAAGTAAGCTCAGTAAAAAAACAGTAAAGCGTGTCATATGCAATCCTTTGAAAATGTTAATTGACTACAACGCTTGAACCACGTGTTCAGGCACGTTTATTTTCTTGCCATTATTTGTAAAGTGCTTATCAAGACCATACGCCATGACTTCAAGTGGCGCAGCTGCATAACCAACCTGCTGAATTTCGGTTATGTAACGCAACATAAAAGCCTCGGCCCCAAGTTCACTCCATTGGGCTACGTGAACAAGTTCATGAAAATGCACAGCTAAATTATCAGCTACGTAAGGAAGCATGTAATAAGTGTTTTTGTATGTAGTACCTGCGGCATCCATGTCAATAAAATAGTCTAATCCCATTTCACGCAAAAAAGGAAAGTTAGGTTTGGGTATTTCATCGACAATAACGTAAAAGGCATTTTTTAAAAATTCGACAGGATAAAACCCTGCAAACTCACTAGCAAATTTCTCACAGCTAATTCTTTGGGTTTTATATTTAATATTTGTTGCATCAATCCATTGTTCTATTTGTTCGAGCACGTCCATTCTCTTAATCATCAATGTTTACTGGCTTGACCTTTCCCATTGCGATATAAGCCGATAAGTTAAATGATACCAAAACCAAGGCGAATAATCGAACTCCAAAACCTAAGAAGTGAACTTATAATAGTGTCCAGTTGTAGTTCATTTATTATTTCATCGGTATCAGCATAAACTAATGCACATAAAACCAGTGGGGGTAAATAACGCTAATTAATAAAAAACCTATTTTAAATCGTGTAACCATTTTACTAATTTTTGAATATGCCCGCTTGAACATAAGATTAGATGGCAAGCTTGTATGTAACCCATTGAGTGCAAAACGTTTAGTGTTTCTGTCGGTAGTTGTTGTAGTGTATCTGCGGCAATAGAATACAAGCCATTGTAGCCTTGTGTTTTGCCATTTGATTTAGTGATGTTTAGCTGCACTGCTTCAATTAAATCGTGTTTTAGTAAGGTATTGATAAAAGCGGTTGTACGTTCGCCGCCATGCATAAGCCTTATCAATTGCTCACTCACATTATTTAGATATGTGGTTGGCTCCCCTGTTTCGTTAAATAACCGTGTTCCCTCACTATTATTTACTCTTGGGTGTTGTTCGTTAATTGTAACAGCGAGATCTGTTTGCTCGGTCTTGTTAGTAAGTTTATTTCCTATTCCTAGCTTAAATGGTTGTCGCTGTAAGTGTAAAGGTACGTAAGTGGCAAGCCATATATCATTTTGTAAAAATAAGTTTTGCCCCTCATCAAAGCCAGTTAAAGCATATAGTTCAAACTGGCCAGTTTGATTGTTCTTCATAAAATAGACTGGGTAGTCTAATGCAAGTTGAGCAAGCTCATCGGCAACAACCGGAATGTAGTTTACTGCTTCGCCGTATTGTGTACCGCGTTCAGTTTTAATGCGAGTGTACTTATGTGTATTTTTATCGAGTAATACTGAGTTTGTCATAGTGTGTCGCTCTTATGTTTTAACTATATTTGCTGCATACCAAATTGATTAATTTGCGCTAATAATGCTTTATTGGTAGGTAATTTATTAAGTAATTTTTGGGTGTATTGCTGGTTGTTATTAACAAGCGCAATGGCCTTTTTAAAATAACTTTCTGAGTTGCCATACAGTTCGCTTGAGCCTGTAAACCCCATGCCATACATCACATATTGATAGCTTGCTGCTGGAAACACTTCTTGTGAATGATCAAAGTGGTTATCGCTTGGTGTATGATATTCCCAAAGTGATAAATTATCTTTTAAGCTTTGTGGAATAGTATTTTGATGACAGTGCGCTTGCCAAAATGGGCTGTCGGTTCGTTTACTCAACATATAATGCAACTTTAAAAAGTCGATTATTCGCTCCCATCGGTAACTAAATATGCGATTAAAACGCTGCGCTGTTATATTCATTACATGCCTATTGGCCGGAAATTGCTGCGCAACAAAATTGGCTGATATTTCTACCAGTAATAAAGCAGAGGCTTCCAGTGGCTCCAAAAAACCAGCTGAGAGGCCTACTGCGACACAGTTTTTATGCCAAAATTTTTCACGATGTCCTGGTTCGAAACTAAGCTTTTTAACTTTGTATTCGCTTTGCTGATCTTTATTAATATTTAAGTAATCAAATAATTGCTGCTTAGCATCTTCATCACTAATGTGTTTACTAGAGTACACATGCCCTATTCCACGGCGTGTTTGTAATCCTATATCCCAAATCCAGCCCGATGTTTGTGCTGTAGATAAAGTATGCGAGCATATTGGTTCGTCATCTTTGTATGGCATGTGTATGGCTAGCGCACTATCAGCAAATAATACATCTTTACAAGATTTAAACCCGACCCCTAAGTTCTCACCTAGTAATAACGATTTAAAGCCACTGCAATCAATAAATAGATCCCCAGCTATCTCTATTTTATTATTAAGGCTAACGCTTTTAATATCGCCATTTGTGCAATTGTTTACACCAACGACAGTGCCTACAATGTGTTTAACATTAAGATTATCAATGCAGTGGTTTTTTAAGAATGTAGCGAATAAGCCTGCATCCAAGTGATAAGCATAATTTGCTATTGCACTAAATTCGGGTGTGGTGATTTGTTTGGGAGCTAATCCACTTTCGCATATTGATTGCTGCGCACTTACATACTGGGCAAAAGGAGGTTGTGCGTTATTAATATTAAGCCAGCTGGTGGCTAAATTATTTTCAAACATACCCGTAGGTATCTCAAGCGGGTGATAATAGTAATCATCATTTTCTCCGGTTACCCACTTAGCAAATTTAGCACCTTGCTTAAACGATACATTACATTTTTTTATAAATTCAGTTTCACGAATACCCATGTCTTTAAGGGTTCTGCGCATTGTAGGCCAAGTTCCTTCGCCAACGCCAACTGTAGGAATATCTGAGGACTCTAACAGCGTTATATTTATTTTTTTGCTGTGATGTTTTTGCAAATACGCCGCAATTATTCCTGCACTTAGCCATCCTGCAGTTCCACCGCCAACTATTACTATTGATTTAATATCATCGTTCATAGCAACCTCGTTAGTTAAAAAGCAAAACGACAGCGCTGAGCTGTCGTTTTGTATTATTTGTCAAAAACTAACTTACCATTTAGCACTTAAGCCAATGCTAAAGCGCGGACCATATTGCTCAGCAGATACTAATTGCTCTGCAAAACGACCATGGCGGCGTGTTGTTTCATTAGTTAAATTAAGTGCATCAAAGCTAACACCCAAGGTGTCGTTAATGGTGTAATTAAAACTAAAATCTAGCTGACCGTACGCCTCTGTAAATGTAGGCTCAGTTCCCAAAGACAGTAAGAAATCATCGCGCCAGTTATAGGCTAAACGAACTTGGTAATCATCGTTTTCGTAAAAGCCGACCAAATTACCTGAGTCGCTTAGTCCTGCTAGTGCAATTGTTTGGTCAAAATCATACGGTTTAAACGATTCATCGCTATTAACTATCGTATAATTAGCAACGACGCCAAAGCCTGTATCAGGCACCATGTACTGCGCATTTAATTCCCAACCATCTACTTCACGATTTTGAAGATTATCTGGCGTTGCTATATCAAATGTAACAATCGGGTCTGACGCTTGGCTTAAACATGCTGGGTTAGGTGTATCTGAACTATCAGGACAACCAGGGCGAGGGTTAACACTTGGATCGCGCAACGGCTCGCCATTTACATCACTTAGCGTACCTTGCACTACGCCTGCACCAATGAAGTTTTCAACAAACTTTTTAAAGTAACCAACCGATGCATAGCTTCCGTCGTCTCCATACCACTCAACTGAAAAATCAAAGTTATCTGACGTAATTGGCAATAAGTTAGGGTTACCTTGCGATGCATTAAACGGTCCTTCAGGACGGGCGTTAATGGTAGTTGATGGGAACATACCACCAATACCTGCACGGGCTAAAGTACGACTATATGAAAAACGAGTTTTAAAGCCGTCATCTAAGTCGGCGCTTATATCAAAGTTTGGTAATATACGTGTATAACCACCTTCAAGCTCCTGCGGTGTTGCTGTTGCAGCAAATACAGGGCGAAGCTCTTCAGCATGACGATAGTTAAAAGCAACAACCCCAGGCTTGACTGAATAACCTGTTACATCGGTGTCTTCGTAGCGCACACCGACATTCATATCAATTGGAATATCGTTAAATTCGGTTTTAAGATCAAATGATACATATATCGCGAGCGTTTGCTCCTCAACCCCATTTGTAGAAATATTTGGCTCAATAAATAATCCTTCATCTCTGACAATATCTACAAAATCGTTGGCACTGTAACGTGGAATAAATGGAAATAGCTGATCCGAACCTGAAAACTCATCAGCAAAGTCACCTTGTTCATCAAAGGTTAGCCCTAAGTTGTCTAGGGGAATATCCACAAATGAAAATTGCTCAGAAAGATAAGTATCAATTTGATAATCGGTATACATTACACCAAAATTAATAGCGCTGAGTGCCCCACTCTTCAAATTCTCCCATTGTCCACTTGCATGATACTGCTTAATGGTATTTTTCATTTCATAGCCACGGCGCTGATATAAATCTGACACAATATTAGCTGGGTTGTAAGCCCCACCCGCCAATGTTGAATCATCAACCCCAATACTCGGAATATCACCAGAGAAGTTAGCACTGATGGATTTAACCGAACCTGGGACATTCTTTAAATTTGCAATTGTTTCAGCTGTATCACCATCTGGGTTTGAGTGCGATGTAGAGTTATGAGCGTCAAACGTAAGTTTCAATGAATCGCTTGCTTGCCACGCTAAATTTAAGCCTAATGAATCGTTTTCTTTTTCCTCGTAGAGTTCCCACGCCCAAAAATTTAACTCATCATTTGCATTTTTAATATCGACTAAAGTGCCATTTTCATCGGCGGTGCCTGTTGGGTTATCGAACCAAAATGCCATTTTATTTGTGTTACTAATTTCTTCAAAGCGCGATAAAGTGTAATCAAGGGTAGCCGTTAAGTTGTCACTAGGAGCGTACTGTAAAACCAACTGCGCATTTTGGCGTTCTCGCTTAGTTTCAAAGCGCTCCATTTCTGGCGTCCAAGGTACCCAATAAGTACCAGTTGGATTAGCTGTTGTATCAATTGCACTGCTATCAACACCTGCAGCATTTGCTCGGTTACGCACCCAACCTTGCGATGTGCCTACGCGCTCTCGGCCACTTTCTCGCTCTGAATGCGACAGGGCAAGTAAAACACCAAACGTATCATCAGCGAATGTTTGGCTAACCATCCCCGAAATTTCTGGTGTTACGTTTGATTTCTCTGAACTGGTGTCTTTAATTGCCTTTGCATTTGCAAATGCTTTAAAACCGTCAAAATCAAATGGTTTTGCTGTATTTATATTAATCGTTGCGCCAATACCGCCTGAGGCCACATTCGCTTTGCCCGTTTTATAAACGGCTACGCCCGACACACTTTCAGCCGCTATTTCTCTAAAGTTAAAGCTGCGTGAAACACCCGCCTCTTGCAATACAGAGGAGTTAGGCATTTGACGACCATTTAAGGTGACAAGGTTAAAACCTGGACCAAAACCACGGACACTAACTTGGTTGCCTTCATTGTTTGCACGGTCGATTGATACACCACTTATACGTTGCAGCGATTCAGCTAAGTTAGTATCAGGTAACTTACCAATGTCCTCTGCTGATATAGCATCAACTACGCCTGATGAATCTTGCTTTATTGAAGCAGATTTACTTAATGCGCTTCTGATACCTGTTACTTGGATAACTTCAACATCACTTTGTACAGTTGTCTCGTTTTCCTGTGCGGCATAACTTACAGGAGACGTTATCAGCATTGCTGCGCAAATCGCATTTAATTTAAATTGTGTGTTAGTCATTTTTGCACCTAAATATTGTGTTTATTACGTGTAATCGTTGACGGATTATTTACGGGATGATTATTGTCATCATAATATTGTTAACAATTAACTTTACAATAAATTAGTTTAGCTAATTAAGTCAAACAAATTGACCATTTATTTTACAGTTAGCGTTGGTTTTTTATTCGACATTGTAAGCAAGCAGTAAAGTACTGAGACTTATGCATGACTGTTGAGCGGGTTGCTCCCTACAAAAGCGCTAGTTGGTATTAGCGCTCTAATAATGAGGTTATTTTTTGGGCGGTATTTTTAAGCTCGCTAATTACACTGTGTTTATTAGCGTGAGTGTTTAGGGTTGAGTCAAAAGAAGAAATGGTCAATGCAGCTATTAAATTTGCATTAGACCTGCCAATTAAGACACTAAAATCGTGTACTCCGGCGATAAGTGGATTGCTTTGCATTATGTGCCCTTGCACTTTGATTGTGTTTAGCTCATTTAATAATGCTTTATAGGCGTCTTTACTAGCACTGTAAATTTCATCGTGTTCGATAAGCATTTGCCGCACTTCGTCATTACTGTTGGCTAAAAGCAGTTTACCAGCGCTTGAGCTACTAAGTGGAAATAAAGCCCCCTCTGCAATACTCAAATGCATAGGGCTTTTGCTACGCGCTTGCACTACCACCATAGCTTGGCTTTGATAAAGCATACTTAGATGACATGACTGTTCAATATTTACAGCTAGATCTTCCATATGTGGCAAGGCCGATTTTAGTACATTATCCATTGGTGAAATACTTCGCGATAAATTATACAACTTTAATGACAAATGATATCGACCAGAGGTTTCAGAGCGAATTAGATAACCGCGTTTTTCAAGCCCAATAAGTACTCTATAGACTTCGTTAGGTGTTTTTAAAATACCAGCCGCTATCTCACTTTGTGTACAAGGCCTTTTATTTTTTGCTAAAAATTCTAATATATCCAACCCCTTATCTAAAGCAGGAACTGCATATTTAGTTTTTGATTTATCGTTCATTTGTACTTATTTATGCCTTTTAAAATTGATAAACAATACGTTTGTTTATATATAAATTTAAAACTTTTTTTTAGCTTGAAATTTTCAATAATAATTTAAAATCAATAACTTAATAAAACAAAATCCATTCATATATGAATTCTATATTTTTATATAAATTACGCTTGACCTAAATGCTTAACCGAGCAATCATTGTTAACAATATACAACTGTAAGAGAAAATGGAAATATATTTATGTCACACACTTATTTAACACCACAACAAATAGCTGATTTTCATCGTGATGGTTATATTATTGTCAAAAATTACTACAGCGCTGATGAAATTGAGCTATTACAACAAACTGCTTTTAATGACGATACACTCTATGAGCGAGCATGGGACAAAAAAGACGCCGACGGCGCTGTAAGTAAAGTCTGTTTATGGCAAAAAACAGGCGACGATTTATACAGTATGTTTTCTCGCGGTCGTCGCTTAATTGAAGTATGCGAAACACTTATTGGCGAAGAGGTGTACCACACCAGCACTAAAATTATGATGAAAGAACCATTTGTAGGTGGTGCCTGGGAATGGCACCAAGATTTTGGCTACTGGCATCGTGATAACTACATGCTTTATCCAAAATCAATTAGCTGTATGGTCGCCATTAATAAAGCGACGCAAGAAAATGGTTGCTTGCAAGTACTTAAAGGCTCACATCATTTGGGACGATTGGATCACAGTAAAACGGGTGACCAAAAAGGCGCCTGTTTAGAGTTTGTAGAAGAAGCAATGAAGTACCATGAACTTATCAATGTAGAACTTGAACCAGGTGATGTACTGTTTTTCCACTGTAATTTACTGCATAAATCAAATCAAAACCGTGCTGCAGAACCTCGTTGGTCAATGATCAGTGCTTACAATGCGATTAGCAACCAACCATTTAAAGAAAACGAAGCTGTTTATTATCCATTAAATCGCGTTAACGATGATGCTATTTTAAATTTTAAAACAAAAGAACGCACTTAAAGTAACCTTCTAGCCTAAACCAGCTTATGCATTATAGCCCAATGCATAAGCTGGTTTTTTTATATGGAAAATTCTGTATGTTAACCTCAGAGCAAAAACACCTTATACCTCACGCTACTCCTAAAAATGACGAAGACCCGCACGGGAAAATAATTGGCCAAGGTCAATTTAAATACAAAATAGACGCCCACTGGGGGAAGTTAAACCCCAATAAATACCCTATAGAAAATTGTCATGCGATGGTGATGGACTCACAAGGGAGAATATTTATGATCACCGATAACACGACTAATAATATTTTAGTGTATAGCCAAAACGGTGAATTACTTGACGCTTTTGGAAGCTCTTTTCCTGGTGGACACGCTATAAAAATTGTAAAAGAAGGCGAGCAAGAATTTTTATACGTTGTAGATAGTGGCTGGATTGTTAATCGCCACTGGGATGGTCACAGCACAGAGCAATGGGATAGCCCTACTAACAATGTCATTCCACAGGCTGGCTTTATTTCCAAAATGACCTTAGATGGCAAACTGATTTACAGTATTGGCCATCCACAAACGTGCGGTGCTTATAAACCCGAGCAACCTTTTCGCCCTACTGATATTGCCATTGCCCCCAATGGGGACTTATATGTAACCGATGGTTATGGCAGCGACTTTTTACTGCATTATGATAAACAAGGCCGCTATATAAACCATTGGGGCGGTCACCATAATGATGACGAAAATTACAATTTACACAACACCCACGGTATTGAAGTAGACTTACGCGATCAATCAAATCCCACATTAATAGTAAGCTCTCGTTTTGAGCAATGTTTAAAAGTATTTTCGTTTGATGGTAAGTACCTTGATAGAATTAGCGCTAATGGGGCATATATTGGCGGTCCCGTGTTCAAAGGCGAACTATTTTATGCACCTGTTTGCTGGTCGCATATTGACAATAAAAATGCTGACGACTCTGGCTTTATTAGTATATTTGATAAAAATAACACGCTCATAGCTAATTTAGGAGCACCGCAACCCCAGTACAAAAATGGTGAACTACAGCCGATGCAAAGTAACGGGGACATTTTTAATCACGTGCATTGTATTTGCGTAGATCAAGACGACAACTTATATGTAGGCCAGTGGAACTCCTCTAAAACATACCCAATTAAATTAATAAAACAACCATGCTAAGTTTAACGCTCTGAGAATAGTGTTTATTTTTAATAATGAGTACCTTGTACTCATTATAAAGCATAAAACTCACAGGCTTAACAGCAAAAATACACCTAAAGCCATTCCTCGCATATTTAGTATTAGTTTATTTGTATTGTGTTAGGCAGTTGTAGCGATACAAATAAAAAACTGCGAAGCTATCATATAGATAAACCCGCAGTTTGTTTATTACTAAACCTTTATTACACGTTTTTAGCGAGTAATACGTTTACTCATTTTAAAGTTTTGTAATGTTAGTGAACTAACTGCACCACCGCTGTCAGGGAATGTAACTTCAATATTGTTAGTTTTTTTAATGTTATTATATGGCACTGGAATTTCAATAACACCAAAGAAACGCTCACGTCCAAGGCCACCATTTTTTTGATCATATCCTCTAAAATCAGTAGGAATAGCGACTCTATTACCATTAACAGTCACAACTGGCGTTAACGACTTTCCATGAGGGCGGCCAACACCTAAGCGCAATGTAGCCTCGCCATTAGCCCCTTTATCTACATTGTTAATAGTAAAGAACTGGGTCGCGTTGGCTGCAATATTTTTAACTACTGCACTTGCGTAATGCTTAGACTCTTGATTGATATTGTTAATAGCAACATTATTTTGGTGACTCACTTTAATTATCATGGTTGATTCAGAGCCCAATATAACAGAGCTTGGGAGTGTTGTTCTGTTGCTGTTATCCAATATTGGTTTTCCTTGAGCATTAGGATATAAGTGCTTAATATTTACACTCGTTACGGCGTTAGAACCCTTACCTAAAACACTTAAATCGATATCAGTCGGTGAAAATTCAAGGCTGTTTAATATCAAATAAACATCTTTGCCATCAACATACGCGTCAGCTTGAATATCCATATCGCTTGCCCAGCTATCAATTCGCGTCCCTTTTATGTCAGACCATAACTGGTAAAACTTAACCATTTCTGTGTAAACCCATTGCTCGCCGGTTTCGCCTTCACCTTCTTTAGCTTGACGCAGTAAACGCCAGTAGTAGGGAATAGTGTCGCTAATACGGCCCCATTCTGCTTTTAATGGAATAAACGGAATGGCTTTATCAATACGGTTTGGCCTTTCCATAAAGCTCATAAGCATAGAGCTCATTGCCTTTAGACATAACCAGTCACGTTGCGGAGTCCATTTAGTACCAAATGAGCCTTGTAATTGAGAGCCATATTCGGAAATAACTAACGGTTTAATACTACCCCACTTATAAGCCATATATTGCTCAACCATATCAAGGGTCGCTTCCATATTGCTGCCTTTTCTGTACTGTATTTGATGCTGACCACCAGGACCACCTGGGAAATTTGGAAAGTCATATAAGTGCATCGAAATAAAGTCCATTTTATTTCCTGCAATATCTAAAAATGCCTTGTCGCGTTGCTTCCAGTTATCGAAAAATTGTGACCCTTTTTCATAATCAGGAAACGCCACCGTAAACCCCCCTACTTTTACATCATTCAGTGAAGGGTTAGCATTAATTACATCAGCAACTGAGTTATGCAATCTAAAAATGTCATAGAGGCTCTCTTTGTCATAGCCGTTATGCGGAAAGTCGTGCAGTTCAAATAGTGGCTCGTTCATTACCTCAACATATGTTGGGCGCTTTTGACCAAGGCTGTCTGATGTGCCTGCTTTAAAGTACTTTTGTAAAAACTGCGCCATGTAGTCGCCCAGGGCTGTACCTAGTGGTTCACCTGCTGTATCTGTTTGCGAGAAAGACCAATTTTGATTCCCAATTTTAGTACCATCAGGGTAATAAGGGTGTTGCTGTGCAGCGACAATTAAATCGCTGTTACGCCCTTCATGCTTTCGCATTGTTTTAGCTTGAGCTGTTGTAATATTGGTGTAATTCCATTTAACTCCGCCACCATTTGTTGTTGCGGTTGCCGCGCTTGCATAACCTGGTTTTGCTGAATCTTCTGGTAATTGTGTTAGTTGATATTTCATGTTACCCGTATCACGGCCAAAGTACACATCGTAATCTTCTAAAAAATGCGTCATTAAATCAGGATCTGCATTAGGCGCATTTAAGCTTTGAGCATTATTTCCAAACCAGTCACTTTCAGTATTTGATGAATGTAACGTAATAAATTTACGACGGTCGAAGCTATCAAACTGTCCTACGGCATGTTTTGTATCAATATTAAATTGTACCTTAACTTTATCGTTACTAACGCTTGCACCGCTGCTTGCTTGTTGCTCAACAACAAATTTATTTTGATTTGCACCACACTGCGATCTAACAACTAAGTTACTACCATTTGATATGTTAGTTGGTTGAACACATTTACCTCCCGATACATGCTTAATGGCGTTTGCGGATGTTTTAGTAAATTTAACTCGATTATCAAAATCGCAACCCGACCACAATACAAGTTGCTGTCCATCCGCCGGATTTACTAACCCGCCAGGATGAATGCATAAACCTGACTTATCGTGTTTTATACTCCCACCAGATGTCCAACTAAACCTAGCTGCGTCGCCACTACAATTATTATTTAATATTACTTGAGTACCATTTACTGCATTGCCTGCGGTTCTAAAACACATTTGCGACGACGTTTGTTTAATAACTGTGCCAGCGTGTGCATTAAAAACGCTTGAAAGTAGTAGCGCGGACGAAACCGCACAATACAATGAGCTTTTTTTCATTTTTGTTACCTATCTTGGTGTGAAAATTAATCCTTTGTGTAAAGGCATTGAGTACACAACCAATATAATGTTAACAATTAACCATTTACAACATAAAATTAACTCTTTATTTAAATTCCACACTTTAGTATCAATATCCGGCACGTTTATTTAAAGCTTAAATGAACAGCCTGAACACACCATTTACAGTTAAAACAATATCAACTTGTAATACTTGCGACAAAAAAAACCATAACTATCTGTTATAAAATGTATTTAATTTGTCAGTATTCAGAAAGTATATTTTTTGAAATATATTTTTAACTACAGATCAGAATAGTTATTTTAGAGGTTGTAGAGTTAACAGCTATTATATTTTACCCTTAAGTATTTAAGGGATTTGTAGGCTTCAATGAATGTAATTATCAAAAAGGCAGGTCTAATTAGTTAATAAAGCAGTATTATCAAACACATTAACGAGTTTACTTATGCCCTATAATTTACAAAAACTAATCATAATAAAACTAGCTCACTTACTTTCACTTCTCGTCTTTTCATTAGTTATCTTATACTTGGTTAGCGCAAAAGTGCATGCCGTTGATGCTGTATGGCCGTCAAAAACGACATACAAATATGCAAACGTAAACGGTAAAAAAATATTTTACCGAGAAGCTGGCACGCAACATAAGCAAACCATTGTACTTTTACATGGATATCCGTCCTCTTCACACAGCTACCGAGAATTGATCCCGCTTTTATCAGGTCGTTATCATGTAATTGCACCCGATTATTTAGGCTCAGGATACAGCGAACGCCCAAACCCAGAAACTCAAAAATATACTTTTGAATTACTAGCTCAATACGTTGAAGGGTTACTCACAACGCTTAAAGTAAAGCGCTACAGCCTATATATACAAGACTTTGGAGCACCTGTAGGCTTTAGAATGTTGTTAAATAATCCTAATAAACTTGATGCACTTATTGTACAAAATGGTAATGCGTATTTAGAGGGGCTAACCCTACTGAGGCAAGCATTTTTTAAAGCCGCGAATGAAGATAGTTCGAAAGCTCAGCAAGATAAAATTTATTCGTTCACGTCTGAACAAGCCATTATTAATAAGCAGTATTTACGAGACGTACAAAGTAACCCAGAAGTGATGAGCCCAGATAGCTGGACGCACGATCTTCACTTTTTACAAACCAAAGCCGATAGAGTAATTCAAGTACAATTGCTACAAGATTACTACAACAACCTTCTCGACTATCCAAAGTGGCAAGCTTATTTACGCAAGTACCAACCACCAACGTTAATTGTATGGGGTAAAAACGACCCAGCATTCATAGCCGAAGGCGCTAAAGCATACTTAAAAGATGTACCGAACGCTGAACTCTATTTACTCGATTCAGGGCACTTTAGCGTTGAAGAAAAACCAGTAGAAATTGCAAAGTACATTATCGACTTTATGAATAAGCTAGCTCAATAGTAAGCCTTTTATTTTGGTTTAGTATTTATAGCGAACATAAAAAAACGCTGAGGGTATAAACCATCAGCGCTTTATTAAGCTCAAGCTAAATCCACAAAAATCACATTTAATATGGATAAGTTATACTTTTATGTATTTAACCTTCTTCTTCAATAAGCGACTCTAGTAGGTCGTGTATTTCAGCTTTAAGCTCTTTGTCTTCAATTTTATTGGCGCTGACTTTAGCATTTTGAAGGTTTTTAATAGCTTCATCTTTTTGGCCAAGCTCAAGCTGTAATGTAGCCATTGAAAAAGAAACCGACGACATGTGATCTTTGTTATTAATCGCAATCGACTTTTCTAATGCTTTTTCGTAAGTAGTAATTGCCTCTTCTAACTCTTCGGTAAAATCAGCTAAAGTTTCCCATTGTACAGGGTGATCTTTTGGGGTGTTTTCGTTTTCAATACAAATAGCTTTTAATTGAGCAAATAACGACTCAAACTTTTCACGGTTATTTTTGTTAGCCGCCGCCATTAAATCTTCTGCTAGATCATGTACCGCTTTATATACTTTTGTATTCATCATCACTGGTTATCCTTTAATGCAGCTAAACTCATTTACTCACTCAATTTAGCTAAAATGTATCATTACAGTCATTATAAAACGTATTTAAACAACTGATTTATTTAATTTGGTGTATAGCGTAATAATACATTAATAATGAACATCGCGTAGGCGTTAAACACTCTGAGATTAAACTTTATCGCAATTACTCTTGGTAAACTTACACGCTGAATAAACTTGCAACCCAATCCAACGTAAAAATGGTCGTAAAGACTTTAAGTGCAATGACAACTAAAAATAATAGGATGATTGCCACTTTAGCTTTGCTACTTTTAAGATTGTTCCAATACAATAGCTTTGCATTAAATTCTGTTTTTAACTTAGTGACAGCCTCCTTCATAATAACGCCCTGCTTAGGTATCTGCGCTCAGCAACATTTAACAATCACACAGTTGCTCAAGCGGGGTTTGTAATATTTTTCGCTACCTTTAGAGTAAACCATTAAATAAAGCCTGTACTATATAAAATGTAACAAAGGGTTTTAACTTAAGTTATTGTATCTAACTATTGTTTACACACCCAAAAATTAAAGGATGGGTAAATTCAGTAGAGCGTTAATAATAAATTTGGTGCTACACTAATAACTAACTTAAACTCGTTAACAGCCAACCAAATTAGCAAATTATGAAAGAATGCAACCAGTGTGGTAAATGCTGTATTAAATATGGCGGCGGCGATTTAAGCGCAACGAAAGAGGAAATAGATTTATGGGAGCTCTTTAACCCCGAAATTTATGAATACGTTAAAAACAACGAAATTTGGTTTGACCCTAAAACAGGCTTAAGACTTCAAGTGTGCCCATTTTTAGAAATTGCGCCTAAAAAAGATCCTCTCGCTAAAAATATGTATACCTGCAGTATTTACCTCGACCGCCCAGAGGACTGTCGCCACTACCCAAGCCTCATTCCTGAAATGATCAGAGACGAATGCGAAATGATTGAACCTATCGACATAAAAAATCAAACCAGGGCTCAACATAAACTAGATATACTTATGATTGATAGTCGGTAACTCTCTTATAAACTGCAACAGGTTATTGGTTATTTTTTTATTTTTAAATAAGAGTAAAAGTGTATACCAACAACCTATAGCCACAACAATAGAGCCAAAGCAAATTACAAATAAGGGTATTATAGGCTCATTCCATCCCATTGGAATAATTATAATAAATGGAGTTACGCTCGCTAAAAGAACCATAGGTAAATTAAAAACATTAAATTTTTTTAATAAAATTGATATTGGTACCCCATAAACAAGTAGTGCGGGATAAACATAAAATAAGCTTCCGCCAACCATTAAGGCATCTGTTTTCTTTTCGGCCAATAGCACAAGTAAATATAATACACATAAAGATCAATCACTAATGCATACGAATTATGCCATCTATTTTTAAAATTTAATAAGACTTCTGTGATAATTAAAGATTGTCTATGAATTTAAAAAGCGGACGCATAACAACTAAGGCCACTAATAATTAGTGACCTTGCTTTTTATATCATAACAAATAGTTAGTTTTTTAAATTAAATATCATCACTGTACTCAAACGCTTGGAGCGTCACGCTGCTAACAAATCCGCCATCATCAGGATATGTAACTAATATTGTATTATTGGTTTTTAACAGCTCGTTTGGTACTTCGATTTCTAGCATACTAAATACTTGTGGGCGAAATACTTGCTCATCACCGGCATAATCGGTTGGTACAGTAACTAAAGTGTCATTTACTTTAACGATAGGTTGTTGAGCTAAATCATGCTCTCTACCAAAACTTAAACGCAATATACCTTTACCATATTCACTTATTTTTACATCGTTAATGTTAAATTTAAGCGCTGTATTGGCTTTAATTGCCTGTTTGTAGGTTGTTGCATAGTATTTATGCTCGTCAGACTCAGCAATAATTTTTATATTGTCGCTGAACGTATATTCAATAATTACTGTGGCTTCTGCGCCTATGTTAATGCTTTTTGGTAACTCATTTTTTACACCAATATTTTGTGATGTTGTTGTAAGTGTTGGCTCACCATTAGCAAAGTGCAAGTGCTTAATTTTAATGTTATTAATCGGATTGCTTGGTAGCTCTATTAAATTTAGCAAGGCGCTATTAGCACTTGTTTCTAAATTACTGATAATTACATATGCTTTGTTATTGTTTACATAACTATCTACTAGTAAGTCGGCTTCGTTTGATTCAGTATTAACACGTGTGCCATTTACATCTGACCACAATTGATAAAATTTAATAATGTCGGTGAATACATATTCATCGCCTGTTTCACCTGTTTTTTCGTCATTGTGGCGTAGTAAGCGCCAAGCATAATCGCGTCCCTCATTACCACTCCACTCTGCTTTTGCTAAACTAAATGGAATGGCTTTAAGTATGAGATTAGGTTTAGCCATAAATTGCATCATCATAGGGCTAAACGATTTCATAGTTTGCCAGTCATTTATTGCAGTCCATGGCGTTGCTTCTGTTTTATGGTCACGCCCGCCGTATTCCGAAATCATGAAAGGTTTTACCTTACCTAGTTTAAGCTTTTCGTATTGCTCCATCATATCCATAGTGGCTTCTATACGGGCTCCTTTAAAGTTAGCAACGCCTTTATCGCGGTTTAAGTAGCCAAAGTCGTAAAGGTGAATCGAAAAATAATCCATGTATTCACCGCTGGTATCTAAAAATAGCTTCATTCGCTCATCCCAACGATTAAAATTGTTATCGTCAAACCATGGAAAAGCAGTGGTGTACCCACCAATCTTAATACTTGTATTAACTTTTCGTATGCCTTGGGCTACTTCGTTATGAAAAATAAATGTATCGATAGGCTTACCGTGATGTACATCAACAAGTTCGTAAAGTGGCTCATTAAGTATTTCAAGGTATTGTGGGGGTACTGGGCCTTTGTTCGGTCCTTGGTTGTCATTTCGATAAAATTCATTTACAAAATTTCCCATATATTGACCCACGGCATCGGTATTAGCAAAGCTCCATTCGCCTTTGCCTTCATGATTACCAATCCAAAACTGATTAATTTGCCCGCCTATCATTACGTGGGCTCTATTGTCGTATTTATGAAGCTTCGACAACGTTTTACCATAATAATCTTCGCGAGCAGTTTTGCCATAAGCAGCGATACTCTCAGGGCTTGCGTACCCTAGATTATTTGGGTTCTGCTCAACTTGAGTCGCGTAATACGGCATAGAACCGTTATCACGACCAAAGTACACATCAAGGTCGTTAAGTAAGTAGTCGAGCTTATCTTCTTCCCCCTTCCAATCGGTTGTTGTTAGCATCGAATGCATAACAATATATTTGCTTCTATCAAAGGTTGATAGGCCGTCAATACTTCGCTTTACGTTTAAATTTACGGATACTTCTGGCTGTGCGACTAAATTGCTTGATGCAGTACATGCAAATGCAATTAAAAGTGAGCTAATGACTTTCATGGGTTATCTCCTTATTTTAATTGTGTGTGAGTTTTGCTTTCTAATTGAGCAAAAAAGATCATAGTTTTAGCTACATGTTCGTGCCAATACTCCCAGCAATGGGTGCCTGCAAAAATATCGAACGTATGAGGAACATTTTCATCAACTAGCTTTTTTGCAAGCGCAGTATTAGCACTAAAAAGTACATCGTCTTTTCCGCAATCAAATCGCAGTGGCGGTAATGTCTTTTTATTCGCGCTCAATGTTTTAAACACGTCGCCTTTGTACTTATCAGTGGTTTTTTTTAGTGGCTTTAGAGTGTGTTCATCAACAAAGTGATTAAAGTCGTCAAGCTCAGTAATTGATGAATGCGCTGATATACCGCTAAAAATAGTTGGATGCTTTGCACCTAAACATAATGCTCCATACCCTCCCATTGAAAGGCCCGTAATATAAATATTTGATGAGCTCGAGCACATTGGTTGAGTTTGAATAACAGCGCTAATCACATCATCAACTATCCATGCTTCATAATCTGCATTTTTAAGTGGCAAATACCCGCTGCCCTCGGCGTGCGCGCCATCTGATGGCATCACTAATACAAACTCGTTAAGGCCACTGCTACGAAGCTGCTGATACACTTTATGTACGCCCCCTAGCTGGCTCCACACCCAGTGGCTACCATACACACCATGCAGTAATACAATCATAGGTACATTTTTATTACTGGTTGCTTCTTGGTAAATGCTTATATCACCTCGCCCTTTTAAGTGGCTGCTATACGCGGTTAGCGTTACAAAGTTATCAGCGGTGTAGCTGCTATTTGATATTTCTAAACGATGAATTGCCATTTTATACTCCTTTAATCATCAAACACGACGACACCTTTAGCGATACGCCCTGCTAGCATGTCGTCAAAGCCTGTTTGTAACTCATCTAACGAGTAAGTTTTTGTGACTAGCTCATCGAGCTTGAGCTTTTTTGCGTCATAAAGGTCTAGTATTTGAGCAAAGTCGCGCTTAGGATTACATTGCCCGTAGAGCGGATTTATATAAATTTTATCCCATTCAAATAGTTCGCAATCAAAATCTATTTTTTGCTCAATGCCACTCACTTGCACCGCAACGCCCGCGCTGCGTATTAATGCTAATGGCGCTGAACCAAGTGCCGGCACTGCTGTACACTCAAAGGCATAATCGGCTCCGCGACTATTTGTTAGCGCTTTAACTTCGTTTATCATGTGAACTAAATCAGGGTCATACTTTTTAGCAAGTACGGTATGTGTAGCACCAAATGCTTTAGCTTGTGTTAATCGCTCCGGTGACAAATCAATTGCTATTATTTTAGCGGCGCCTGAAATTGCAGCCCCTTGTATTGCATTTAGTCCTACGCCTCCACAGCCTAATACGGCCACTGAAGAACCTGCTTTTACTTTAGCTGCATTAACTACTGATCCATAACCGGTCATTACGCCGCAACCAACAATACTTGCACTTGGAAAAGGAATGTCACTGTGTATTTTTATAACTGCAGCAGCCTTAACGACGGTGTATTCGCTCATCGTACCTAAATGAAATGAGCGCTCTAAGCTATTGCCATTATGCTCACACGCTTGTTTACCTGCGTGCCCGCATAAACCATTGCCCGTTACGGGGCTATTTACTTCACAAATGTGTAAATTACCCTCTTGGCACTGGAAACACTCACCACACGGAATTGCCCAATTTAGTATTACTTTATCGCCGATAGTAAATTCCGTTATACCTTCGCCCAACTCAACAACGGTTCCTGCGCCTTCATGACCAATGATAAATTTTTTATTCCACGTTTTAATTGAATCCCAATCTGTATGACAAATACCTGAGGCTTTTATTTTAATTTTTACTTCGCCAGCACTTGGTTTTCCGACATTAACGGTATCGAAGAAAAAACCGCCTTTTCCATCTGCAATTGCAGCTTTTGCCTTGTACATGTAGACTCCTAAGTCTCTAAATATAAGTATTATGTTATGAAGCAACCGACAATTTACTGTGAACCGTTTTGTATAAAAGACGGTTACGATTTCGAAATTCATCATGTAAGTTATCTTCAGCACGATAGCTATTCATGTTTTATGCACTTTCATCAGGTGCATGAATTTATATTTTTTGAACAAATTGACGGCACTTATTTTTATCATCAAGGTGAATCGATTCTTTCTGATTTTGAGGCCGTTTTTACACCCGCTATGGAAACCCACGACTTTGCTTTAAATCCGCGCCCTAAATCTTGGTATATTGTGCAATTTATGCCTGAACGCCTTAATAATCAGGCCTTACAAGAATTTATAGAATTACTAAAAACTGGTTTGCATTTAAGCTTTAGCATTGAAATACAAAAAAGGATTCATAAGTTGCTCGCTTGGATGCTTAGCGAATTTAACGAAAATCCTAAAAGTAAAACCTGTGCTCAACTGTTTGATAGCTTAATCACTATGGTGTGCGAATATGGTAAAAGCAGTTTATCTAAGCAGCAAACGTCATTAAGTAGCTCAGCAAGTTTTAAAAAGCTTGCTCCGGTAATTAATGAGCTTAAAACAAATAACGGCCTTAACCTGTCACTTGAGCAAGCCGCAGCCCTTTGCCATTTATCACCTTCGTATTTTTCAAGGGTATTTAAAAAGCACTTTAGAGAGCCTTATTCCGACTACCTGATTCAGCACAAGTTATATAATGCCGCACGGTTACTCGGGCAAAGTGATGTTTCGGTGACTGATATATCTTACGATTTAAGCTTTTCTAGCCCGTCGTATTTTATTAAGCAGTTTAAACATCACTTTAAAGTGACTCCGCATCAGTATCGACAGCAGTTACGCCTGAAATAACTGAGGCTTTGCAAGTGCTATAGTCAAATTGTTCAATACCTGTTTGTTTACCTTTAAACCTTGCTTAATAGCCTGTGTGCCAAGTACATAGGCCTTTGCATAATTAACAGCTTCCACACAAAGCAGTGTGTCGTTATTAAAGTACCAAAGTGAAAATTGACCGGGAGCTTCTTGGCGCTTAATAATCTCGTTATAGCCTTGTGATAAACCTACTATTTGTAATTTATATTCGTATTGATCTGACCAAAACCAAGGGAGTGCAGGAGCTGACGTATTATTTTTAGCTAAAAACTGCGCAGCAACTTTAGCTTGGTCAACTGCGTTTTGTACCGACTCAAGTCTGATCCAACGATTATAAATTTTATTAAAATGAATAGTGCAATCACCAATTGAGTAGATATCAGGGTGTGATGTTTGGCATACGTCATTTACTTTTATGCCTTGATCAACCACCAGCTCAGCATCTGTTGCAAGTTGTGTATTTAGCCTTACACCTACGCCAATTAAAATAAAATCGGCGGGATACTCACTACCATCACTACATTGCACATAATGTTTATTGTTTGTGTGCTTAATTTGTACAATATCTTTTGCTGTTTGCAGGTCTACCCCCTTCGCTTTGTGTAAATCAGTTAAAAAGTCAGACATAGCAGATGATGTGACTCGCGATAGTATTTTTTCTTGTTTTTCGATAACCGTTACTTTAGCGCCAAGTGCAATAAAGGATGACGCCGATTCAAGGCCGATATAACCTCCACCAATAATCACCACTTCTTTGTTAGTGCTTGCACTTAGCGCTTTTTTTATTGCTACGGCATCACTATGTGTTCGCATTGCGAAATATTGAGAGGTGCCATATTCATCTACAGTTTCACTAAGGCCTGTAATTGGAGGAATAAAAGCTGAGCAACCGGTTGCGATTACTAATTTATCAAATGCTAGATGCTTATTATTTTCAAGAGTAACTATTTTGTTATCTTTATTAATTGCAGTAACACGCTTACCTAAACATAAATCTATATGGCTATCTGTGTAGGATTTTTGCACCTTTAAAGGTATTGATTTTACCTCTAACGATTGCAGCGTTTTTTTAGACAGCGGTGGCCTGTGATATGGCAGTTCAGGATCGCTATCGAGTAATGTAATTTTACCCAGCCAACCTTGCTGGCGTAAGTTAAATGCAAAGTTAACGCCGCCATGGCTTGCACCAATAATAACAACGCTTTGCTGCAGTGAGTTTGGCTCTAATTGTGTGTTTTGCATAATGCTGTACCCGCTTTTAATTGGCTACTCTGAAGGTCATGCCATCAATATTTTCAGACACCTCAATTTGGCAACATAAACGGCTGTATTGCGTTACGTTATCGTCCAGCTCTAGCATGTCGCTTTCTATCTCATCGGGTGTGCCTACTTTTTTAAAGTCATCCGGTGTTAAGTAAATATGACACGTTGCACACGAACATACACCGCCGCAATCACCATCAATACCAGCAACACCATTTGCTGATGCCAGTTCCATTAGCGAGCCACTGTCGCCTTCTACTTCAACTGCATCGTTTGTTTTGGTTATAAATATTACTTTCGCCATCGTATTAATCCTCTACTTTTACTTGTTACTATATTTATTTAACTATTTTCTACGGTGTTTTTATTTTGATTTAAAGCTAACGTGCAGACTGTTAAAGCCAACCTTTCTTGAAAACTCACCGAGTTTTTCAATATTTTCATCTGCTTTTATTGCCTCTATTTGAGCAACTTTATTAGCAAGCGATAACACTAGTTGACGTAAAATTTGGCGGGCATGCGTTGCGCCCAAACAATTGTGATGGCTAAAACCAAAACTAATATGCGGGTTAACTTTTCGATCGAAGTCGACATTGTTAGGGTTTTTGAATACCTTTTCATCGCGATTAGCCGACGCCCAACATAACGAAACTCGTGTGTCGGCTTTTATAGCGTGCTCACATACACTTGTGTCTTGCGTAGCGACACGGCCCATTTGCGTAAGCGGCGAAAAATAGCGAATTAGTTCTTCTACGGCCCTGTTTAATATTTCAGGCTCATCATCAATACGCTTTAAATCGCTGATGTTTTCGCTAAAGTAGGCAATAGAGTTTGTGATCGCGTTTATAACGGTGTCGCGCCCCCCTGCAAAGGTGAGGATCATCACACCTTTTACTTCTTCTTTACTCAGCTTTTTACCGTTCGCCTGTGAATTTAAAAGCACTGAATATAAATCATCACCCGGGATTGCAATGGCGTTTTCTATTTGCTCATCAATGTAGTTGTATAGAATATTGGCTTTATCGCCATCAAGGTCACTGTCTTCACTTCTAAATACATGAGTACCCCAATCTATCCATGTTTGTGCTTTATCCATTGAGGTATTAAGTAACAGCGTTAACGCTTTAGATTGAAGTGGTAAAGCAAATTGTGACACCACATCAAACGACTCTGCTTTAAAGGCGTTTTCAATAGTTTCATCAATAATGGTTTGTAAACGCGCTTGGTAACATTCATCTAATGGGCGTTTAAACCAAGGGTTTAATAATTCACGAAAGCCACCGTGCTGAGGAGGGTCTACTTCAAACGGAATTTGGCGTGTTTCACGTATTGCCACTTCTGATGGAATTACAATACGTCCAGGTTTAGCACCCGATTGAAAAACAGCACAATTATGCGCTGCTTTTCGTACATCTTTTAAGCCTAAGATCATATTTACAGGATCGTTTTGGTCATCCATTTGACCCATTCCTGTTACTTTTCGTTGCTGTGCAAACGCATCGGGAAACTCGCTAATACCAGTTACTTTTGACATCATAATGAAACCTAATTTCTATTATTAATCTATTTTTGTTACACCATTTTAATCGCAACTTTATTATACAAATACACGGATTTTGCTTAAAAATGGTAATTTGATGCTCTTTATTGCTATTTTAAATATAAAAAAGCCAGCAATTAAAGCTGGCTTTTGACGGAGTTGTGAGAGCCCCTAACTAATTAATTTAAAATCTAGGTAATGAAGCTATTTTCGGTGTGAATTGCAACCAACAGTTTTACAGCAGACTAAGCAATTTGGGTTTGTGTAAAAAAATCAATATTTGCAATGGCAATAACTATTTACCTTTATAAAAGCGTCCACAAAATCAGTACTCATAAATTAAAACTTATGACAAAGAGATTATCATTCATTCCTTGATAAATAATTTCTACACTGAATTTGTGGACACACAACAACTCTTTTCTTTTATTACTAATTTTTCTAGTTACGACTGTTTAATTAAATGTGTTCTCATTAGTTGAGGGTCAAATTCTACACCCGTCCCAATTATATCTGGCGCGCACGCTTGCCCATTTTCAAGCTTTAAAGGACGTGTTGTATATTCATCTATAGGGAATGAATGAACTTCTAAAAAACCAGCGTGAGGCTGAGATGCCAACAGTGATACATGTAGTTCATGCATGCCATGGCTACAAATAGGTAAATTATGGGTATATGCCATACTCGCTACATGTAACCACCCTGTTATGCCACCAATATTTGATGCATCTGGTTGTAAAAAACCTAATTTAGCTTGGTCAATCGCATAGCCAAATTCGTGCAATGTATGTAAATTCTCACCCATTGCAAGCGGTATCGAAGTAGCTTGCGCTATACGAGCAAAGCCTTTGTAATCATCAGGTATGGTAGGTTCTTCAAACCAAGTAATGTCGTATTTTTCAATTGATTTGGCAAAACGAATAGCTTGCTCGACACTCATTGAATAATTAGCATCTACCATAAGCGTTTTATCTTCGCCAATTAGATCTCTTACTGCGGCTACGCGTTCTATGTCTTCTTTAAAGTTGGGTTTACCTACTTTAATTTTTACTGCATTAAAACCACGCTGCAGGTAACCACCTATATTATTAAGCAGCTTTTCTTGGCTAAAGTTTAAATCTATTCCACCTGCATAACATTTTGTTTGATTACAGCTACCGCCCGCGACTTGCCATAATGGCGCGTTTAAACGCTTACATTTAATATCCCACAGCGCTATATCGACTGCAGATATGGCAAAACTAAGTAAACCACCACGGCCAACATAATGAAGTTCCCACTGTAATTTGTCCCAAATTGCCATGATAGACATTGAACTTTGTCCAATTAGACCAGGCTTAATTTCATCGTTAAGAAGTGAATAAATTGCACGACCACCTTTACCGCCAGTGTAGGTATACCCCATCCCCTCATAACCATCATGAGTTATAATATGCAGTGTAATAACTTCAAAGTGAGTGTGATCACCGTGCTTCGCATCACTTAGCACTTCAGCTAACGGAATTTGGTAATACTCGACTTTTACACTTTTAATTGTTTGTGATGATACTTTCATTAAGCCACCGAATTAGTTTACATAACACTGTTCATTGTTAACAATCTACAACAGCTGGTGATCGTTGTAAAGTCTATCTCGTTAAATAAAACGAAATTAACTTAGTTAAATATTAATGCATTCGTGTTTTAGTTTATGAAACCCCACACGTTATCACTGTGTTTAAAAAGGTTTGAAATTAGCTATAGAAAAAGCGAAGTTATTTTAAATCAAGTGCAAGTAGTTGCGTATGCGCTGTTATATAAACGCGATTTTGTGATTGATTAAACGTTAAATTAGCACTAATATTTGGCATTTCAATTTGAGCTAATAGCTCAGCGTTTTTATTAAACAGCCATAACCCGTTAGGTCCAGTTGCAAAAATAACCCCACTTTTATGTACCTTTAAACCATCCGGTAAACCTTTGTCGTGCTTAGTTACTGATGGTAATTCATAAAATAATGATTTACTTATCACTGCCCCACTATCGTTTAAATGATACTGATACCATGCGGGTTTATTTGCATTGGATGCTGCTACATATAAGGTTTTATTATCAGCTGATAATGCGACCCCATTAGGATAAATAAGATCACGATCTAGCAAGGTAAGCTCCCCTGTATTTTTAAGTGAGTATACTCCCTGAAAATTAAGCTCTTTACTTTCGTCATCTAATTGATTGGGCAAACCATAGGGGGGATCGCTAAAATAAAGCGTGCCGTCGTCATTAAAAGCACCATCATTAGGGCTGTTAAATTTTTGCGTATTGAAATGACTAACTATGTGTAAGTATTTTGATTTAGGCACACTCAATGATGCCTTCATTTTTGATATTACACGTGAGCGCGATTGTAAAAGCACAAGCTCATTTTGCTTATTCACAATTAAACCGTTTGAATAGCCGCTGTGTGCTAAATACAAACTTGCTCCTTTGCCTGGAGTGTATTTATATACCTGATGATTAGGTATATCAGAATATAATAAATACCCTCCTTGGTTGATCCAAACAGGCCCCTCTAGCCAAGTATAACCCGAGGCGAGGGTTTTAACATGGCTATTTAAGTTAAGCACTTCAAGCGCTTGCTCATTAAATATTTTGTAGGGGCCTTGCTCGAATAAAAGTGTGTTACTTTGCTTAGCAGATACACCCAAACATAAAACACACAATGCGCTTAGTATATATTTAATTTTTAGCATTGTTATACCTACGTTCATACAACGATTTATTCATGCTTTTAGCTGCATCTACAAGCGGTTTGTATGGAATATCAGCTACATTTACAAAGCCTACATTGTAGTTTTCACCATCGTATGCTCGTCCGGTTAGTGGAGAGTCGATGTATTGAAACCAATGCGCACCAACAAAATATGGGTTGTCTATAACGCTATTCATGTATTTTTTATATTTAGTACCACGCTCTTGCTGAGATTGAGTATGTATAAGTCCTGGATTTAATAAACCAGAATCAAGCGCACCATTATGAAATTCACCTATAATGCTTGGCATGTTTATATCTGATAAAAACGCCCAAAAATCTTCGTTTAATCCCTCCCGGTAATAGTTATAGCTCATCACATCTACATGCGCGGCAGCGGCGGCTCTTATTTCAGGCGTCATACCCCAATCGGCAAAACGTGCCCCCATATTTAACTGATTTGGAAGGTGTTTAGCAATAGCCGCGTCTACCACGGCAAAATACTGATTAGCGTAATGAAATAACATAGTAGATAAATCTTCATTCGTTTGCTCGTTAAACTGCGTAAGTGCGACGCCTGCAGCAAACTCATCCCATGAGGCAAGGCGTATATTCCATGCTTCATTCAGTTTGCTAATTTTGCTGTACTTATTTTTCATTAAGGTAACAAATTGTGCTTTAGTCGGGCTATTTTGGGCGTTATTTTTAAGTGTATTAATAGCAATACCATAACGTGCGGCGTCAGAATTCATCATGCCCCAGCTTTTTTCGTTATCAATAAATACACCAACACACCAAGGGCTGTTTTTAACTTGTTGGGCTACTTTTGCAAGCGTTACATCAGCGCGCTCAACAAATAAGGAATCAAATGGGTCAGGTAATGGGCTCCAGTAGTCGTTGCCACTGCTTACCGTTTTAAAATTACCAATGATCCACGCATTAGCAAAATAAGGTAATTTATTAGTATGGTAATAATCTTCTTCTATCCAATTACCAAATGAAGTAAAACCCCATGAAAGCATGCGTTTCACTGTGGTGTTTTGCCACTGTTTCATTAAATTGTTATTATTGTTGGTTTGATATTTTCGCTGTAAATTAGCGCGATAAAAGCTAAACGTTTCACCTCTTTTAATTGCACCACTGTGAACTTCGCGCCTATAGCCGTAATTATCTGCTAAAGGGTTATTTTGCTCGGGTAACCAGTTAAACATATCAGCTCTAAGTGCTGAGCTTTTATAGCGTGTTGGCCACGCTGACTCTGGGGCTGGGTTTAACCCAAGAGAATCCTCTGGTGTTAAATCACCAGCTTCACGCTGTTTGATATAGCTTTGATCAAAATCGTAACCGGTTATGGTTGAAGTATTTGCCATACGAACGTTATCAATGCCGGTTGAAAAAAACAGATAACCTTCTGGGTCGACTAAACTCCATTTCCCTTTGTATTTTTCGGTTCTAAAATATCCCGTTGCCTTTAATTGTGGGCCGTTTTTCCAGCCACTATATTTAGAACGTCCTTTCATTGGTGAGTTTTGTAAGTTAATTTGCTCTTTTTGAGAAATAACTTGTAGCTGCTCTGTTGAAGATACTTTGTTGGTAAAGTCTAATTTTGCATTTTGCCCAAATTTATCAACTAACCCTTTAAGATAGTGAGTATCAAAATTAGCTGGTTTGATTAAGCGAACGTTATCTATTAAAAAACGTTTATCCTCAAGTAATCCCTTTACTCCAAATGATACTTTAACAATGCTACTTACATCGATATTTTTTTGTCCGCCTCTATAAACTATTGGCGTATAACTGCTCTTCCAACTTGGTGGGTTTGAGCGAATACCTGAATTAACATTCAAATTTACGCCTTTTAATTCTATATAATACGTGTTTTGAGACTGAGCAGGCACAACAACACTTCGAGTTTGAAATTGTCCCGACTTGTCTATTGTCTTTATGTATAGGTGAGTAGAAACCTCATCAGGGTTTTGTATATCAAGTGCAAGGGCAAAGTTTCCTGTTGCTTGCCAATCCCATCCTTTTGGATTAATGAATTCAAAATCACTTTCTACATTAGATTTAGATTTTAATGTAACCGCTAGTTTATGGTTTCCACCTTCCTTTATTAATGTACTAAAGCCATTAATTGTATTTATATATTGGCTGTAATTATCCTGTTCAAAATCAAAAATTATATGCTCTTTTTTTAATGGAGTGGCCCCTTTAGTTGAATCTTGATCTGAAGCTTTCGCATTGTGACACCCTGCAAGTACCGATAAACAAAAAAACGAGGATGCTAATTTTACACTATAAGGATTGAGAAACATGTTGGCCTACTATTGTGCGTGTTTAAATGTGTACTTTTGAGCAATAATTGATAGCTAAAAAGCGTTAAAACTACACAAGATAATTACACAAACGACTATATAAAACAATTAACTGTTAACAATGCAATGGATTTTAGAAGTGTTTTATAATAGAGGGAGCTATTAAAAAATATAAATTATAGGTAAAAAACATAAAATTCAATACTTTAAACACTACTCTCCATAATCATTAGCAGATATTCTTTGAGGGTACTACGAGTAGATTTGTTACAGTAAAGTAGAGTTAATGCCAGATTAACTTCTATTGTAAAGCAAACAGTTTATCGGCACTTTTAGTGGTTTGAACGCAAAACACAAAGTTATACTATAACATTGTTGATTCGTTAATTTTGCGGTGTTATATTATATCACAACATAATAACCACGAACCAATATATCCATGACAAAGTTAACATTAATCTCCTCTGCTATTTTTTCTGTTTTATGTTCTCAATCAGCTTTGGCTGCAACCCTTACTGGTAAAGTAATGGATGATAAAAATCAACCTATTAAAAATGCCTCTATCCATGTCCATGGCAAAAACCAAAGCGTTAAAAGTAATGATTTAGGCGAGTTTGCTATAGATATAGATGCAAACAGCCAATTACATATTAGTAAAGACAACTACATCGACTCTCGTATTGCTGTTACCGAATCTTCAAATAATCTGTCTGTGTCACTTAAACCAACATCGGTTGAAACAGTTGTTGTTTATGCCTCTGCACTTCATAAGAACAGCCTAGAAATGATATCGCCAGTAAGCGTGCTCTCAGGTGATGAATTAAGAAATAAATCTAAACCAACACTTGGCGAAACTCTTAAAGGTTTACCAGGCGTAAATGCAAGTTACTTTGGCCCTGTATCATCAAGCCCAATTATTCGTGGTTTAGATGGCCCTCGCGTTAAAATTACACAAAATGGATTAGATGCCAGCGATGCGTCGCGTATTGGCCCAGACCACGCGACATCAAGCGACAGCCTAGCGGCAGAGCAAATTGAAGTGTTGCGCGGTCCAAGTACCCTACTTTATGGCTCTGGTGCAATTGGTGGCGTTGTAAACGTGGTTGATAACCGTATTCCTACTAGCAATATCGACGAGCTTACAGGCGCTGCTGAATACAGCCACGATACGGTGTCAAATTCAAACACCGTAGCAGCAAAACTTGAAACAGGTAATGAAGGCTTTAACTTTCATTTTGATGGTACTAAGCGCAGCGGCGATGATTACCAAACACCGACCTTTACTATTGCCGACGATGATGGCGATGTTGAAACCGAAAGCTCGGTAGAAAATACTTTTATTGATAGCGAAACACTCAACTTTGGTACCAGCTATGTTGGCGATCACTTAACGATTGGTTTTTCTTACGGTAACATTGATACTGATTACGGTATTCCTGGGCATGAGCATCATCACGATCACGAAGGTGAAACTGAAGAAGAGCATGCAGAACATGAAGATGAAGCTGCTGAAGAGCCAGTTTACGCACATTTAGAGCAAGACCGCTGGCAAGGGCTTGTAAGTTACGCTCTTCATAATAACTGGATTGAAACCATCAACCTACGTGTTGGCTATACAGATTATTCACACAGCGAAATTGAAGATGGCGAAATTGGTACTACTTTTAAAAATAAAACGACTGAAGCACGTTTAAATGTAGAGCATAAGTTTGCTGATTGGCACGGAATGATGGGCTATCACTACAGCGATTCTGACTACGATGCAATTGGTGAAGAAGCATTTACACCCGCGAGTGTAACTACAACTAACGCATTATATTTACTAGAAGAGCGTGAATTTGGCGACGTGACAATAGAGCTTGGTGCACGTGTAGAAGATTACAAAATTGAAAGCCAAATCACGGCACACGAACATAGCCACGATGAAGTAGAAATAGATCATAGCGACGAAGAAACTATTGGATACAATAAAAGCTTTACCAATTTAAGCGCCTCTGCCGGTGCCATTTGGCAGTACAAGCCGGGTCATAGTATTGCGACAAGTATTTCTCATTCAGAACGAGCACCACTTTCGGCAGAGCTTTTATCAAATGGTTTACACATTGCAACTGGCACTTATGAGCTAGGTCTTGGTTACAACATTGAAGATAATGAAGCGCATTTTGAGCCAGAAAATATCAAGCAAGAAACTTCAACAAACCTAGATTTAAGCTTTAGGCGTTTTAGCGGTGATTTTGGTTACACCGTTAACTTTTTCTATAACGATATTAAAAACTTTTATTTCCAAGAAAATACGGGTTTAGTTTACGATGAAGAAGATGGTTTAGAATCAGCTATTGGTGCACATGACGATGCTGTTGCGGTTTATCAGTTTACAAGTAAAGACGCAGAGCTTTATGGAATTGAGTTTGACGCACATTACCAAGTAACCCCAAGCGCTATGGTTAAAGTATTTGGTGACTCAACTCGTGCAAAACTAAAAGACGACGAAGGCAATTTACCGCGCATCCCTGCCAATAAATTAGGCTCTGAGTTACAGTACGATTTAGGTGACTTACAACTAACACTGACGGGTACTCATTACTTTGATCAAAACGATGTAACTGCATTTGAAACAAAAACGGACGGCTATACGTTATTTGATGCACAAGCTAATTACCAATTAGGTTTAGGCAGTGTAGATGCACAGCTTTATATAAACGTGGATAACATTACTGATGAGTTAGGCTTTGTGCATAGCTCATTTATTAAAGATAAAGCCCCACTACCTGGCAGAAACTTCCGCTTTGGTGTTCGTGGTTATTTTTAATAATTAAAAATAGTTTTTAGTTTATATATTTACAAACCGCATTTTATTAATGCGGTTTTTTTATTTTTAGAATATATAATATCAACACGCAGTTATACTTAATCGATTTGAAGGATTAAACCTGATGCTAACTGCGTTAAGAATTTCTGATATACGACTGCATGGATGCAGGAGGTAGAGCAATGCAAGAGCAATTAGTGGTAACAACTAAACAACGAAATTTTTGCCTTGTTACCGACACAATTTTCTTAGCGAAAAATAGATCACTTAATTAAGCTAATTGGTATAAAACTCTTAAATTACAAACACAAAAAAGCCGTATTCAAATTGAATACGGCTTTTTACACTTTTAAATTAAAATTTATTTAATTTAAGAAATGATTTCGTGTAGCTCAACGTCAAATACAAGCGTTGAGAAAGGTGCGATTGCAGCACCTGCGCCACGTTCACCATAAGCAAGCTCATGAGGAACGTAGATACGCCATTTAGTACCTACAGGCATCATTTGTAATGCTTCAGTCCAGCCTTTGATCACGCCACCAACTGGAAATTCAGCTGGTTGACCGCGCTCGTATGAGCTATCAAACACAGTACCGTTAATAAGTGTACCGTGGTAATCAACACGTACTGTAGACTCAGCTGTTGGCTTTTCGCCTTCGCCAGTTGCTAGTACTTCGTATTGAAGACCAGACTCAGTTACTGTGATTTCAGGACGTTTTGCGTTTTCTTCTAAGAATGAAATACCTTCTGCAGAAAGTACTTTAGACTCTTCTTCACGACGAGCTTGAATCTCTTCGTTTATTTTTTCAAATGCAGCTTGGATCTCTGGGATCTCAACTTGAAATGCGCTACCAGCGTACGCATCTTTCATGCCTTCAAATACTGAATTTAGGTTTAAGCCTTCAAAAGGATTAGACTTAAGTTGCTCACCCATTTGTAAGCCAATACCGTAACTTGCTTTTTCAGCATCTGTAGTAAAATTATCTGACATAATGTGTTTTTCACGTTTTGTTAGTTAAAAGACGCGACTATGCTATCACAAAATAAACCGCGTTTGGGGCTAGTTTTTGCTGAGTTTTAGCTTAATTAGGCCAACAATATAACTACAAAGCGGCAAACTGAATAAAATTCCAACAAGTAGAGGCATTGTTAGTAATCCTGATTCGCCAAACAGTAAAAATGGCACTACAAGCAGCCCTATACAACCAATAAAAACAGAGCCAATAACTGGCCAATGCTTATCGTATTTGGTAATAAGATGGGCAGCTAAAACATTAAAACCAACACCATAAATTAAAGCGGTAATTAATGGATACTCTGGTTGAGCATCTATAGCCATTTTTACTAATAAGCTAATAGCACTTTGATAGCAGTAACCAAATACAGTCCATAATAAAAGATGTTTTATTAATTTCTGCGAGGTTGGTAGGTTTGTTGCTTTAGTCATTTAGAAACTCCACAAAGCAAAAAACCGCCCATAAGGCGGTTTTTTTTAAATAATGGTGGAGAGATAGGGATTTGAACCCTAGATGGGCTATAAACCCATGCCGGTTTTCAAGACCGGTGCATTCGACCACTCTGCCATCTCTCCGCACGGCGCGAATAATATGGCTAAATACATAACTTGTAAAGAGCTAAATAGAAATTAATATAAAATATTAACATATTGGATAAAATAGACCCACTTTGTTCTTTTGTTAAGCTCTTCACTTTAATAAAAGTGTAGTTAATAGACTAAAGTTAAACACATTAATAATATTGTTTAGGTCTACGTGCAATCCAAGAGCAGATTAAACAAGCCAGTATACTCAGTGCGGTAAAGGTAACGCCTTGAAAAATTAAATCGAATCGATTTAAATCATCACTTGGTACTACAACAAACATAAAAGCTGGTAGCACACTAAGCGATAAAACGTAGCAGCATACTTTAAATGCACGCCCAAAGTCGAAACGTTTGGACTGGTGCATCCACCATGTTAACAACACAAGCATACCCATCGCTGAACCGGCTATAAAGTGTGATGCATTTGTGCTCATTGCAACATACAGTGTTACAAAAGCACCAATGATTCCCCAAATTGACCATGCTAGCCAATTCTCTTTTTCACGTAAAAATAAATTTCCCATAGTTTTCGTCTTCTTTATCGTTATTTTTATTAAGACTTTCCATAATGTATCAAAAAACAACCGATTAAAAAACAAACTGAAGAAGATTTAGTAAATTTAGTGCTTCCAAGCGCTTCTTACAGCCAAGCCATTAACTTTTGAATAATACTCTTTGTAACCTTAATGAATTATGACTATGTAAGTTGCGCAAAGTTCATACTATTTCACAAATTACTAAAATAGTTTTCTGGCTTATGGCGAGGCGACTTTTTACAATCGACTTCGGGTGTACCTATATATAAATACCCTACTATTTCATCTTGCTCATGTAAGTTAAGCGCTTTTTTAACCGCGCTACTTTGTGCAAAGTAGCCTGTGCGCCAAACACCGCCTAACCCTTGGGCAAATGCAGCTTGTTGCATCGCTAATACACTACAGCCTGCGCTTTGTACTTGTTCTATTCGAGGAACTTTTGGGTGTTCTTGATATTTAGCAATTGCTATTACAATCATAGGCGCACGAAGGGGAAGCTCTTTAGCACGGTTAATTACTTTTTCTTCTTGTTGCTCTGCCACTGCACTTTGATGGTAAATTTCACCCAGTTTATTGCGTGCATCACCTTGAGCAACAATGAACTGCCACGGTGCTATACAGCCATGATCAGGAACACGTAATGCTGCTTGCTTAATTATGTCGAGCTGCTCAGGCGTAGGGCCCGGCTCTGTTAGTTTAGAGTCTGATTGGCGGGTAAGTAAAAGCTCGATAGCGTTCATAACGATTCCTCAAAATTCAAAACGCTAGAGTAACATTTAAACCCTTAAAAAATAAATACCGAGAAATTAAAATGCAAAACGGCCGCAAAGGGTTAAGCTATGCGGCCGTTAGTAAAGTAGATTAAATACGTTATTCTTTTACAATATTTCGCCTTAACCAGTAATCTATACTAACAAAACGCCCACCGCCCATAAAAAACAAGCTAAGAAGCATAGCAAAATAAATTGCCGAAAATTCTATACCGTTGTTTAAAATAGACGGCTTGCCCTTTTCGTATAGATAATCAGGAAAACCGTGTTCTTCAACTAAGCCACGAATTTTACCTATTCGGTCTTGTACTTCTAGTGAGTTTTCAAGGCTTTCTTTAGCGCCCGGAATTGATAACCAATCGAGCACTTGCGCAGCACTTGTTTCTGGATTAGTTGGTGCTATTGCAAACCAACCATTATGCCAATGCACTGAGGTTGCAGCGACAACCATTGTGAACATAAGTGGGATACTGACCAAGCGAGTTAAAAGGCCAAGTAATAAAAACCAACCTCCTAAAAATTCACTCCAGCCAGCTAAAAAAGCTAGTAAGTCAGGAAACGGTAATCCTAAACCCCATTCATTATTACCAAACCATTGAACTACATCTGGAGATGCTAAAAAGTTATCAAAGAAACCTTCTGTCTCACCGCTTATAGCAAGTTTGTTATAACCTGCAATGATCATAACAGGGGCTAAAATCAAGCGAAATAGCAATGCAGGTAAACCATCTAAAAATGATAGTTTACCCAATATTGCATCATAAAGATTGGTTAGTTTGTTCATGCGTATCCTGTGTGTTCACTGTTTATTAAGTTATAGACTATAAACAGCAAAGACCGCATGAATTGATAAACTATTTCAATTTATTTACAAAGGTTAAATACTTCTAGCGACCTGAAGAGCTTCAAAAATAGCGCGTTTAGCATCAATAGCAGCAGCTAGTTTAGCTCCGCCTATAACATGTACCTTTGCGTTATCTGTGTAATTTTCTAGCACTTCGTTGTTAGAAACCTGACCAATACAGGCAATAACCGTGTCTACTGGCAGTACTTGAGTTTCACCAGCAACATTAATAGTTAGTCCGCTTTTATCAAAGCTTTGGTATTGGCAATCAGCAATTTGCTTAACGCCATGCTGCTTAGCAACTTGGCGATGTATCCAACCCGTTGTTTTACCAAGCTCGCTACCAAAACGACCCGCACTGCGTTTTAACATATACAATTGACGTTCATCTTTATGAGGTTGGGCTTCACACTCAATCCCCCATTGCGTTTTAAACTCGCTAATAGTTTGCGATTTATGTTCGCTTAAAAACGCAACCATATCAAAACCTATACCACCGGCACCTAAAATAGCAATTGATTTACCCAACTCTACTTCGCCGCGTATAACTTCGTCATAAGCAAATACACGCTTATCATCGCTACACTTAATAGAGGCTTCACGCGGCCTAACGCCAGTTGCAAATACGATGTCATCATAGCTTTTAAGCATTGAATCGTCATAAGCTTTACCAAGCTCTACAGTTACTTTTAATCGATCAAGCTCATTAGTGAAGTAAGTAAGAGTATGGTTAAAGTCTTCTTTGCCCGGTATTTGCATAGCTAAATTAAATTGGCCACCCATTTGCGGTTTTTGATCAATTAACGTGACGTTATGCCCTTTTTGAGCCAAGTAACAACTTGCCGATAAACCAGCAGGGCCTGCACCGACTACTAATACGTTTTTAGCTTTGGTTGCTTGCTCTAACGGGTAATCTAGCTCAAATGCAGCTTGTGGATTAACTAAACACGTAGCACGTTTATTTTTAAATACGTGATCTAGACAACCTTGGTTACACCCTATACAAATATTAATTTGCTTAGATTGATTATTTGCGTATTTATTAAAAAACTCTGGATCGGCAAGTAGCGGCCTTGCCATCGAAATTAAATCAGCCTCGCCTGCATTTAAAATATCGTTAGCTATTTCTGGGGTATTAATTCGGTTAACAGCAATAACTGGCACGCTCACCACGTCTTTTAAACGTTTTGATGCTTCTTTAAATGCACCTGGCGGCACCATACTCGCAATAGTCGGTACACGCGCTTCGTGCCAACCAATACCTGTGTTAAATATATCAACACCCGCTTTTTCAAGCTCGGTAGCTTGTATGACAACTTCCTCTGGTGTTGAACCGTTTGGGATTAAATCAATAACCGACAATCTAAAAATGATTAAGAATTGCTCAGATACTTTTGCTCTTACAGCTTTAACTATTTCAAGCGCAAGTCGCATTCTATTTTCTAGGCTGCCACCAAATTCATCTTCACGTTTATTGGTGTGCGGCGCCATAAACTCATTAATCAAATACCCTTCAGAACCCATAACTTCAACGCCATCGTAGCCAGCTTTTTCAGCCATATAGGCAGAGTGCGCAAAGTCTTTAATTGTTTTCTTAATCGAGCCAAGCGTCATCGCTTTAGGTTTATAAGGATTAATAGGTGCTTTTATTGCACTTGGTGCCTGATTGAATGGATGATACGCATAACGTCCAGCGTGTAATAATTGCAAACAAATTTTTCCGCCGTGTTTATGCACAGCATCTGTGTAAGCGCGGTGCTTAAATACATCGTAATAACTATTAAATGAAGATGAAATAGGTGTTAATTTGCCACGTAAATTAGGGCTGTATCCGCCCGTAATTAACATTGCGGTACCGCCTTTTGCACGTGCTTCATAAAATGCACGTAAGCGTTTGCGGTTATGCCATCCCTCTTCAAGGCCTGTATGCATTGAGCCCATCACTAAGCGGTTACGTAATTGTGTGTGTTTTAGTTGTAATTGTTGTTCTAACATCTTGTGCCCCGTTAACTGGTCTAACCTGTATACATTAGCTAATTCTGCTTTAATGGCAAGTAATAAGCAATATGTGCCTTCATTTAATTAAAAAAAGCCATAAAAACATGTATTAATAGCACCTCATAAACACTTCGTTACGATTTAGCAGTTAAATTTATTTTTATTCTAGGCTAAGATGGAACTAATGTATTAACTGTACCAAATTAAGGAGCTATTTTGATAGCAAAGGTATTTAAAGGTATTTGGACTGGAATTAACTTTTCTCGTCGTTTAATACTCAACATTCTGTTTTTATTACTGGTAATTGTTTTCTTAGTGTCACTCTCAAGTGACGACGATAAAATAATAGTTGAAAATGGCTCTGTGCTTAGGCTTGACCTAAATGGCCCTATTGTTGAAGAAAAAACATACATAGATCCGGTCGAAGCTGCAATTAGTGATGCTACTTCTGGTTCTGAAGCGCCAAGCGAAATATTACTCGACGATATTGTTGAAGTAATAAACGAAGCGACTAAAGACGATCGCATTACGGTGATGCTGCTTGATTTACAAGAAATGCCTAAAGCGCATTTAAACAAACTTAAGCAAATTACCAATGCTATTGATGCATTTAAACAAGCTGGCAAAAAAGTGATTGCATCGGGTTATTACTATACCCAAGCACAATACTATATTGCATCACATGCTGATGAAATCGCTATGCACCCATACGGTAGCGTAGGTATTGAAGGTTACGGCATGTATCCGCTTTACTTTAAAGATGCACTTGAAAAACTTGAAGTAACGCAGCATATTTTCCGTGTTGGTACATTTAAGTCAGCAGTAGAACCTTTCATTCGTAACGACATGTCTGAAGCAGCCAAAGAAGCTAACCGTGTTTGGTTAGGCGCTCTTTGGAGCGAATACAAACAAGATGTTGCTGCGGTTCGCCCATTTGATGAGTCAAATTTCGACGAGACAATGGACGTATATCTTGAAAAAATGAAAGCTGCCGATGGCGATGCAGGTAAATATGCACTTGACCACCAGTGGGTTGATTCTTTAAAAACAAATCAACAAGTTCGCAAACAATTAATTGATTTAGTTGGCACACAAGAAGATGGCAAAACATTTAAGCAAGTTTCATTTCGTGAATACTTAAGCTTGGTTAAACCACCGATTGAATTTGATAACCCTATTACCGAAAAAGTCGCCGTTGTAGTTGCTAAAGGTACAATTGTTGATGGTGAGCGTAAAGCTGGCGAAATTGGTGGCGACTCTACAGCAGCCCTACTTCGTAAAGCACGCCTTGATGACAAAGTTAAAGCGGTCGTACTGCGCATTGATTCAGGTGGCGGTAGTATGTTTGCTTCTGAAGTTATTCGTGCAGAAGTATTAGCGCTTAAAGCTGCTGGTAAGCCTGTTATTGCCTCTATGAGCTCTGTAGCTGCATCAGGTGGTTATTGGATTGCCTCTGCTGCAAACGAAATCTGGGCAGCACCGAGTACTATTACAGGTTCAATTGGTGTATTTGGTACGTTTATGACATTTGAAAAAACCTTATCTAAAATTGGTGTTTATTCAGATGGCGTTGCAACAACCGAAATGGCTGGTTTTTCTATCACTCGTCCCCTAAACGAAAAAATGGGTCAAGTAATTCAGATGAGCGTTGAAGAAGCATACGGTCGCTTTTTAAATGTTGTCGCTGATGCCCGTAATATGACGCCTGAGCAAGTTGATAAAATTGCCCAAGGCCGCGTATGGATTGCATCTCAAGCACTTGAACTAGGTTTAGTAGACAAACTTGGTGATAAACAAGATGCTATAAAAGCAGCCGCAGCACTTGCAAAACTTAATCACTATGAAGTTAAAACCATTAAACAAGATTTAAGCTCGCAAGAAAAAATGATTCAAAACATTTTTGGTAACGCGTCTATTAAATCGATGCTTGGTTTACAAACACAAAAAACATCTGTGTTAGCAACGCAAGCTAACTTGCAAAGCGTTATTAACCAATTAAGTACTGAAGTTGAAAACCTTAAAGATTACAACGATCCACAAGGTGTATATGCACGCTGTTTAGTGTGTAACGTTGCACAATAAAAGTGCATAGCTTTACCTAATCAGCTGTATTTAAAGTTACTTAACGTTATACTAAGCCCAGTTTTTTTACTGGGCTTTTTTTATGAAACGTAAACGCATTTATATCGCTTATACTGGCGGTACTATAGGTATGAAAAAATCGAGTCGAGGTTATATTCCTGCTGAAGGTTTTTTAACAGAAACCGTAGTGAACAACGCAGAGTTTAACCGTGATGAAATGCCTTTGTTTGATATTCACGAATACTGCCCTCTTATAGATTCTTCAGATATGTCTCCTGAGCATTGGCAACTTATTGCTGATGACATTAAAGATAAATACCAAGATTATGATGGTTTTGTTGTGCTTCATGGCACCGATACAATGGCGTATACAGCCTCAGCACTATCGTTTATGTTCGAAAACCTAACTAAACCTGTGATTGTAACTGGCTCACAAATTCCGCTTTCTCAATTACGCTCAGATGGTCAAGTAAACCTTCTGAATGCAATGTATTTAGCGGCAAATTATCCAATTGCAGAAGTAAGTCTATTTTTTAATAACCAACTGTTTAGAGGTAACAGAGCAACTAAAGCCCACGCCGATGGATTTAATGCATTTGCGTCGCCTAATCTTGATCCCTTAGCGTTATCGGGTATTAGTATTCAACTTATTAAAGGCCAACTTAGTCCTTATGTTGAAAATGAGCTGCAAGTTACTCCTATTACACCTCAACCCATTGGTGTGCTTTATTTATACCCTGGTATTAGTCAAGAAGTGGTTAAAAGCTTAGTTAATGGCAATATTAAAGCCTTGGTGTTGCTTAGTTTTGGTGTAGGTAATGCACCGCAAGATCCTAACTTTTTATCAATACTTGAAGAAGCAAGTAAACGTGGCGTCGTTATTGTTAATTTAACCCAGTGCTTAAAAGGCCATGTAAATATGGGCGGCTATGCAACGGGTAATGCACTGTTAAATATTGGTGTTATTAGTGGATACGATATGACCCTTGAAGCGTGTTTAACTAAATTACATTATTTATTTAGCCAAAAGCTAGAAGTAGAGACGATTCGTCATTTAATGCAGGATAATTTACGCGGCGAGCTAAGTCGTTAAATTTATAAAGAAAAATACAAAAGGCACGCTAAATAGCGTGCCTTTATCGTTTTAAACAACTGTTTATTACCTAACTTTAGCGTCGATATCTACTAAGTCAGTTAAATGACATGTTTCACCGCTATGGGTTTTAACGCCGTGCTCACCAAAGTAATCACGCTGGGCTTGAACTAAATGCCCATTACTCGGTGTGGTTAATGTTGCTAAATACGTTTGTGTAGCACCCAATACAGGGAATGCTAAACCAGTCATTATTGCTTGTCCGGTAATTTTGCGCAAAGAGTTAGACTCTTTCTCAAGGGTATCAATAAATTCAACACCTTGTGCAACGCTATCAAGGTAGTCAGCACGAATAATACAACCAGCACGCCACGTTTGAAGCGTTTTAGATAAATCAACTTTCCACTGATGAGTACGTGATGCACCTTTAATTAACGCTAAACCTTGGCGATACGCTAGTAAGCTTGCAAGTAAGAACGCTTCTTTTAGCTCTTCTAAATCAATTTCAACATTGTTAGTTGATTTAGATGCATACGTCATCTCTTGTGCAGCCGTTGTATTACATGCATTAGTTAAATGACGAGCTTGTACAGCAGCAACAAGTGAAGGAACTGCAATACCAAGTTCTAGTGCATTTTGCGCAGTCCAAAGACCAGTACCTTTAGCGCCAACTTTATTATCAATTAAGTCCGCAAGCGGTACATTATTATGATTTTCAAGTGACAATATGTGGCTAGAAATAGACAGTAAGTAGCTATTTAATTGACCTTCTGACCAGTCATTAAATATCTCAGCCACTTCTTTTGGAGAACGATTAGTGCCTAAACGAAGTAATTGGTACACTTCTGCAATAAGTTGCATAAGTGCGTATTCAATACCGTTGTGAACCATTTTTACAAAATGACCACTTGCTGATTGACCAACACGTGCAAAACACGAGTCGCCATTATAGCTAGCAGCTACTTTTTCAAACCATGGCTCAATACGTTCCCAACCACCCTCAGAACCACTTGCCATCATTGCAGGACCATGGCGAGCGCCTTCTGCACCGCCAGAAATTCCCATAGTGGCAAATTCAAATTTATTTTGGTATTTAAGTTTACGCGTTATACCGTCTTTATAATTACTATTACCGCAATCGACAATCATATCGTCACAGTTAACGCCGGCCTCTACAAGTTCATTACAAACTGTATCAACTAACTCACCAGCAGGAACAAGTAATAAAATAGAACGAGGTGCCTCTAAACGCCTTACCATGTCTCTTAAATCAGAGACAATGTGAAGCCTATCAGCCATGCCTTGAGATTTAGCACAACTTAGTAACTCTTCACCCGCATGTGGGTTTTTGTCATAAGCGACTAGCGTTATCCCTTTTTCAATCAAGTTTAGGGCAAGATTTTTTCCCATAACGCCTAACCCTACTAATGCAACTTGCATCTAGTGTCCTCCTCGGTAACAACTATTTGGTTAGAAAATTCAGTGTATAAATTAAATAATACCGCGTGCATTATACTCATACAGTCATAAAATACTAATTATGAGTCAATACAACATGCTTTTTTATTACAGATAAATAAGCTACGTAATTATATCAAACATCAATGGTCTCGGGGTGACTAAAAGCAAAGCTAATTGAAATTAAGATCATTGACGCATTCTGACACCGGTGTCATAATGATGACACAATAGTTTTGTATAAAATAGTGGCAAACCTTTGAAGTTTGCACATAACTAAAATATTTTATTCTAATATAGATATTTTAAGTCAACAAAATAACGTCAACATGCTTTCACCAAGCAAACAGGAGAAATTGATGCTAAGACGCACGAAAATAGTCGCTACCCTTGGACCTGCTACCGATAGAGATAACAACTTAGAAAAAATTATTATCGCTGGGGCTAATGTAGTACGTTTAAACTTCTCACATGGTGTTGCCCAAGATCATAAAGACCGTGCACAAGCTGTACGCGATATTGCAAAAAGATTAGGCAAGCATATTGCTATCCTTGCTGACCTTCAAGGCCCTAAAATCCGCGTTTCTACTTTTAAAGAAGGTAAAGTAACGCTTGCTGTGGGTGCAAAATTTACCCTTGATGCAAAAATGGAAAAAGGCGAAGGCGACATAAACTCTGTAGGTATTGATTATAAAGAATTACCTAACGATGTAAGCCCTAAGGATTTACTACTTCTAAATGACGGCCTTATTCAATTAAGTGTTGATGAAGTAGCTGGGCATTTAGTGCATTGTACAGTCACTGTTGGCGGTGTTTTATCTAACAATAAAGGTATTAACCGTTTAGGTGGTGGCTTAACTGCTCCAGCATTTACTGAAAAAGACAAAGAAGATTTAATAACTGCCGCTGAAATTGACGTAGATTACATTGCCGTATCATTCCCACGTAGTGGCGACGATATGCGCTACGTACGCTCACTTGCTGAAGCTGCTGGTTCAAAAGCACAGTTACTTGCTAAAATTGAACGTGCTGAAGCCGTTGAAACCCAAGAAGCTGTTGATGACATCATTTTAGCGTCTGACGCTGTAATGGTTGCTCGTGGTGATTTAGGTGTTGAAATTGGTGATGCTGCTCTTATGGGCAAGCAAAAACTAATTATTCGTCGTGCTCGTTCATTAAACCGTACTGTAGTAACAGCAACGCAAATGATGGAATCGATGATCGATAACCCTATGCCTACACGTGCAGAAGTTATGGATGTTGCAAATGCTGTTCTTGATGGAACAGATGCTGTAATGCTTTCAGCTGAAACAGCTGCAGGTGATTATCCTGAAGAAACAGTTGCGACTATGGCACGCGTTTGTTTAGGTGCTGAATCGCAAAAAGAAACGCACGTTTCTAAACACCGTTTAGATAGTCGCTTTTCTAACAATGCTGAATCAATTGCGCTTTCTGCTATGTATGCAGCTAATCACTTAGATTCTGTTAAAGCAATTATCACACTTACTGAATCTGGTAGTACGGCTAAATTAATGTCGCGTATCAGCTCAGGCTTACCAATCTACTCGCTTTCACGTCATGCGAGTACATTAGGTCAAACAGCACTTTATCGTGGTGTTTACCCAGTATTTTTTGATTCTACAAAAACTGAAAAAGACGGTATGGTAAAAGCCGCGCTTGATACTTTAGTTTCTCAAGGGTCTTTACAGTCTGGCGATACAGTAATTATTACTCACGGTGACTCAATGGAAACTGTGGGCGCAACTAACACAATGAAAATTGTAACTGTTGCATAATTAAACGCCGAATATAAAAAATGCGAGCTTAGCTCGCATTTTTTGTGTCTGTAATAAAAGCGTTGGCTTTAACTTGCTAATGCCGCTTTAACCTTATCTCGGTAGCTACGGCTCACTTTTAATTCTTGGCCATTTTCAAGTACTAATAAATACTCACCACTTACTTGTGTAACCAATTTACTAATTTGTTTTGTATTTACTATTGCGCTGCGATGTACACGCACAAATAACTGAGGGTCGAGCTCTTGCTCTAGCTCTTTCATTGTTTTACGTAGAATATGCGTTTGTCCGTCTTCACAGTGCAAACACATATAGTCACCTGCTGCATCAACCCATTGGATAGTCGCTACTGGTACACGAATAATTTCACCCTGCTCTTTTACAGCAAGCGATTCTGGGTAACGTCTGTCTGTTAGCATATCGCCAGTGGCTAATTTTTTAAGTATTTCTTCGCAATTGTTACCAGTAATACCGGCTACAAAACTCGCTAGTTTTTTCTTATGGGCGTTGTCTTGCTGCGTTTTTAAGTAGGTATGCACTTTTTCTACCGCCTGTTTTAGTCTGTTATCATCAACGGGTTTTAAAATGTAATCGAGAGCATGAATTTCAAACGCTTTTACAGCAAACTGGTCAAAGGCCGTTACAAATACAATCGCTGGTAATGCTTTTGAGCTTTCGCTAAGGGCTCTTGCTACTTCAAAGCCATTCATACCTGGCATTTGAATATCTAAAAAAACCAAATCAATTTTCTCGCTTTGACACATTTCAATTGCATCAGCGCCTGAACTACACAATTTAATTACTTCAATATCAGAGTATTCTTCGAGCCTTACCGCTAAACCTTTTCGTGCTAACGGTTCATCATCAACAATGAGTGTTTTTATTTTAGTCATTTTTCACAGCCTTCTCAAAAGGTACTCGCAGATTAACTTTTAATCCACTTGGCGTATTATGTGATAATACAAACGAATAATTATTTTCATACAACGTTTTTAATCTATCTTTGGTATTAGCGACACCTACGCCTTGAGCGTTAACTAATTGGCCATCGAGTATGTCAGTACCTGGGCCGTTGTCGCCCACTTCTAGTAATAACTCATTCGCAAATACCTGTGCTTTTATATCAATTACTCCACCTTCTGTTAGATGGGCAATAGCATACTTAATTGCGTTTTCAATAATAGGTTGCAAAATTAAGCTCGGTACTAAAGCCTCTTTAGCTTGCTCGCTTATATCTACATTTACCTTTAATCGCTCATCAAAACGTACACGTTCTATTTCTAAGTAAAGCATGAGTGCATGTAACTCTTGCTCTAGCGGTACTTTCTTTATTGGATCGGTATTTAATGTATAACGTAGAAAGTCACTTAGCCTTGCTACCATTAAGTTAGCATCTTTGTTTTCTTTAACCAAAATTAAAGTAGAAATAGCGTTAAGTGTATTGAATAAAAAATGGGGATTGAGCTGATACCTAAGCATTTTTAATTGCGCTTCGTGTGCCATAGTTGTGGCTTTTAGTGCTTTTTGTCGCTCACTTTGTAATAACTGATAATATTTAACGCCAAAGTACAAACCACTCCAACATAAAATAATATAAACCGAATCTAAACCTTGCTGCAGGTAATAAAACCACTCCTCTGGTCTATAACCATGGCGGTATATTTCCCACAAATTAAATTTTTGAACGACAGCCCATAAAGTACCTGTTACATAAGAGGCACCAAATACCACAATCATTAATACCCAAGGCGAGGCATTCCAAATTTTACGGTAAATATACCTAAGCGGTACTGTCATTAAGCAACCAGCGTAAGCATTTAATAAAATAACAAATACGTATATATCACGCATTTCAAATACTTTAGAGCCAATATAATTTACTAACGCATAACCAATCCAGCCTGCAATTTGCAAAAGCCAAAAAAAGCGCTGTCTGTTATCGACTAAAGATTGCCAGTTCAAAATAGATGTTTACTCCGTATAGTTAAAGACTAATTCCATAAAATAGGCGCTTGTTATTCTTTATTATTTTTACCTATGTAGGGCTAATTTTAATAAAATTAGATAGTCTTATTATATAGATTTATGAGTTTGCATAGCACTACAGCCTACCTTGCTTTTTAATAGTCTTACCGCAAACAAATAGTAGATACACTAAAAAAGCGAAAGGTTATTCACCTTTCGCTTTTTAAATATAAATAGCTTTGTGTAAATTAAGCTAGTTTGTCTGATGCTACTTTGTATGTTGGGTCTTCAATCACATTCACTTCAACCAAATCACGTGCTTTATGAAGCAACTGCGTACAGTCTTTACTTAAGTGACGTAAGTGAAGTTGTTTACCTGCTTTTGTGTACTTATCAGCAAGTGTGTCAATTGCTTCTATTGCACTGTGATCAGATACGCGGCTATGCTTAAATTCAACAATTACATTTTTAGGATCATTTTTAACATCAAATAACTCTGCAAAGTTTTTAACTGAACCAAAGAAAAGCGGGCCATGTAACTCATATACTTTAGCGCCTTCTTCATCAATATAGTTAGTTGTGTATATGTGCTTAGCATGCTGCCAAGCAAATACTAATGCAGATACAATAACACCTACACATACTGCAATCGCTAAATCGGTAATAACCGTCACACCCGATACAAGTACTATTACGAACGCGTCTGATAGAGGCACACGCTTCATCATTTTAAAGCTGGCCCATTCAAACGTACCTAATACAACCATAAACATAACACCAACAAGTGCAGCTAGTGGGATCATCTCAATTAAGCTTGAAGCGAATATGATGAACGCAAGCAACATCAATGCAGCACTTATACCCGATAAGCGAGAACGACCACCTGAGTTAATGTTGATCATTGATTGACCAATCATTGCACAACCACCCATAGCACCAAACATACCACAAGTAATATTTGCAGCGCCTTGGCCTATACACTCTTTATTACTATGACCGCGAGTTTCTGTAATCTCGTCAATTAAGCTAAGCGTTAATAATGATTCAATTAAACCAATAGCCGCTAAAATAAGTGCATAAGGAAAAATAATTTGTAGCGTTTCGAAAGTAAACGGTACCATAGGAATATGAAACTGAGGTAAACCGCCTGCAATTGTTGCAGCTTCGTCGCCTGTCATTCCTTTTAAGAAATCAACTACGGTATGCGCTTCTAAGTCCAAACCAATAACTAAAGCGGTCACTGTAATAATAGCGACTAATGTAGAGGGTACAGCCGTTGTTAGTTTAGGTAAAAACTGAATAATAGCCATCGTTAAAGCCACTAAACCAAGCATAATATATAACGGGTTACCCGTCATCCATTCTTGTCCGCCCATACCATCAGGCACTTTAAATTGTCCTAACTGAGCAAGAAAAATAACAATAGCTAAGCCGTTTACAAAACCAAGCATTACCGGATGAGGAACCATGCGGATAAACTTACCGAGTTTAAATACACCCGCGAGTATCTGCAGTATGCCCATGAGCAATACGGTCGCAAATAAATACTCAACACCATGATCAAGCACTAAACTTACCATAACAACAGCTAGTGCACCGGTTGCACCTGAAATCATACCAGGGCGGCCACCAAATATAGCCGTGATTAAACCAACGATAAACGCGGCATATAGACCAACTAAAGGTTCTACATTTGCAACAAAGGCAAACGCAACAGCTTCTGGCACCAAGGCTAGCGCCACAGTTAATCCAGATAGAATATCGTTTTTAGCAGAGCTAGGCGCCCTACTGAGTAAGTTAAACATTGAGTTCCTCAAATGGTGTAATGGGTATCAAAAAAAACGCTAAATTCTACCAAATTAGCGCTCAGTTAACAATTGTCATTATGTGGTTAAACTAAACTAAAAGAGGTTTAGCTTTTAAAAGAAGTGCTTTTATAAAGGGAGGGAAGTACTACGTTTTACACATGTCATTGTTACATTAGAATGTACTTCTTGTACATATTCTAAGCTTAGTAAATTATCGCGTACAAAGTGCTCATAACCTTCTATGCCTTGTGAAATTATGCGTAGCATAAAGTCCATTGTTCCAGCCATGGTGTAACACTCTGTTACTTGATCATAACTCATTATAAGTTTTTCAAATTCAGCAAGGTTCTTTTTACCGTGATTTGATAAACGCACATGTGCATATACAAGCATATCAAAGCCAAGTTTTTTCTCATCTAAAAGAGCCACTTTGCTTTTTATATAACCATCTTGCTCTAGCTTGGCAATTCGACGCCAGCATGGAGATTGAGACAAGCCTACTTTATCAGCAATTTCTGCGGTTGATAAACTAGCATCTTGTTGTAAAAGTGCCAATATTTGGCGATCTACGTGATTTAGAGACATTTTATTTCTTATTTATCAAATAAACTGGTTAAATTATACAACCATTTTAAAACTCAGTCTGCTTATTTTTAATTTTTATGCAGTTTGCCAAACTTCAAATAAGTAACTTAACCAAACTTACCACTCACAAAAGGATTTGTTTGTTTTTCAAATCCAACCGTAGTGTCGCTCCCATGCCCTGCCAATATTTTAGTATTATCAGGTAAGGTTAGAATATGCGTCTTAATCGACTCTATAAGTTGTTCGCTGTTCCCCTTAGGGAAATCAGTTCGCCCTACTGAGCCTTTAAAAATAACATCACCTACAATAACGCATTCATAGTCTTGTTGATAAAACACAATATGACCAGGTGTATGCCCTGGGCAATGCTTCACTAAAAAGCTAAGTTTACCTACGCTAACGGTGTCGTTATGGTTTAGCCAAATATCCGGATAAAAAGGCTCAATGGGTTTAAACCCGAACATTTGTGCTTGCATAGGTAAGTTTTCAAACCAGAAGCACTCATCTTTTTGTGGGCCAATAATTTGTACGTTAAATTGATTACGTAAAATATCAGCCCCACCCACATGATCTAAATGCCCGTGCGTTAACCAAATAGCACTTAATTCTAGTTTATGCTCATTAAGGGCTGCTACTATTTTATTAGGGTCGCCACCTGGGTCTATGACTACGGCTTGTTTAGTTTCACTACACCAAATAATACGACTATTTTGTGCAAATGCAGTGACGGGTATGGTTATAATTTGCATATTAGATTTCTTTACTTTTTTGATCCGGGATAACAACTTCTTCTTCAAATGACATCAATATTGGGTACTTTAAGTACGCTTGATCATAAAATGGACTTTGCTCATATAACCAGTTTAATCTCGCATCAGCGTCGCTTGCGAACGATTTATCTTTAAGCTTTTCATCAAACTTAAGCGCTAGCTTTGGATTGTCCTTTAGCATTTGGCGTGCAAACGGAATTAGTGCATAGTTTTCCATGTACTCAGTACGCTGAAAAATAGTATTAAATTCCCCCCATGCAAAAAACGAATCTGGTGCTTCAGGGTGCAATAAATGCACAGCAAGCTCACCTGCTTTTTGTTGAGTATTGACTTGATACCAACCATCTAAATCTACATTTATAGCAGGGACATAATCAAAACTTGCTGACACTCTAAAACGGCCTTCAAATGGTGCTTTATCAAACGTGTAGTCTGCCACCTTTGCTACTTTTAAAGGCTGTGTGTTTGCCCCTTCAAGTTTATTAATAGAGACACCATGTAACTTTAGTTTCTTAATAATATTGCGATATACAGGCGGAATAAAAAAAGCTTTAGGTACTTCAACTGTATGTTGTACATCTTTTTGCCAATAAATAGGTAAGTCGGTATATGTATGTGCTTTACCCAAATACTTCACTTCATTTTGGCCTGAGAGCGCATTCATGCTTGATGAATACTCAATACCTTTAAACTGCGCAATCGTATCAGCTTGCTTGGAATAGCCACGCTTTACTATTAACTGTTTAGGAACAAATTCCTGTTCTTTTTTTACTGCATTAGCTAATTCATGACTGTGCTTTGATAGCGCAGTAATAGCACCATCTAAAAATACGTAAGTTCCTAATACACGTTGCTTGTAAGGCTTCAATGAATGATTTTCAACTAAAATAGTCGGTAATGACTTTAAATCACCCCAACCATTTGAAAAGCGCGGCGTAGCAACCCATCCCGCTAATCCTTTTTTAAAGTCGCGCTTGTCCATAACAAAAACAAGTGGCCCTGGCATGTGCCCTTGCTTAGCTAGCGTATCGTCAATCAGAGGTTTAAAAAACTGGTTTAGTGCATCAGATACCGCAGGCGACTCGCTTGAAAATACCGGATTGTAGCCATAAGTCACATCGTATTGGTAATCTGCGCCGTCGGTTACGTGTACATCAATGTATAAATTTGGGTTGTAGTCGTTAATAACCTTTAGAACACTTCTAACTTCTGGGGTATCTAATTTAGTAAAATCACGATTTAAATTAAGGTTATTAGCATTTGTTCTAAAGCCCATTTTTGTAGGGCCCCGTTGATTGATGCGATTGAATGCACTGCTACGTTCGTGTCCATCTACATTTAAAATAGGAATAAATAATATGTTTACCTTTTTTAAAATGTCACGGCGCTTACCCGTCGCTATATCTCTAAGCAACATAAACATGGCATCTTTACCGTCTATTTCACCAGAATGTATTCCTGCCTGAATAAAAATAGTTGGCTTAGTGCTATTAGCCATTTGCCTTGCTTCAAAAAAACCTTGTTCACTGGCAATCAACATTTTTATTGCACGCTTGCTATTACTATAGCCAATGGTTTGAGATTGAAACTGAGTAGGGTTTGCAGCAACTAACCTATCAACAAATGCCATTGTATTTGCATAATCTGGCGACGCTTCACCTGCTGAAAGCTCAAAATCTGTAGTTAACGGCCCTTGTTTTTGTAAAAGCTCTACGCTTTTCCCCTGCCACTCAATTAATGGAGGTAAGTGTGCGTCATACGCCACACTTGCAGATAAAACTAGTAAACTTGCAAACATAAAATTCTCTAACAAACGCCTTAATTATATAAATTATATCAACTAAATTTTTTATAATGAGGAAACTGCGGTGATTCAACAAAAAAATGCAGCCAATTACATGTCACTCATTCACACCTGTCTTTTAAGGCTATATAACGTTATTAATGTACAGTAATTCATTACATTACTATTTATACCAACTCGTAAAAATACTTAATCAATTTAAAGGATTACATCTGACGCTAACAGCGCCAAAAATGTCTGATATACGTCTGCATGGATCCAGGAGAGTGAGTAATGATGGAGCAATTGCCAAGAACAACTAAATAGTGAATTTCGCCCTGCTCTCACGTATCTTTTTATCGATAAATAGAGCTAATATAAGCAGATGGGTATTAATTTGAAAAAGCCGATTTAGCTCAGCTATAAAAAAGTGTAAGTTATTAAATTACAGGCACAAAAAAAGGAGCCATAGGCTCCTTTTTTAATACTTATATGAAAAAGCTTAAGCGGCTAGGCCTTCTTTTGCTTTTTCTACAAGCGCTGCGAATGCAACTTGGTCATAAACAGCGATATCTGCAAGGATCTTACGATCGATTTCTACAGATGTCTTTTTAAGACCATTGATAAAACGGCTGTAAGACAGACCATTTTGACGTGAAGCAGCATTGATACGTGCAATCCATAATTGACGGAAAGTACGTTTCTTCGCACGACGGTCACGGTAAGCGTATTGACCCGCTTTAGTAACAGCCTGGAAAGCTACGCGGTAAACACGTGAACGTGCTCCGTAGTAACCTTTTGCTTGTTTTAAAACTTTTTTGTGACGTGCACGTGCGACAACGCCGCGTTTAACTCTTGCCATTTCTAAAAACCCCTATTAAGCGAACGGTAACATACGTGAAACTAGACCATGGTCATTTTTATGAACCATCATCTTAGGACGTAGGTGTAACTTACGCTTAGAAGTTTTCTTAGTCAGAATATGACGAAGATGCGCTTGTTTACGCTTGAAACCGCCAGAAGCAGTCTTTTTGAAACGCTTAGCAGCGCCACTGTGACTTTTTAGCTTATAAGCCATTGCAATAACTCCAAATTGTATTGCTTTTAAATTAGTAAGCAGGCGTGAGATATATTTCTATAGCTCCACTTTTAGGCCTAACTTACTGCCATGTTCCGGTGAAGACCCAGCATAAATGCCGCAATCTTACTTTAATACCGGTTAACTCAGGTGAATATTCGCATATTACTTGCAGACCTGAGCTAATTTCGGTGCGTATTATCGCTTAAAAATTATTTTTTAGCAACAGGCGCCATCATCATAACCATTTGGCGACCTTCAACACGATTTGGGAAAGACTCAACTACTGCAAGTTCTTCTAAATCGGCTTTGATACGGTTTAATAATTCTATACCAATTTCTTGGTGAGCCATTTCACGACCACGGAAGCGGATAGTAATCTTAGCTTTATCGCCAGCTTCTAAGAACTTACGTAAGTTGCGAAGCTTAACCTGATAATCACCTTCATCCGTACCAGGACGGAATTTGATTTCTTTTATCTGGATTTGCTTTTGCTTCTTCTTCTGCTCTTTTAGTTCTTTGCTTTTTTCAAAGATGAACTTACCGTAATCCATGATTCTACAAACAGGCGGCTCAGCGTTTGGACTGATCTCAACAAGATCAACACCCGCTGCATCGGCCATAGTTTGCGCGTCTTGTAATGACTGAATTCCAGCTTGTTCGCCTTCAATGTCAATTAAACGAACTTCTTGCGCTGTAATTTCTTCGTTAATACGATTTTTTTGAGCTGTTTGTTGCCCTTTCTTGCCGCCTCTAATAGTACGTTCCTCCAAGAATATCAATAATATAAGCGTGTAATTGGCTGTTTGTTAATGCCTTACACGCTCGATTTTTACTGTCGATTTTTAATTTCTTCGCTAATTTTAGCTACAAAATCATCGACATTAAATTTGCCTAGGTCTTCACCTGTGCGAGTACGCACTGCTACTTCTTGTTGTTCAACTTCTTTATCGCCAACGACAAGCAAGTATGGAATACGCTTCAGTGTATGCTCACGGATTTTAAAGCCAATCTTCTCATTTCTCAAGTCAGCAGCGGCTCTAATTCCAAGTTTATTTAATTTTTGTACAACTTCTTTAACATAAGGAGCCTGTTTATCGGTAATATTCATAATTACCACTTGCTTTGGCGCAAGCCACGTCGGGAATAAACCAGCGTACTCTTCAGTTAAAATGCCAATAAAGCGTTCAATAGAACCTAAAATAGCACGATGTATCATTACAGGTGTACGACGTTCGTTATTTTCTGCTACATAAGTAGCGCCTAAACGACCCGGTAATGCAAAGTCTAATTGCACTGTACCACACTGCCACGCTCTGTCTAAACAATCGTATAAAGTAAATTCAATCTTTGGACCATAAAACGCGCCTTCACCCGGAAGATAATCAAATTCAATATCGTTTAGCTTAAGTGCTTCGGCTAAAGCAAGCTCTGCTTTATCCCACATATGGTCTTCACCAATGCGTTGTTCTGGGCGAGTAGATAGCTTAACTACAATCTTCTCAAATCCGAATGTTTCATATGTATCATAAACCATCTTAATACACGCTGAAACTTCGTCCATTATCTGCTCTTCGGTACAGAAAATGTGAGCATCATCTTGTGTAAAGCCACGTACACGCATTAAACCGTGTAGTGCACCTGATGGTTCATTACGATGACAACAACCAAATTCAGCCATACGAAGTGGTAAATCACGGTACGATTTTAAACCCTGGTTAAAGATCTGCACATGTCCTGGGCAGTTCATTGGTTTAATCGCGTATTCACGCTTTTCAGACTCAGTGGTAAACATTGCTTCTGAATACTTTTCCCAGTGACCTGATTTTTCCCAAAGTGAACGGTCCATCATCATTGGACCTTTTACTTCTTCGTACTCATATTCGCGTAACTTTTCACGTACAAATTCTTCAAGCTCGCGGTAAATGCTCCAACCATCGTTGTGCCAAAATACCATGCCTGGCGCTTCTTCTTGCCAATGCCATAAATCAAGCGCTTTACCAATACGGCGGTGATCGCGTTTTTCAGCTTCTTCAAGGCGTTTTAAATACGCTTTAAGTTGCTTTTTATCGCCCCACGCTGTGCCGTAAATGCGTTGTAGCATTTTGTTTTCTGAATCACCACGCCAATATGCACCCGCCACTTTCATTATTTTGAAGTTTTGGCAAAATTTCATGTTAGGAACGTGAGGTCCACGACACATGTCTACATATTCTTCGTGATGATATAAACCTGGGCGGTCATCTTTAGCGATGTTTTCGTCCAGAATTTCTATTTTGTATGTTTCGCCACGCGCTTCAAATGTATCGCGTGCTTCTTGCCAGCTTACTGTTTTTTTCACTACGTCGTAGTTGGTTTTTGCAAGTTGCAACATACGCTTTTCAATTGCTTCAAGATCATCTTGTGATAATGAATGTTCCATATCAATATCGTAGTAGAAACCGTTATCAATGGTAGGACCAATTGCCATTTTTGCGTCTGGGAAAAGTTGCTTAACTGCATGACCAATTAAGTGAGCACAAGAGTGACGAATGATTTCAAGGCCGTCATCGTCTTTAGCGGTAATGATCTCAAGACGAGAGTCTTCACTAATTAAATCACATGCATCAACACGGTCGCCATTAACACGACCCGCAATGGTCGCTTTAGCTAAACCAGGGCCAATATCGTTTGCAACATCAAGCGTGCTTACAGGGTTTTCAAAACTACGTTGACTTCCGTCTGGAAGAGTAATAACTGGCATTATAAATCCTTGCTACAGTGGTGACACCTACAATGTATCACGTGTATTTTTAATAAATTAAATGAGAATGACTCGACAACGCTTTTACGAATAAGCATTGACTAATAAATGTAGATGCAGAGTCTATTCAACTACAAAGATATATTGTCGCGTGCTGCGCATTTAATTACAAGTTTTAAGGGGTGAAATCCACCCGTTTTGAGCACAAAATGTAACTTTTAGAGCAAAAAAAATCATTTCATTAAAATATAAAAGCATCAACGCACTAATTACGCACCTACAACTATACCTACACTCGCATTTTAATGTGTGTTGCGTATAATACTGCGTAATTAAGTTATTTTAGAGAATAGACATGAGAACATGTGGTGTAGAAATTACCGGTAGTGATGTACTACTTTGTATTTTAAGTAAAGATAATGACGTATTTGATATTCGCGATGTGCGCCAAACACGCTTTACCTTAGGTAACGGTAACGACACTGAAGTAATGCGTAAATTTCAATTCGATTTTGCAAAACTAATGCAAGATTACCAAATTGATTCTGTTGCAATCCGTGAGCGTCAGCCTAAAGGTAAATTTGCTGGCAGCGCAAAGGGATTCAAAATGGAAACTGCGATTCAATTAATCGACAATTTAGACGTACGTTTATTTACCACAACTGAAATTAAAGAACAGGTAAAGCGTAATCCTATTCCTATTGATTTTGAAGAAACAGGTCTTAAAAAGTACCAAGAAAATGCATTTGTAAACGCTTACGTTTACATAATGAAAAAAACATACCGCAGCGACGAAATGTAAACTCATTACTCGTTTAAAAACGCGTACTTACAGTGTAAGACGCGTTTTTTTGTGTCTAAAAAGTAGTATTAGCTTTTATTAATCTAATAATACATTAGTCTAACTGCACTTCTCTTTGTCGACAATATGTGTTTATTTTAACTTTGTAGTTTACATAACTCACACACATTTTCATGGAGAGAGCAATGCACACACACACTATTGCGGTAAAAGAAGTAGAAAAAATAAATCACTTACCGTTATCGCAAAGCTACTTTAAAGGTATACAAAGCACACCTTTAACAAATTCGACTATCGGGGAGTACTTTGACTTTATTGTCGACAAAAACCCAGAGGCGTTAGCTGTTGTAGTTCATCACCAGGGTATTCGCTTAACGTATAAAGAATTTCAAAAAGAAGTTAATCAACTTGCTATGGGCTTACTGGCCCTTGGTGTAAAACCAGGAGAGCGCGTTGGTATTTGGTCTCCTAATAATATTGAATGGTGCTTAACCCAATTTGCAACAGCCAAAATTGGCGCAATAATGGTGTGTATTAACCCTGCATATCGCCCTAACGAATTACAATACGCCTTAAATAGTGTTGAATGCTCTACTCTAATCACAGCATCAAACTTTAAAGGCAGTGATTATTTAGAAATGCTCAATGGTTTGGCTCCAGAACTTGCAACTTGCAATAAAGACACACTTAATTTAAAAGCACTGCCCACTCTTAAAAATATAATCCGCATTGGCGATGAAGCATCTCCTGGTATGTACTCTTTTAATGATGTTATTAACTTGCCAACATCGGCACATGAGCTTGAATTAAAAGCAATAGGTGCAAACTTAAATGCTGAGCAAGACATCAATATACAATTTACATCTGGCACAACAGGCAACCCAAAAGGCGCAACGCTCACTCATAAAAATATTTTAAATAATGCGCTATTCGTCGCCGAATCTATGCACTTTACGAGCGATGACAAGTTATGCATCCCTATCCCGTTATATCATTGCTTTGCAATGGTATTGGGTAGCTTATTGTGTGTTAGTAAAGGTGCAGCAGCCATTTACCCAGGTGATTCGTTCGATGCAAAAACCACACTAGATGTAGTTCAACAAGAAGGATGTACAGCGCTGCACGGTGTACCTACTATGTTTATTAGTGAGCTTGAGCTAAGTAATTTTAACGATTATGACTTAAGTACTTTACGCACGGGTGTAATGGCTGGCTCTACATGCCCAGAGCAAGTAATGCGCAAAGTACAAACACAAATGAACATGCATCAAGTACTGATTGCTTACGGGCAAACTGAGTGCAGCCCCATAAACAACATTACCGAAACAGACTCTTCAATAGAGCGGCAAGTAACGACGGTTGGCCGCGCACTTGCCCATACCGAGGTTAAAATTATTGACGAGTTGGGTAACATTCAACAAATTGGTCAACCTGGCGAAGTGTGTAGTAAAGGTGCAGGTATAATGCGCTGCTATTGGAATGACGATGCTAAAACAAAAGCCACAATAGATGAAAGTGGTTGGCTACACTCTGGCGATTTAGGTGTCATGGATACAGAAGGGTTTGTCACTATTGTTGGCCGTATTAAAGATATGATTATTCGTGGCGGCGAAAACATTTACCCGCGCGAAATAGAAGAAGTGCTTTACACCTACCCGGGCATTCAAGATGCTGCCATATTTGGTATAACAGATGAAAGGTATGGCGAGGAAGTGTGCGCTTGGATCCAACCAAAAGAAGACGCTGTGCTTGATGAGCAAGCAATTCGTGAGTTTTTAAAAGACAAACTAGCCTATTTTAAAATGCCACGACATATCCGTTTTGTAGAAAACTATCCAATGACAGTAACAGGTAAACTGCAAAAATTTAAAATGCGTGAGCAAATGCAAGAAGAGCTAAGCGACAAAGCCTTCTCCTAATTTTTCTCTACAAAAAATCTGAACTCTGAATAATAAATCTACCTCAAGTAACGATTAAAAAGCACAGCCAATTGGCTGTGCTTTTTGTATACTAAATTTATTATAAATCTAACATTCTCTTTTTTAAACGTTCTAAATCAATCGCACTCGAGCGCACTGTTAATTTAATATGGCTGTATTCATATTCTTCTTTAACAACACTCATACTCGATCGGATTTCGCCCACGATACCTTTGGCTGTGTACGGTATAACAATCTCTTCTTCAATCATGTCCTCATGAGCAATGCCAATAATATATTTGTGCAATTTACTAATATCATCTGGATTACGCGTAGAGGTCATCATCGCATCAGGAAACTCATCCATTAGCGACTGCTGTTGATCAGTACTTAATTGGTCTGACTTATTCAGTACTAATAATTTTTTGCTACCTTCTACCCCAACTTCTGCCAGCACTTTATGTACTACTTCAAGTTGTGAGCGAAAAGAAGGATCTGAAGCATCTACAACATACAACAATAACGATGCATCATGTGCCTCAGCGAGCGTTGAATGAAATGAAGCAACCAAATCATGAGGTAATTTTTTAATAAAACCAACCGTATCTGAAACCAATATACGAGGCTGGGTAATCGGATACAGCGCGCGAACAGTGGTATCTAGCGTTGCAAAGAGTTTATTTTCGCCTTCTACATCACTACCTGTAATTGCGCGCATCATTGATGACTTGCCCGCATTGGTATAACCAATTAAAGCCACTGAGAATAGCTCAGAGCGCTGCGTACGTCTGTCCATCATTACATCTTGAACACTAACAAGTTCGCGCTTTAATTCTGCTAACTGATCGCGCACCTTACGGCGATTAAGCTCAAGTGTGGTTTCACCCGCACCTTTACCCATTTGGCGTTCTTTATCACCTGTTGATGTTTCACGCAGTCGTGGCGCGACATAATTAAGGCGAGCAATTTCAACTTGTAATTTTGCAGTTTTAGTACGCGCATGACGGCTAAATATTTCAATGATAATACCGGTGCGATCAAATACTTCTACACCAAGCTGGTTCTCAACATTACGTAGTTGAGAAGGCGTTAAATCGCAGTCAAATACCACTACATCGGCACATGCAAAATCAAGTTCGTCTGATGGAATTTCTGAGGATATTTCGGTTAAAGGGTCTTCATCAAGTAAATCATCTTCTTGCTCGTTTTCAACCATCCCTTTATTGCCGGTAAGGTGTGCTATTTCAGCTAGTTTTCCTGAGCCCAGTACATTAACTTTTTGGGTAGAACTTTGCTTTTGCGATTGTGTACCTACTACTTTAAAGCCTAACGTAGTTACCAAACGAGCAAGCTCTGCAAGCGATTCTGTTGCTTCGTCACCTTTAAATTGTGGTGTACTAATAGAAATAAGTAACGCATTAGGAAGTGATGGTTTTGCAGTTAGTTGCATAATTTTTTGTCTTAATGCACCTAAAGTGCAAACCTAATTTTCATTCGAAAGTAACTTGATCCTACGCTGTTATAGCCCAGCTTTATAGGGTTATAGTTCACTAATGGCGTTAATATTTAAAACTAACCATAATATACTCAATTTTATGGCTAGTTTTAAAATCACATTATATTAAAGCCTTATTGTTCAGCTTTAATATTAAACGACACCCTGCTCAATCATTGCATCTGCAACGCGCCTAAAGCCTGCAATGTTAGCGCCTAATAAAAGGTTTCCAGGCTCACCAAATTCTGTAGCGGTGTCGTTAGCGGTAACAAATATATTTTTCATAATTTGTTTTAGCTTTTCGTCAACTTCTTCAAAGGTCCAACTTTGCATGCTCGCATTTTGCGCCATTTCTAATTGGCTTGTTGCAACGCCGCCGGCATTGGCCGCTTTACCTGGTCCATACGCAATTTTTGCAGCAATAAAGCAATCAATAGCCTCTTTTGTTGAAGGCATGTTTGCGCCTTCACTTACTAATAAACAACCGCCGGATAATAATGCGTTAGCGTCTGCCTGTGTTAATTCATTTTGTGTGGCGCATGGAAAAGCAGCGTCGGCATTAAAGCGCCAAACAGCGTGCCCATCTTTAGGGTAGTCATTTACAGAAATATAAATAGCATCGGGGTGAGTTTGTTTATATACGCTCAAGCAATCACGCGATTGCTCTTTCAAACATTTAATAAGATTTAAATCTATACCCGATTCATGATACACAGTGCCACGAGAGTCGCTGCAACTTACTGGTGTTGCCCCCATTTGATAAAGCTTTTCCATAGCATAAATAGCCACATTACCTGCGCCCGAGACCAAGCAGCGCTTACCTTGTAGGCTATCGCCGCGCGCTTGCAGCATGTAGTCAGCAAAATAAACAGCGCCGTATCCAGTGGCTTCTTTTCGTACAAGCGATCCACCCCACAATAAGCTTTTACCTGTTAAAACACCTTCATAGCGCCCAGTCAAACGCTTATATTGACCAAACAAGTAACCTATTTCTCTTGCCCCTACTCCAATGTCTCCAGCGGGTACGTCGGTTGTAGGGCCAATATGGCGATAGAGCTCGCTCATAAATGATTGGCAAAAACGCATTATTTCAGCATCTGAGCGCCCTTTTGGATCAAAGTTTGCCCCGCCTTTACCACCACCGATCGGTAAACCTGTTAAAGCATTTTTAAATATTTGCTCAAACCCTAAAAATTTAATTATGCTGGCATTTACACTTGGGTGAAAACGTAAGCCACCTTTATAGGGGCCAAGTGCAGAGTTAAACTCAATTCTGTAGCCTTTATTTACCTGAATATTGCCTTCGTCATCAACCCAGGGAACTCTAAACATAATTTGGCGTTCGGGCTCAACTAAGCGTTGTATAATGGCATTTTTTTTGTATTTTTCTGAGTTTTCTAAGATAGGTTCGAGTGATTCAAGTACTTCTTCAACGGCTTGATAAAACTCGCATTGTGCAGGACTACTATTTTTTAATTGTGCGATTGTGCTATGGATATAATTCATAATTATTCTTCCGTGTTAATAATAAAAGTATTTATCAGATGTTAAAGTAAACGTGATCAAGTTTATGATTCATGCTTTAAAGTCTTAATTTAATATAATTAACTATTACCTTAGCATGAAAAATTGAGATATTTAACGCGAGCTACGTGAATTATTTTTGATTGGAAGTTTGATTTTTATTTATTAAAGATGAATTTAAATTCACAGATTTAAAATTAAAACAGTGCCAAGTGAGTTTTTATATTTTCAAAGGGGAATTTTAGAAGTATTAGGTTAGGTGTGAGTTTGTTTAAAAATATAACAATTAATGGGTTTTATACTGCATTGCGCTCGCAAAAAACCCACTAACTAAAAACTAATTAGCTAAAACCAGTTACTCAGCAGACTCTTCTGGACGGTGCTGCTTTTGTACGCCAGTTAAAAACAAACGTAATATTTGATCGTTACAAACACGGTAATGTTTGTTATCTACTTTTCGAGAAAACGCGCTTAACTCATGTTTACTTAGATCAAAATCAACAAGTGCAAGTGTTGCTATAACATCTTCTGCTTTCATATTTAAAGCAATACGTAGCTTCATAAAAATAATATTGTTGTTTAGCTTTTTCTCAGGCTCTGGTTGCTCACCTTCGCGTTTGCCACGTTGGGTATTAATAAACCCATTTAAAAAGCTAGCAAACTCAGTATCACTTATTGGGGTAAAAGCCTCTTCACCTTCTTTAGTTAACCATGCAATTACTTGCTCTTTGGTGACCGTATGCTCTGCTGATGCAAAAACATTGACCATAGCAGTATCAGTTAAGTTAAAAGTGTAGCGAATGCGGCGTAAAATATCGTTATTAGTCAAAGTAAATCCCAAAGTGAGGTATAGCAACCAAGCAGTTATTGCTTAATTTTAAATAAGCACCTAGTTTAACAGGTTTACTAATACCACCCTATTAATTTTTATCTGAGCTTCTTATACCTAGTTACCAAGCACCTTGGCAGGATCTACGCGCGTTGCTTGCCATGCAGGATAAATAGTGGCAAGTATCGCAAGCACAAACGTAACAATCACTGTAATACCAATGTCTTCGAGTACTAATTTACTTGGTAAAAACTCTATAAAATAAACGCCCTCAAGTGGATTGGCTCCAAAGAATTGGCTTATCCACGTAAAAAGCTCACTTATATTAAGCGCTAATACCACGCCAATTAGTGTTCCTAGTGCCACGCCTACAAATGCTTGCATTAAGCCCTGCATTACAAAGGTGGCTAAAATAGTACTGTCTTTCGCGCCCATGGTTTTTAAAATTGCGATATTGCCTTGTTTTTCGCGTACTTCCATCACTAAAGAGGACACAATATTAAAACTGGCTACCGCTATAATTAAAAACACCACAATATAAACAATGGTACGTACCATTTGAATATCTTGATAAAGGCTGCCTTGGGTTCTGAACCAACTAGAAATATACACGTAGTCGTCAATAGTTTGGCCCACTTTTAGCGCTATTTGGTGCGCCGAAAACACATCATCAACACTTAACCGCAGCCCTGTTACTTGAGTTTCATCGTAACCCAATGTTTGCTGCGCTTTATTAAGATGTATAAATGCAGCTGTACTATCAATGGGGCCTCCCATTTCTATAACACCTGCAAGGTTAAGTGTTACGCGTTTAGGCGCTAATAATGACTGACCTTTTTGGCCTATTTGCGGAATAAGTAACGTAATGTTGTCGCCTACTTTTGCATCTAACTGTTTTACTATTTGCTTACCTAAAATTACATCGTCAAGGCCTAACTGACTCACTAATTTACCACTGGTAAACTGGTTTACCGCCGATACATTACTCTCGAGCGATGGCTCAACACCTCGAATTTCTATCGCTTTTAGCTGGCTTTTATATTGCGCCATCCCATTCACTGCAATAAATGGCGCAGCCCCTGTTACATGCGGTTGTGTTTGTAAATCCTCAACTTTTTGCGACCAATTCGCGATGGGTCTACTTGGTGCTACATATTCAACCTGCGGCACAACACTTAGCAATCTATGTACTAGTTGCTGCTCAAAACCATTAATTACCGACAGCGCCACAATTAAAACCGCGACACCTAATAAAATACCAATAGTCGACGCTTTAGCGATAAAACTAACAAAGCCGTTTTTTTCATCTTTGTGGCCTGAATAGGCTCTAAAACGTTTACTTAAAAATGCACTAAGCAACATGCTGCGACTCTTTAATAGCTAGTTTTCCATCGTCTAAATAAGCTATTTTGCCTAGCTTATCGGCAAGTTCTAAATCGTGTGTAACTACCACAAAACTGGTGTTTAAGCTTTGGTTAAGCTCATTTATTAAATCGTAAATTTTAATCGCATTTTGTTTATCTAAATTACCGGTTGGTTCATCAGCAAGCACAAGCGCAGGTTTAGTAACCAGCGCGCGGGCAATAGCCACGCGTTGGCGCTCTCCACCAGAAAGCGCAGACGGTTTATGCGAGCTGCGATGTGCAAGGCCTACTTTTTCGAGCATATCGAGCGCTTGAGCTTTGGCTTCTTTTGCACTCAAGCCTTTAATTAATAATGGCATAGCCACGTTTTCAACTGCGCTAAACTCCATTAATAAGTGATGAAATTGATAGATGAAGCCCAAATTTTGGTTTCTAAATGCGGCCTGCTCTGTTCGCGAAAGTTTTGCAACTTCTTGGTTTTTAATTTTAGCGCTACCTGAGCTTGCGGTATCTAATGTGCCAAGTATGTGTAAAAGCGTACTTTTACCAGAGCCAGAACTCCCCACAATAGCGAGCATTTCACCTTGCTGAAGCGCTAAATCAACGCCTTTTAATACTTCAACTTGGTTGCTGCCATCTTGATAAACCTTACTTAAATTTTCACAACTAATTACTAAATCATTCATAACGTAATACCTCTGCTGGTTTTACTTTTCCGGCTTTACGCGCAGGATATAAGGTAGCTAAAAAGCTCATAGCAATACTGGCAAACGCTATTATTACTAAACTCAAAATATCAAATTTTACCGGAAGCTCTATACCCGCCAGTAAGTTTAAGCCCACTAATGCAAGTAGCTCATTTATATATAAACTAAATATTACACCTAAAAATGCGCCTATTGCGGTACCAATTACGCCGTTATATAGGCCTTGCACCATAAACACTTTTTGCACTTGCGAAGGTGTTAAACCTAACGTTTGTAGTATGGCCACTTCACCTTGTTTTTCGCTTACCATCATGGTTAATGCCGATACAATATTAAATACAGCCACCAATACAATGAGGGCAAGCAACATAGACATAATGCGCTTTTCCATAGCAACGGCTGCAAATAGAGTACCTTGGGTACTGCGCCAATCACTATAATTATGATCTTGTAAAATACGCTGGCTTGCTTCAATAAACTCATCTAGTTCGAAAGGTTCGTGCAATGAAACACTTAAATTTGGGGCAGTGTTTTTATCCAGCTTTAATACCCGTTGTAGTGAAGCGCCACTCGTAAACGCAAGTGCCATATCTATCTCAGATCCGGTTTCGTATATTGCGGCAACTTTAAATAAACGCTGGCTGGGTACTCGCCCAAGTGGTGTATACGTTGAAGCATTAGGCATGATAACGCGAAGCTTATCACCCACGCTAACGCCTAATTTACGACTCAAATAACGGCTTATAGCAATGTTGTAATTTTTGTTTAATACAGTTTTCCAATCGCCTTGCACTATTTTATCGGTAATTTTATACAAAGAACCACTATCGTTATAAAGGCCTTGTAGTAAAACGCCGTGCAAGTCTTTATTTGTTTGCAAAATAGCTTCGCCGTGGCGATATAAGCTTACATGATCAACATAAGGAGATTGTTCGAGGTCGGTTTGTAGGGTGTTCATTTGGGTGGCAGTGTGTTTACCTGCGCTAACTTCAACATGCGGAATAAGTCCAAGCATATTGGTTTTTAGGCTATTTTCAAACCCGTTCATTACGCTGCTTACCGTAAATAATGCCATTAAACCAATAGCGATACCGGCAATAGAAAAAAACGAAATAAACGATATAAACGCATTTCCTTTAGAGGAGCGACTATATCTAAGCCCTATAAATAAGCTAACCGGTTGAAACATATTATTTTTAACACTTATCGTAAAAGTATTGAGCAATAGTAGCACGAAAAAAGTGCCTTTGGGTATGGCGTAAAATGTAAGAAATAATTTAAAAATCTGATACTTGGCTATATTTACAGCAATACGTGTTTAACCATTAATTCGCGGTTAAGTTTTCAGCCCTTTAACTAAATAATCGAGCAATACCCGTACATTAGTGGCCACAAACTGCCTTGGTGGATATACGCCCCATACCCCTTCTTGCTGTGGTTGATAGGGTGTTAAAATAGGCACCAATAGCCCTGAGTTAATTTCGTTTTCAATGTAGTAGTCTGGGAGCTGTACAATACCGAGCCCCTTTTTTGCGCCATCCACCAGCGCCCAACCACTATTACACTGTAGCCGCCCCGCTATTTTAATGTGTTTATCGCGCCCATTTTCGTTTACGCGCCAGTAGCTACTATTCCCAATTAAACATTCATGGCTGTTTAGCTCGCCTAAAGTATGCGGCTCACCAAATCGCGTTAAATACTGTGGTGCCGCGCACATAATAAAACGCCGCGCACTTAACCTACGCGCTTTTAAGCTCGAATCTTTTAAGTGCCCTAGCCTTATGGCTAAATCAAATCCGCCCTCTAATAAGTTTTCTTGCTCGTTACTTAGTGTTGCAACAACTTCTACCTCGGGATGATCCTTCATAAAATTATGCACTATAGGCATAATAAAGCTCTCTCCGTACATAACTGGTGCTGTGAGCTTTATTTTACCTTTAGGTGTGCTTTGTTGCTGAGCAAGGCCTTGAGTTGCTTCATCCATAGCGTGTTGTAAGTGCTTTATTTGATGTAAATACACTTCGCCTTCTTTGGTTAAAACCACTTTACGGGTTGTACGAGTTAATAGTTGTGTATTTAAACGTTGCTCAAGCGCTGTTACATGGCGGCTAATATGCGCAACCGAAAGCCCAAGCGTTTTTGCAGCCGCAGTAAAGCTGCCCTCCTCCCCTACAGCTATAAACTCATCTATTCCATTCCAACGCGCCATTATTACCATACTGTAAAAGTGTTTTAATAAAATTGAGATTATCATTATTTGAGAAACAAATACAATAAGCACATCACCCAAGCAAATTGGGTCTACAATTATTTTTTAATAGCCAGTTAAAGGAAATAAAACACATGTCTGAATTTATTAAATCAAAAGCTGCCATTGCTTGGGGTCCTAATCAACCACTTAGTGTTGAAGAAGTTGATGTGATGATGCCTAAAAAAGGCGAAGTAATGGTAAAAATTACCGCTACAGGTGTGTGTCATACCGATGCATTTACATTATCAGGCCAAGATCCTGAGGGCATATTTCCTGCTATTTTAGGTCACGAAGGCGCTGGTGTTGTCTATGCAGTTGGCGAAGGCGTAACGAGTGTTGAAGTTGGGGATCATGTTATTCCTTTATACACTGCAGAATGTGGCGTATGTAAAATGTGTACTTCAGGTAAAACTAACCTGTGTTCAGCCGTGCGCGAAACACAAGGTAAAGGCCTAATGCCAGACGGCACTACACGCTTTTTTAAAGATGGCCAACCAATTTATCACTACATGGGTACATCAACGTTCTCTGAGTACACTGTATTGCCAGAAATTTCACTCGCTAAAGTAAATAAAGAAGCATCACTAGAGGAGATTTGCTTACTAGGCTGTGGTGTAACAACAGGCATGGGCGCAGTTACCAACACAGCTAAAGTAAAGCCTGGCGACACTGTTGCTATATTTGGCTTAGGCGGTATTGGTTTATCTGCGATTATTGGCGCAAAGATGGCTGGTGCGGGTCGTATTATTGGTGTTGATATAAACACCACTAAATTCGATTTAGCTACAAAACTAGGTGCAACTGATTTAATTAATCCAAAAGATTTCGACAAGCCAATTCAAGAAGTTATTGTTGAAATGACAGACGGCGGCGTTGACTACTCGTTTGAATGTATCGGTAATGTTGACGTTATGCGCTCAGCACTTGAGTGTTGCCATAAAGGTTGGGGTGAGTCGGTAATTATTGGTGTGGCGGGTGCAGGCCAAGAAATATCAACCCGTCCATTTCAACTGGTAACTGGGCGTGTATGGCGTGGTAGTGCATTTGGTGGCGTTAAAGGCCGTTCACAACTTCCTGAAATTGTTGAGCGTTACATGGCAGGTGAATTTGCTCTTAGCGACTTTATTACTCATACAATGGGCCTTGAAGATATTAATGAAGCGTTTGATTTAATGCACGAAGGCAAAAGTATTCGTACAGTCATTCATTACTAATAAACTGCATTCGTAAAATAGCTTATTAATAAGCCGTAATACTTTTAAGTTTACGGCTTTTAAGGATTAAGTATGTTAGAAAATATCTCAAGTGTAAAAGTGTCTGGCGGTTGGCATAAACAATATACTCACAGCTCGCAAAGTACACATAGCACTATGCGCTTTGCCGTATTTTTACCACCTGGCGCAAGTGAGACAAACAAAGTACCGGTACTTTATTGGTTATCGGGTTTAACCTGTACAGACGAAAATTTTATGCAAAAAGCCGGTGCATTTAAAAAAGCAGCAGAGCTGGGTATTGCTATTGTAGCGCCAGACACTAGCCCGCGTGGCGAGAACGTACCTAATGAAGACAGCTACGACTTTGCACAAGGCGCAGGCTTTTACGTAAATGCCACGCAAGCTCCTTACAACACTCATTTTAATATGTACGATTATGTTGTTAGTGAATTACCAGCATTGATTGAACAACATTTTCCAATAACAAGCACAAAAGCAATTAGTGGTCACTCTATGGGCGGACACGGTGCATTAATGGCTGCACTTAAAAACCCGACTGCGTTTGTAAGTGCCTCGGCTTTTAGCCCTATTGTAAATCCGATTGAATCCCCTTGGGGTGTAAAAGCATTTACTGGTTATTTAGGAAATGATAAAGCGCTTTGGGCACAATATGATAGCTGCGAGTTGATGAAAAACGCAGAGCAAGCTCATTACTTACCCATGTTAGTGAGTCAAGGTGATGCTGATGGCTTTTTACAAGAGCAACTTAAGCCTGAAAACCTAGTCGCTATTGCTGATAAAAAAGGCTACCCGCTTACACTTGAAATGCAAGCAGGCTACGATCATAGCTACTTTTTTATAAGCAGCTTTATTGACCAACACTTATTATTTCATCATCAGTTTTTAACTGCATAGGCTCATTAGTGTGTAGGGATGACTTTTCTAACTCTACACACTCTTTCAATACTTTACTCACTTGCCTGCATACTTGTACCGTATTGTTATTGCCCTTACCTTTAATAAATTCAACTATAGCCATATCGGCTTCAACACCGAGTTTAGTAAAGCTAAAGCCCTCTTTATCTTTTACAACAGGCCCCGCATTTACTGGGCCAGGTTGAGAGCGCGCTGCCCCATCTAAAATTATACCCGCAGCAGCGCAACCAATTAATACATTTGAAAATAGAATAATCAATAAAGTACGCATTATTAACCCCACCAATATAATTACCTAAATTATATACAATTTTAAAAATAGCATTGTAAAAAAATGTAAGCCTTAGTGATTAAATTCACGTATGAACTCTTTAATAAAACCAATTAATTGCAATATAAATATAATTAAAAAAGGAAGCGCTCCAATAATAGCAACGCTTCTGTTTAATGGTTCATTGTTTTGTACTAACAAAACAAAAGCGCATAAACCTAGTGCAAACGACCAAGCATACAAGCTCCATGTTTGAGCTTCACTTGCACCACTTAATTGGCGAATAACCAAAACAGCAGAGTCTGCTGATGTGGCTACAAAAATGAGTAGAAGCAATAAACTTGACCAAATTAATAGACCGCCTTGCCAGCCTAATTGCTCGAAAAATACAAACAGCCCTTGCGTATAATCGGCTTTAATAGCCTCTAAAATGCCTGCATTGTGAGTTTGATCCCACGCAATTGCAGAGCCCGAAAACACACTAAACCATATAATAGTCACAAAGGTTGGTACAAATACGACACCTAAAATGTATTGCCAAACCGGCCGTCCTTGGCTAATTTTTGCCAAAAACACACCAACAAACGGGCCCCAAGCTAACCACCAAAAATAGTAATTGTATGTCCAACCTGTTGCCCATGCTGGGTCATTAAGTACGCTTTCAAACTGCCATGTTCCTGTGGTTATGAGCTGAATGTAACCCCATGTACCGCCTATTGCTATGTCTATAATTGGCTCTATAGGCACAAAAATTAATAGCCATGCTATAAGTGCAAATGCTAAAAACACATTAAATTTACTAAGAGTTTGAATTCCTTTTTTAAGCCCCAACTTTGCAGAGATAGTATAAAGCAGCGCAATTAAACAAATTATAATAAACCCCGAAAATAAAGCCGATTCAACCCCTAGCTCAAGCTCGAGCCCCTTACGCAGTAATAAAGTTGAATTAGCAATTGTGCCCACGACACCAAAAAATATTGCAAGTATGGCAATTAATTTAATGCTAAAGCTCAGCTGTAACTGCCAAGCCCGATTAATAACGCCTTTAGTTGCACTGATCACAGGAGCACTAATATCGCCCGCTTTACCACTATTGCGAGTAAGCCCACCTAATACCAAGCCAAATACTGCATAGAGCGCCCATGCATGCGCGCCCATGCATGCGCGCCCCAATTAACTAAGGTAAGCGCCAAACCACTTGTTTGGTGGTTGGGATACAAGCTTTGCTTTAAAGGCGAGTTAACCGTGTGTAGTGCAGGCTCTGCTACTCCCCAAAATATAAGTCCTGAGCCCATTCCTGCTGCAAACAACATAGAAAGCCAACCAAAGGTACTAAACTCAACAAGTGCTTGCGCTCCTCCTATTTTTCGTTGCCCTAATGGGCTTATAGCAATAGCTATCACAGAAAAAAGTAACAAGTTTACCAATATAAAAAATGGCGACCCTAAATAACCTAAAATTTTATTAATAGCGGGTTGTAAGTGCTCTGTGAGTAATTCAGGAAATAAAAAAGCAATAACAGATAACCCAACGCAAAATAGTAAGGCTGTTTTTTCAAGCTTAGTGGGTGTGCTTAATGCTTTATTTAAAGGCAAGAGATTCACATAGGTGTCTTTTAGTCTGGATAAAAGAATACGGGGCTTTAAAACTCAGATCAAATTAACTATTGCGTAAAATAGTAATAAAAACATGTAAAAGTTTCCTCAATAATTCTTGTTAAATACAGGTATTAACAATAACTCATTGATTAATAGTCATTTATGCCATGGCTTACTGTTTGCTTATTATTAACAAAGTTAACCAGCACAGGTTCAATAATGGAAATTGATTTACAGTGGAATGAAATCATCGATAACTTAATACACTTAGGTATTGCATACCTACTTGCACTACCCATGGCTTACGACAGAGAGCGTAGTAATGATGGCGCAGGCCTTCGTACCTTTCCTCTTGTTGCTGTTGCATCGTGTGGGTATGCATTAATTGCTATGTCGGTTTTAGATGGCGCAGAAGCTCAATCAAAAATGTTGCAAGGCATCATTACTGGCATTGGTTTTATTGGCGGTGGCGCAATTTTGAAAAATAACAAATCAACCTCCGGCACAGCAACCGCTGCAAGTATTTGGAATATGGGCTTAATTGGTATAGCTGTAGCCTACAGCCGCTACGAAATAGCAATTTTACTTGCCATTATTAATTTTATAACGCTGAGGTATGTAAAAAAATTCAAGTAAATTCAATATAGTTAACGTTCAGATTAGCGAATAAACCTGTACGGTAATTAAGCTTAATATTAAATAACGATATTCCTAATGAACAGGGCTATAAGGAATGGCGGCAGTGTGCCATGAGCTGACATTTGTAGTGGTCAATAAAATTGAAGATTCTTAATGTATGAAGTCAAGATTTGACCCCATTCGCTCAAAGCAATATGTTTATAGATGGTAAAGCAACAACGGATTTATTAGAAAAACTACTCTCAGATAGCCAACAAGTAAAAAATAAATACTTTAGCAAGGGCGTGTATTATGCGTTGATATAAGTTATATCAAGGTGGGGATACAAGGATGAAGTGGCAATTTGTATTTCACATATATAACAGTAGCCTTTAATCGCATATCTCTCCAAGTATTGAAAACCGTATTTTTCCTGATAAAACAATCCCACTCAATACTAGTAAACAAATCTTTTTCATTAGAATACTTCTCAATTAAGCCACTTGCGGACTTTATACATTGAAACGTCTTAAAGTTAGAATGGCAACTAATAAAGTCGGGAATCATTAAAAAATCTAATGGTGCACTGTATTCAGAAGTCTTAGAGTGTACTTCCTCAATTAAACTATTCAATAACTGAAAATCATTTTTCAAAACCACGAATCCATTTTATCTAATTGAACGAAGATATTAAGCTTACTAGTAATAAAGCCTTTTATTATGCTCATAATAACATCACAAAGTAATAGTTAAAACATAATTATAAATGTCATTAGAAATAACTTAAGTATTAGTTTAAAATGTAAAACCAGCAATATAGGACTATCTACCCGCTAAGTGGCAGGTATCAGAATATTATATGATCAAGGAGTAGTAGTTATGAAAAAGGTTTTTATCTGTTTGGCTATGCTGACATTCGTATCAGCACAGGCAAAAAGCGAAAACTCAATAGTAAATCTGGCAAAGAAAAATGGATTTCATACATGTTTACCGCAATTAAAGATTTCTTCAGAATTTATAATTAACGACAAGGTACACTCTACGCATTCTTTTTGGAATCAAGAAGACCCTGATAACAGCACTTATTCATCATTAAGTGTAAAGGATTACAGTGATGGCGATTCTCATGTGATCGTAGCTGCTGCACAGACATCGAGTGGGAAATGTGACACGTTTTACGTTGAAACATTCGTTTTGACAAAATCTTGCACGGTTGCTCGTGAAGAAACCTTTACTAATTTAAAGTACGCAGGCCAATTAAACCAAAATACACTTTTACTTCAGAATGACTCTAAGAGCGTAAATGTGTATCTTACACCCCAAAATGACTCACTCTGCCTAGTATCAAAAAAAGAAAGTCTGTATCAGAACTAAAAGCCCTTAACTGCGGGGACGGGTAACTCTCCGCTTATAGAGCCTCACTACCCCCAGCCTAGCGTTCGGCCTGTGCATCCTAATAGACTGCGTTACAACGCCCTCTACGCAATACTCATCGAATGACGTAAGCTTTACGGGTTTGTACTCTGGGCACGATGACAATAGTTGGTTGTTCTTCAAATCAGCTATTTTACAAACAAACAGTCCATTAAGGCACGCGACAATTATGTCGTAGTTCTTAACGTCCTGCGCTCTATCAATTATCAAGATGTCACCATCAAATATCCCCATGCCCTCCATGCTTCGCCCACTGGCAATGCCCATGAACGTAGAGTTTTTAACTAAGGATTCATCAATACTGTTTTCGAGCCCTCTAACGTTGGGGCCCATCTCGACGTTCTGAACAAGCATATAATAATTCCAATGATTCAATAAGAGTATTGGCATTATTATAGAACAACACTGTATATACGTACAGTTAAGTTGTAAGCTTATATTACATGTAGAATGAGCTTAGCTTATACTACAATCAGGTGATTTATAATAATTTAGCTTAAATCTAAAACATACACTAAACAGAATGGAGAAGCTGCGATTGAACATAGATAAACTAAAACAACTAAAAAACGATAATACTCTCGAAAAAGTTGTGCTTGTGACATGTGAACGGGGCTTTAGTGGAGTAAGACGCCACATAAACGTTTTAATAAAAAAAGGTGATGAAACAACCAACTTTAATACGTTTTATGACGATAATGAAGCATATGAGTTTATTATCAATTGGGCTTCTGAAACCGGTGTTGAAATAACAGAAAGGAATGTGGAAATTTTTGAAAGTGTTTTCCGCCCATTTAATAATAAGTCGTTACCTGATGATACTGTCATTTGGAAGTATATAGACCTTAGCAAGTTTATTTCACTCATTTCCAATCACTCTCTATGGTTTGCTAGGTTAGATTACAATTGGGGCGTCGACCCTTTTGAAGGGAAAATACCAAAGGCTCAATGGGAAATGATGAGGAATGATATTATGAAGACAAATTACGCCCCACAATTTGTCGGAAATAATAAATATCAATTTGGGGGGCTAAAGAAGATGGCATGACACAAATACCCCATGAGGATGTGATAGAAAAAAACATTGAACTTCAAAAGTCTTTGCACGAAAATACCGTATATAACTCATATATTACATGTTGGAATGTGAGCCCCAATGAGTCTTATCATATGTGGAAACTTTATTGCAATCATCATAATGGGATCGCGATTAAATCTACGGTTGGTCGGTTAAAAAATGCGCTAGGTGAAAATAAGAATTATACGATTATTGGGGGGCTCGTAGAGTATTTAGATTATAAAACTGGGGTGCCAAAAGTGTCTGGAAATATTCTAACCCCTATATTTTGTAAGACTTTACCATATTCGTTTGAAAATGAATTTCGTCTGTGCTTGTGGGACAGTGGCTACTCGAATGATGTAATAGATGACAAAGCCCCCTACTCTATGGATTCGAAAGAAATCAAAAAAAATATTAATAAATATAGACCAGGGTATAAAGTACCCTTAGATTTGGAACACCTAATTATGGAAGTAGTGGTGTCCCCCCACTCGGAACCATGGTTCCACGACCTAATTAACTCAATTTTGGGGGAGCAACGTACATTTACAACTTCTCTGAGTAAAATTAGTGCAAAAAAAGTAACTACCTCTGACATGAAATTATAATTATTCAAGTCAAAAACTAATCGCGTCGACCTATAAGCCTATTACTATCGTAATAGGCGGGTGCGCCCTTATTATCGAGGATAATCTAGCGTCGAATGCACCATAAATTAAAAAACAGTTGCAACATCAATAGCTTTTTAGAGTTTTAGTTTCTGTGCCACTGGTAGTGTAAAGATAAATAACACCCTGATAACCTAACAGCCTTAAGAGGTACTCACCCGCAAGCTCTTTGCAAATAGAAAATATATTAAACTGCTCTTCAAAACCAAGTCTACTCAAACCAGAGTGGATTATCTCGTTTCTCAGGTTTACCACCTTAGATTGTAGTGGTCAATAAAATTTGGCCACAGTTTTAGAGTCTTTGTATCTAATCTCAGATTCATTTGGCGCTAAACCAGCATTATAATGATGCGGTCTAACGTTGTTGTAATATCCGTTGATATAATCACTCACACTATATTTAGCGTCTATAAAATTCCCATATCCAACCTTTGGCATCCATTCTGTTTTAAAGCTTCTAAAAAATCGCTCCATTGGCGCATTATCCCAACAATTTCCGCGTCGACTCATGCTTTGTGTGATTTTATAGCGCCATAAACGTTGGCGGTACTTCAAGCTCGTATAATGGCTTCCTTGGTCTGAGTGAAACATCAACCCACTTGGTCTGCCTCTGCTTTCGTAGGCTAACTCAAGCGCTTTTAGCGTTAAGTTAGAATCCGGCGACAATGACATTGCCCAACCCACAACTTTACGCGCAAATAAATCAATAACGACCGCTAAATAAGCCCAGCGATTGCCTATCCAAATATATGTAACATCACCGCACCACACGGTATTCGGTTCAACAACATCGAACTGCCTATCAAGCAGGTTTGGGATTTCAAGATGTTCATTACCGCCGCGTTTATATGAATGTTGAGGTACTTGGCAGCTTTCTAGCTTTAATTTAATCATTAGCTTAGCAGCACGATAACGGCTTAATTCAAAATCGTTATTCGTTGCGATTGCCGCGATTGTCCTCGCACCTGCTGAGCCCCCACTCATTGTATGTATGGCTTTAACTTCAGCCTCTAACCTTACTTGCTCTGGTGTCGGTGTCGTATCCCGTATAGCCCAGTATTTATAGCTGCTACGATGCACATTAAATACACTACATAGCACACTAATTGGGTAACGCTCTCGTTGATTTAATTTCTCAATTAACGAGAATTGTTCAGGGAGTCGGACATCAAGAGAGCGGTAGCCTTTTTTAATATATCCTTTTCTAATTCAATGCGTTGGATTTGCTTTTTAAGTTCACGGATTTCAATTTGTTCGGGTGTCATTGGTGAAGCCAATGGTGACTGGCCATTACGTTCTTGCTTTAATTGAGCAACCCATTTACTTACGGTTGATTTACCAACACCCATCGCTTTGGCTGCTTCTTCTTGTGTATAACCTTGGTCAACTACAAGTTGAGCCGTTTCTAATTTGATTGCAGCGGAGTACGTTGCACGGTTTAATTTTGTCATTTTTTTCACCCAAATTTGTATGCAAATAGCATAACATTTCTTTCTTAATGGGTGGCCAAAATCACTGTACCACTACAGATAAATTAGGTCTTATTCCTACAGAGAGGAACATTTCTGCAGGAGCTTTTTGAATGTACCCCTAGTCCCATTTTTTTCATAAAAGCCATTTTGAAAAATATACCCGTTATTCTCAGCATAACTAGATTTTAAATTTTCTAGTAATACGAAAATTGCAGCCAGCTTTAACTCAAATGGTAAATTTAAAGCCCCAGAAGTAACAAAAAGTTCAACCGCAGCTCTTAACTTATATGATTTTTCAACTCGTTCAAAAGTAGCATAACTTTTCTCAATTAGCTGAACGATACACTGTGTATTTATAGTACATAATGGCGGTCTAAAATAATAGTATACGCCGTTTACACTCCATTCCCGTAAAGCCATTCCCGTCGCATCTGTACATTTATAAAATCTTACTTGGGAGTCTGTAGCTAAGGAAAGCATGACTGTGATTTTGTGGATTGTTTCGATTAGTTCATCTAAAGAGTTATCAGGGGCATCTTGAGCAATTATTGATGTTGAGTGAACGAACTTGCCGATGAGTTTGCTTGGAGGGCAACTAATTAATGATTTATCTTGTATTAGTTCTAAATCAAATCCATTCACGGACAGTGGCATAATATTTCTTACTAGCTCCCCATCAGCATCGGTAGAAAATTTAGAGCCCACGAGGTTCAAATTAGCTAAGTGGCATACTACCTTCAACACAATCCCCTAAACGCTAACAGCTTGTTGGTCAAAAATAATTACTAACTCATTTTTTGGTAACAATGAAAAACCTATCACATCGATCTGGGAACTGACCACTATTACCCTTTTTCTCATTCCCATTACAGATAAAGGTATCGCCATCATTAATGTTTTTACCATCTTGCAAAATAAACTTATGAGGTCTTGAACATATGTTGTTAGAACAAATTACATAATCTCTTTGATGAGGATTTTCAAAACTATGGGAAGATATTTCCCCCTCATTCAAATCCATTTCGGTCACAATAAAAGTCATAATACTTCCTCTGTATAATTAATAATTTGGTGTTACAAACATAGGCCGACTGTAATTTCGCCGATGTTAAATCTTGTTACGTCTCACTATAGACCGTAGGTATATTTAATAAATGACTAATGCTTTTCAATTGGTGACGCACTTCATCTTGGGTGAATGATTCAGTCGATTGTTTAGCACCAGGAAAAACACAGTGCCCAATATAATTGAGTCCTTGAGATGCTTTATGTATATCCTTTCGTGAAGGTAAGCCTAAAAATTTATGGATAAAGTTAAAGCAAGGAATTGAATAACATTGTGCCAATAAAGAAGCTGAAACATCTTTTACTTCTTTGTACAATTCTTTGCTCTCGACACAGTTCGTAAATTTGGAATTCTCTCTTAGAAGTAACGATGAAATATTACCAAAAGTTCCTTTTAAATGTATTACGGGTTCCAAGATCAACTTTAGTATAAATTGACCCAATATGAACACAGTTACGCCCGCGATAATAGTTGAGAACACAAACCCTCTCCTTGTGAGTTATGACAATTTAATAATGCTTTAATCACGCATTATTGCCGATGAGATGTGATTATTTTTTTATACTTTTAACAAATTACCTAAAATATTGCCATCAAAAACTATATTATTTCTAAATAAAGCTTAATAAAACAATATGTCTGCCCCACACTAACCAAACCTCAAAGACACCAATCTTTCGCTTTAGTACCACCGTCATAGGCCACACCTAAGCCTGAGCTGATTAGAATGTCAGTCAGGTTTTTGTTGTCCACGTATACGTCAGCCACTATTCTAAAATACTTACCACGTTTCGTATTTCTAAGCTCAATAACCTTTGCCGAACGTAAAGCTTCAACTGTTACTTGCTTAGCTTGGCGAGCGAGGTCTTTCTCTTGCTTACACTTACCGCGCATTTCTGGCGTATCGACACCCGCTACACGAATACCAATTCGCTCCCCTATCAGAGAATGCAAATCCGCGATATTGGCGCGAAAGGTGTCACCGTCATAGATTGAGGTAACTGTTTCAACTGTCAGCGTCCCGTGGTTTTTGTTTTTGTTTTTGATAAGCTCGGCGTGAGCATTGAACACCTTAAGTATGAATACAACAAATAGTTTCGCTGTGAATTTTAGAACGATTTAGAGCGGATAAATAGGTCTGTTTGTGGATCTGTACCAATTCTCATATTTAACAAAATATCACTATCGTACATCCCATTAAATACAAGCTGTTGAATATTTTTTATGAGTGCATTACTTAATAGGCATTAAAAAAGGCGCTTAAAAAGCGCCTTGCTAACAAGTATGTGTGCTTAAAACATATCTTGATAGGAATTTGTTGTGCTAAACGTAATTGCTTTTTCAAAGCCAGGTAACTGAATACTTTGCTCGTCTATTACAATGTCGTTGTCGTCAATAAGTCCGTCGCCAAAGCGGTAAATAAGCTCATATTGGCCTAAATCAGCTTGAGCTTGATACGTTTGTTGCGCGGCTTTAATTGCCACGTTTTTCTGCGCGTAACTACTCATAACTTCATCGCCATGGCGCTTAGCGAGCATTTGCATTGTTACTTTTGGTGAAAGTACGGTAGCTGTTGCATTGTTACCGCCAAAGCCTTTTGAATTTATAAAAGCAATATCCATATCGGCGCATTCGTAATGGCTATTACGAATATCAAGATGATCGGTGTAAACATCATCAGCCACTTTATCAATTGTGGTAATACCCGGCATAATATTATGGCTAAATACACCTAAAGCTATCGCTAATTGATCGCCACTTGCAGGAGCTATAGTATGACCAACATAGGCTTTTGGCGCTGTCACTTTCCAATTATCAATAGCGAACGTTTGTGCCACTTTGTGATATATCAACGACTCTGTTACGCGGTTTAACGGTGTACTTGAGCCATGCGCTAAAATAAAGCTACGTTCTTGCAAGGCTTTTTTGCCTAAAAGGCTCGTTGCTAAAGCAGCCGATTTAGCCATGGTAATATAGTTACCAGGGCCAGGTGACGTAATTGATTTTTTTATGCCATCTGCATTTACAAATACATCCGGTACGCAGCCCATAATGTCGGCGCCTAGTTCAAGGGCTAAAGCATCGTCCATTAAAATAGCAACTTGTGCGCCTTCACCTAATGTAAAGCCGCAGTTGTCGCCAAATGGTCGGCTACTTTTGCGATAATCTGGTTCTTCATCACTTGATAAGTTATCTAAACGGCGCAAACCTTCGACATTTGCAAGTGCGCTCATGTTACCAAAGCCTTCAATCACTTCTGGTGTAATAGCACACTCAACACTTGCGACAACCGCAACGCGTGTACGCCCTGCCTGTATGTCGTTAACCGCTGCACGTAAGTTGTATAAAAACGTAGCACAGGCCCCCGAGGTCGAAAACGTAGTCCCTACATTGCCCGTAACATACGCGTTAATAAAGTCGGTCGACATTGTATTTAAACCCAGTGCTAACTGCTTAGTACTAACACGGTCGCCTTGTTGGCGCGCCTTTACTAAACCGCCTAGGCCTTTGTCGTCCATTTGGCCAATTACCGATGCTGAATAGGTACCAATTTTATCTGGCTCTACGCTATTCATAATATGCTGCCAATCAAGCCCTGTTGATTTAATAGCATCGGTAGCTGCAAAAATAGTAGCTTGCAAACCACGAGGCTGATAGCGGCTGTTATACATAACAGACGGATCAAACCCTGTCGGGAATTGCCCTGCAGATTTAATTGGATTATCACGTGTTGAGTCATGCTTAACATCTAAGTCGGCTGCAATAGTTACTTTTACTTTTTTGCCTTCAAGTTCTTCAACTTGCCAGCTAGCTGGAACAGGTGTAGGTAAGTCGCGAGCGCGCGTTTCAAACACAATTGCGTTATCGCTTGATGCGTTTAGCGTCATTTTTTGCTGCCACGGTGTGGCATCGGCATCAAAGTGTTCTTTTTCAATTTTACGAATAAGCGTACCAGCAATAATTTGCTCACCAAAACGTGCTTCTATGTCGCTTTGCTCAACATTATTACCTTGAGTATCTTGTAATTGGCCGTTTACAACACTTACTAGATTCATCAGTGTGGCCAGGCCTAAAAATGTTTCACTGCGATCTTGAGCATTTAAACTATCTAACACGATACGGCGATAACCTTGATGAAAAGAAGTACGGCCAGCGGCGTTAATGCCACCCATGCCTACTATAACGGGTAATGCAGTCATAATTTACCTTTAAAAAACGTGTTATTAGAAGAAGAAGCAGTTTAAATGGATTATGAACCATACATTGTGCTTTAATAGCCAAATATTCAGCACAAAAGGCCAAAACGTACTGGTCGGAGCATTTATATGACTGAAAAAAACACTAATCCACCACTAAACATTGCTATAGCGGTATATCCGCATTTATTAGTGACTAGTTTAACGCTGCCTATAGAAATGCTAAGAGCCGGCGAGGCCTTTGCTAAAGGACATCTTGATAAGCAAAGCTTTAGGCCACTTGCTATAAATTTAGTGGCTAAAAGTACTGAATCTATACCCACCCGCGCAGGCCTTGCTATAAATCCTGATTGCATAACAACTAACGCGCCCTACAGCGATTTGATTATAGTGCCGGGTATTTGGCGAAACCCACGGCCAGTGGTGCGAACAAGTCAAGAAATAGTTGATTGGCTAAGCGAAAGCTTTAGCGCAGGCAGCCATATAATTGGTGTAGGCACTGGCAACTGTTTATTAGCAGAGGCTGGCTTACTTGATGGCCACCCTGCTACCACCCATTGGCATTACGCCAAACAATTTAGCCATGACTACCCGCAGGTGCACCTAAAGCCCGACTTTTTTATAACCCAATCAGAGCGAATGTATACGGTGGCCAGTCTTAATGCCCTTGCAGATGTGATCGTACATATTATTAGCCAATACTACACAAAAGCTGCCGCGCAGCATGTAGAGCGTAATTTTTCGCACGAAATACGTAAACCCTATGAAGATCAACGCTACTTAGAAGGCGCAGTAGACCGCCACCCCGACGAGCTAATTGCGCAAATTCAATTTTGGCTAAAAACTAATTTAGCCACCGAGCTAAACTTGCAAGAAGTCGCTGCCCAATTTAGCTTAAGCTACCGTACTTTTACCCGCCGTTTTAGAGCCGCCACTAACCAAAGCCCTATTGAGTATTGGCAACAATTACGCGTAGAAGGCGCAAAAGAGTTATTAGCATCATCAAATTTATCAATTCAAGAAGTGGCTTTAGAAGTGGGATATAACGACCAAGGGCATTTAACCCGCGTATTTAAAAAAGTATTAAGCCAAACACCCAGTGGTTATAGAAAAGTAGTTAGACGAAAGTTATTTGGCTAATTATAGTGCTTGTTCGAGTAGTACTAATTTCAATAGCACTAAAAAACGCCACTTTTAGTGGCGTTCTGTGTCGTTAAATTCCTTTCGATAATAGCGCTTTTGATAGTTTTTTACTTTAGTGTGTACGCCTTTGCTTAAGCTTTTAAATTTAGCCTCAAGTACGTCAACACCGTATAAAATACCGACCACCAGCACCGAGAGTTTTATTGCAGCGCCAAGGTTTTCGGTCGCTATCATAACGCCTATTGATGCAAGCACCCAAATGGTTGCAGCAGAGGTTACGCCAACTACCGCACCATCTTTTGCGAGCATAACGCCTGCCCCTAAAAAGCCAATACCTGTAATTATTTGCCCAACTACACGAGAATGATCTATTACATCCCCTTGTAAATTAAACGCAGTGGATAAAAACAAATACGTACCCAAAGTTATTAACGCAGAGGTACGAATACCTACAGGTTTGCCGCGCAACTGGCGCTCTATACCAATAATGGCACCGCAAAAAGCCGCAGTACCAATAGCTGCCCACGAATACGGGGCTACATCAATTAAATCTAAAAAAGTCACTGTTAACCTTATATTTTATTAGCTATAGCCACCGCCGTTCTTAAACGTTGGCTACCAAACGCTGACATTTTACTAAAATCACTTCGTGCAATAGGTACATACTGGCAATCTATTGCGAGCTGTTTATCGTTACCGGGCTCACAAAACGGATCGTGAACATACACGCAGTGCTCATCAAGGTGCGTTACACACACCCAATGTGGCGATTTTTTACCATCAAAACTATATGTGCTAATTAATAACAGCACACTAAAGCCTTTACTTAACCACTGCTCAATATGCTCAAGCTCTACATCTTTATGCGTAAGCGGTATTTTTGCCTGTGCAATACCATCTACAAATTGTTGATGCACGGTGGCAAGTACCACTTTTTTGTTTTCGTTGCGTACGCCATCTAAAAACAAAGGCTCGGTGGTATTAACCATTACCTCGCTTTTAAATCCACGCTTATGAGCGGCAAGTGCCAAACCAAATGGATGGCAACCACCATGACCCGATGTCATAAAAATAGTGGTGCCTTCACGCCAAAGTGCTAACTCATGTGATTGAGTAAGCTCAGTTGTAGGCTCAAGTGCGCCCATTGCCATTAATAGCGCAGCAGGTCCGCACGTAAACTCAGTTGTTTGCTGATACCACGGCGTTAAACGCGCCACTTTTAACTCACTTGTTTGTCGAATGTTTTTTTGCATTCGTAGTGCGTCACTGTGATCGTCGTAATAATCGCTGTATTGACCAAATACCCTGTAACCTAAACTTGTATAAAGCCCAATCGCACTTTCGTTATTTACAGCCACTTCTAAGCGCAAGTACAGCCGAGCGCGCTCATACGTTTCTTTTTCAAGGCTAGTAAGCAGTGCTTTTGCAATACCTTTACCTTGCATAGTTGGTAAAACAGCAAGCGAATATAAACGCGCTAAACGAGTCCCTTTATGGCACCACACTAGCCCATAGCCGCATAATTGCTCGCCATTTTCTGCAACGAGTAAAATACCGTGCTTAGCACTTAGCCAGCGCTTTAAACTGCGCGGGCTAAGTCTGTCGTTATTAAAGCAAACGTTTTCAACGTCAATCAGTGCAGTTAAATCACTGCCAAGCGCCTTTCGAATAACAAGGTTGCTCATGTTATTACCCACGGCCTCGTGCTTCTAAGCGTTGTTTAAACTCATCCATAATGATCATGTATAACTCGTCGCCTAAATAGCCGTCTTCTACTTTGTGATCAATACTTGGGTTATCGTTTACTTCAAGCACGTATGCTTTGCCTTGATGCTCTTTAACATCTACGCCATATAAACCCCTACCCACTGTTTTACATGCTTTTAAAGCTGCATCTAATACCGCTTTTGGTAACTCAAAGGTTGGTAGAGTTTCAAAGCCGCCAGAGAAAAACCGTTTCGCGTCGTGGTTATAAATTTGCCAATGGTTACGCGCCATTAAATAGCGGCATGCATAAATTGCACGGCCATTTAACACACCCACTCGCCAATCGTATTCGGTATACATGTACTCTTGTGCAAGCACTAATGCGCTATATTCAAACAGCTCTGTAAGCTTAGCGGCAAGCTCATCACGGTTTGAAACTTTAAACACACCTTTTGAGAACGACCCTTCAGGCATTTTTAAAACAAGCGGATACGTAAACGCTTCTTCTAATTGCTCAAGCGTTTCATTTGCTTGATCAGCCACTACAACCGTTTTTAAACTTGGCACTTTTTGATAATTAAAAGCATCGTGTAAATACACTTTATTACAACAACGTAAAATAGACTCAGCATCGTCAATAACCACTAAACCCAGGCTTTGCGCTTTGCTTGCAAGGCGGTACGTTGGATGGTCAATCGCTGTAGTTTGGCGAATAAATAACGCATCAAACTGGGCAATGTTATCAATTTCGTCAAAGCTTAATGCTTGTGCATTAATACCATGTTTAGCCGCTGCTTTAATAAAACGTGCAATGGCGTCTTTATCACTCGGTGGTACTTTTTCGTTATGATCAACAAGTATTGCCATGTCCCATCTAAAACGACGTTGTACCGAACTAATACGCCACTGCGTTTTAGTAAAGTTATCTAGCTTGGCTACAAATTCGCTGTACTGTTGCTCGCTTAAAGACGACATCGAGCCTTGTTGTAATAAGCCTTGCTCATCAACAAATAAAATAGGCGCTGGGTATTGTTTAAATACCGACTTTGCTGCTTTTGATTGTAAATCATTTTGGGCATTGCCAAAGTAAAGTGTGCCATCTATTTGGCTCACATTTAACATAGGTGCTTGGCCACTACGAAGAGCATTAATGGTTTTTACACTGGGTAAAACTTGGTGCTTGCGCGCCTCTGCAAGTAACGAGCAATAGTAACCTTTGCTCAAGTATTGGCTTGAGTCGCACAGATTAATAATGCGTGTTTTTGGTTCGTTATGTTTTGGGTAATCACGTAAGTAGGTATTAAACGTAATTACATTTTCGAACGATTGAGCAAGCGTTTGCTCGTTGTTATCAACCACAATTAAGGTTTTAAACACGACTTTTCCTAGTTAAGTCAAAATATAAAAAGCATGCTTAGTAAAATACTAAGCATTATAAATAGAAACACCCATCGTACTAAGTGGGCATTGCGCGAATCACTTAATATGATGGGTGCTTTAACAGGTACCTACTGTACGAGTTAGCGCTTAAATTGCTTAAGCGACATGTGCTTTATATGCCCTTTTTTAAAAACGCACAAACGAGATATTTTTAGCGTGAAGATAAAAAATATTGATTAACTAATAACGCAGATTAAAATACGCAAAACAGTACCTTATGAGAGTTAAAAATGTCGCTGCCTGCTTGCCCAAAATGCCAATGTGAATATGTTTACGAGGACCAACAACTGCTTGTTTGCCCCGAGTGCGCCCATGAGTGGAACCCTAATAATACAAGCGATGAAGACGCAATTTTAGTTAAAGATGCCAATGGCACTTTGCTAAATGATGGTGACAAAGTGACAGTAGCCAAAGATTTAAAAATTAAAGGCAGCTCGCAAGTAATTAAAATTGGCACCAAAGCGGTAGTTAGAAGAGTGCTTGATAAAAAAGATCACGAACTTGATTGTAAAGTAGAAGGCATTGGCGAAATGATGGTAACAGCAAAGTTTGTGAAAAAAGCTACCTAAAATTAGATATTTAAAATATAAGGATGTTAGATGAAAAATCATAAAAATAAATTCATCCAAGCCTTATGGTCTGTTATTGAAGCTTATTATTAGTGCGTGTAATAGATTTTGTTTAACTGCTATTAGTTGGTGTATATCTAAAGGTCCACCTACATTTAATAAGGTGAATTATCGCTTAGGTGTGTTTAAGCATTTAACCTCCTCACCTTAATGAGGAGGTATCTCTTGAACTGATCAGTTTACATTTCAGTTAAAGTGCTTTTTAAGCTTTGATTACCCAGTAAAGAAATCAAATACGTTACCAAGTGTTGATGATGAACCTTTATAAAATTCAGTAAAACTACATCGACTGCATGTCACAGCGGTGTACTTTTTATTTTGAACATCAAAAATTCTTGACCAAAAGCCACCCGAAACTCTTATTTCACCGGTATCAAATTCGTTATTATTACACTTAGAGCAAGACCAATTGTTATGTCTCATATTTCAACCTCCATATTATTTATGTACGGTATATTAAACACTTAAGGAACGTGTGTAGCAATTTTTTTAATAAAAAAACCATAATTTAGTTCTTATATTGGTTAGGTTGGAATTTTGATAGATGTTTGGATGGCTTTTTAATAATTGCTTTTTATAATAATTAGTATGGGGGTCATACTAATTTCACTCAGGGATTACCTACTTGTTAGCTGTATATTGCGTTAGCAACAAAAATTTTCGTAAGTCTCGCTCTTGTCTCATTACGTGCAAAATATATACTTTATTGTTATCTTTTTTGTAAAATATACGACAAGGATTCACGACCAGTTCAAGATAATTTAGGTTAGCTAACTCAATTGGTTTTTTACCTGATTCAGGAAAGGGTTTGAGACGTTCAACTTTTTCAAATATTTTGGAAACCAATTTTTTCGCTGACTGCAAATTGCTTAATGCGATATATTCAGCGATATCGTTAAGATCATCCAAAGCTGGATTAGTCCAAATTATTTCAGCCATTTATTCATTTTATCTTTAGCTTCAACATTCGACATGGTTTCACCACGACTTATTGCCTGCTCTCCTTTTGCAAGAGACTCAAGAATTTGCATACGCTTTTGCATAAATTCATAATCATCAACATCTACTAAGTATGCAGATGGTTGTCCATGTTCAGTTATCAACACAGGTTCTTTAGAGGAATGAAGTTCAGATAATATCTTCGTTGCTTGACGCTTCAATGTTGTTACTAGTTCTACTCTCATAATAATCCCCAAACAAATGTATCACTATAGTAGCACCGAGTAGCCAACTTGGAAAATATAACTAACGAGGCTGTATAACCACTAAAATCAATTAAAAAGGAAGCACCTAACGTCAACCCTGCTCATTTTAAACTATTAGGTACTTCTCATTATATGCCTTTGCACAAATTGAAATACACACCACGTTACGCTATAAAAGCATAGCTGTAGGTTGGATAAATGGTGAAGCCATGCCATCCGACAATTAATTTATGAATATAAATAAGCGATTATTACGTTGGTATGGCTCTGCCAGCAAACGCTTCTCTTAAAAAACCAAAGCTTTATAAGATCTCTACCACCACATATTCGTGGGCTTTACCTGCAATTGTTAACGTAATTTCATCATCAATCTGTTTATTTAATAACTGCTTACCCATTGGTGCGCCGGGTGTTACAACAGCAATTGCGTGCTTTTTAACGTTTACTGTTAAACCACCAGCTGCAGGGCCTAAATAAAACCATTTTTGGGCTGCGTTATCATCTTCTAAACATACCAGCGAACCGATAGCTATTTTGTCGGTTGGTTTTTCATTAAAGGCAGGTTCGAACAATTCTATGCTTTTATAGCAATCGTTTACGCGCTGGGCTTGGCCTTGTGCTAAATAAGCGGCTTCGAGCCCTAGAGTATCGTATTTATTTTCGGCTATGTTTTCTTCATGTGTGGCGGTGTCGTGCGCAGTTTTTGCCGCTACTTTTGCTGTTGTAAGCTGCGCTTCTAGCGCAAAACGAAGGTGTTCGATTACGTGGGTTTTATTCATGGGGATTAGTACAATACAGGCTGTAAAAATAAGGCAGCTAGTTTAACATTTTTGCGGGGCTTAAAACCATTGTTTTAAACCCCGCAAGCTTGGTGGGAATACTAGCGGGGCTTAAATTTGCATTAAACTAACAAAGAGCCGTTGGTTGGTGCAGCTCTTTACTTGTGTTTTATTAAAAACCTTATGGCATATCTAATAATGTTTGCGTGTGGGCATCTACTTTAACTTCGTAGTTTTTAGCGCTTAAGCCCAATAGTTCCGGCAAGGTTGCCGCTATACAAATAGACGAGAACGTACCCACTACAATGCCGGTAAATAATGCAATAGCAAAGCCTTGCAGTGGTGCGCCTGCAAGTAACCAAACGCTCGCAACCGTTGCAAGTGTAGTACCCGACGTAATTAAGGTGCGCGTTAGTGTGCTTTTAATAGCATTATTAATAATGGTCGCTGGGCTAAGTACATTGTTTGATTGAACACGTAAAAGCTCACGTACTCTATCCCCTACTATTATTGAGTCGTTAAGTGAGTAACCAATAATAGCCAGTAAACTTGCCAGCACGGTTAGGTTAAATTCAATTTGTAATAGTGAAAATAACCCAAGTACGAGTATTAAATCGTGCACTAGCGCTACCACAGAGCCAACGGCTAAGCGCCATTCAAAACGCACTGCAAGGTAAATCATTACCGCAATCATTGCAGCAAACATTGCTAAACAGCCTTGATCAAATAACTCATCGCCCACTTGTGAGCCAATATAAGCTGACGATAATACCTGTGCGTTTATATAATCGTTTTGTGTAACGGCGCTTTGCCAATCAGGGCTATTAGCTGTTGTTGATGCACTTGGCGCTTCTCTTAATTGAAAATGACTATTACCTTGCGCGGTTAGCTCAAACTCACCATTGTGATTTTTAGCAATAAACGATTGAAGCTCTTTTAGCTCAACACTTTGGCTGGTTGTAAACTCAGTTAAATAACCGCCGGTAAAATCTAGGCCAAAATTTAGACCTTTTTGCGTAAGCGTAAATACTGATAACAGCACTAATATGGCGCTTAAAAGCATGCCCATAAAACGTAAACGTGTACCCTTTTCACCTTTCAAAAAATAATTAAGCATGTGCTTTTACTCCTGCTTTTTTACCCATTTTTAAATGCAACGTTTGGCTTAATATTTTTGATACGTACACACCTGTAAATACAGACGTTAAAAGTCCCAATGCTAATGTAATGGCAAAACCTTTAACGGGCCCGTAGCCTATGCCGTATAAGATAAGTGCGGTGATCATGGTCGTTATATTGGCATCAAATATTGTATTTGCGGCTTGTTTATACCCCTCTTGAATAGCTTGATATGGTGCACGGCCTTGGCGACGTTCTTCTTTAATGCGTTCAAATATTATTACGTTAGTGTCTACCGCCATACCTATGGTTAGCACCAGGCCAGCGATACCCGGAAGCGTTAACACAACCCCTGGTAATAATGACATTAAGCCCACAAGCGACGTTAAATTTAATATAAGTGCCACGTTTGCAATAAGGCCTAAACGACGATACCAAAGCGCCATAAATGCAAGGGTAATACCCATGCCTAACATAAGCGCGGCTAAGCCATTACTAATATTTTCGCTGCCGAGGCTTGGCCCTATTGTTTGTTCGTGCACAATTGTAACGGGTGCTGTAAGCGAGCCTGCACGTAGTAATAATGCCAGATCGGCTGCCGCTTGTTGGCTTTTCATATTGGTAATACTAAAACGCGAACTTAAATGCTGAGCAATATTGGCAACGTTAATAACTTCGCTTTTTTTAACTACTTCGCCTTTAGCGTTTTGAGAATACTCAGAGTAAACCGTCGCCATTGGCTTACCAATATTGGCTTTTGAAAACGCCGACATTGCATCGCCGCCTTGGCCGTCTAGGCTCAGTTGTACAAGTGGTTTACCCCAATCGTCGCGGCCTATGTTTGCATTATTAATATGGTCCCCTGTAAAAATTGGCACAGGATCGAGCTTTATGGTTCCGCCCGATTGCATATTAAATATTTGCCCGCCAATTTCTTTTAATTGATAAAAACCAAGCGATGCTGTTGCACCAATAATACGTTTTGCTTCGGTTGGATCTTGCACGCCTGGTAGCTCTATACGAATGCGGTGCTTTCCTTGGCGCTGTGTTACCGCTTCGGTAATGCCTAACTCTTCAATACGTGAACGAAGGGTTGTGAGTGTTTGCCCCATTACTTCTTTATCAAAGCTGCTGCGGCCTTGCTCCGAATAACTAAATTTGGCAGTTTTAACGCTGCCGTTATTGCTTGTTACAACGGCTAAATTAGCAAATCGGCTTTGTAGCTCTTCAATAACGGGGGTTAACTTGTCGGTTGCATTAGGCAATGCGTTTATTTCAAACCCTTGCTGAGTTTGCTGCGCTTTTACGCCATGTGCTTTTTGCTTAATGATGATTGATTTAGCTTGTTGATACGCACTGACTAATTGCTCATCAACGGCTTTATCTAAATCTACGTCTAGTACAAATAGCACACCGCCATTTAAATCAAGGCCCAGCTTTATTGGTGATAAACCAAAATCTTGTAACCATGTTGGGCTGGTTGCATGCTCAACAATTTTAACTTGCGTGTTTGGATATTGCGCTTTTATAGCCGCTTGCGCCTGAGCGCTTTTAGTTGGCTCGTTTAAAAGTATATTAATAGTGGATTGCTTATCTAAACCCTGCTCAACCTCTAGCCCTTGTTTATTTAAAAAAGTAACTAGCGTTTTAGTGCTCGGTAAAGATTGCGTTTCGCTGTGCGGCGTACTACTTACGTGCAACCACGATTTATTTGGATATAGGTTTGGTAATGCGCTGATAGCTAATAAAACCAATACAATTAGCATGGCTATATAGCTTAATTTGAACTTAGCCGTAGACGGCTTTTTATCTTTTTTAAAACTTAACATGTTGAATCCTTATTGCCAGGAATGCTAGCAACGTACTTTTTAAAAGCACAATTAATCTGCAGGCTAAAACTTTAAAAGTTAAAACCTAATAAAATTAAATAAGGAAAATTAAGCGTGGTAGGTAGTTACAGCTTTGTAGAGTAAGTTAACGTCTTTCCAGCCACTCAAACGCGACTTTTTACTATTAGTTACAAACGTATACCAAGGTTCTATAGGGTTAACAGCGCGTGGTTTTAAAAATATATGCCTAACAAGATTTTGAGCAAAAAATTCAAAAACCACATCGTATTCTGGCTCACTTTGAACAGTGTGCAAAAACAATGATGAATTATTGGCAGTTAACCTTGGTTGGTGCGCGTCAAAATCGGTTTGATGCGTTTTTTTATGTTGCGGAATATCTACAGACTTACTAATAGGCTGTATTTTAGTTAAATCGGCAATATCAGTAAGCGAAACCTGCGTACTAACATTGATATTTAAATTTTGTGAGGCGCCCATAGCATTGCTCTGCACACTAAAAAGTGCAGCAAGTAGCAAAAAGGCAGTTAAAAACACTCTAAATTTAAACATTCACGTTTTAAAACTAAAATAAGGGATGCGTAGTATATAAGGGCTAGTATTTGAAATACAATAGCCCTTAGCTATTTACTATCTAATTTAATTTTACTGAGACTTTTAATGCGCCCCAGACAAAGCAGTGAAAAACGACCAGACGCCATGAATTTACGCCAAAGTGTAGAAACACTGTGGCCCTACCTTACAAAATTTAAAGGCCGTGTTTTTATTGCACTTATGGCGCTTATTGGCGCAAAAGGTGCCACGCTTTTAATGCCTTGGGCGCTTAAAGAAATAATAGACTCGGTAGATAAGTCGATTAACCCACTGTTAGTTATTCCTGCTTTATTGTTATTGATGTACGGTGCGCTTCGTTTTGCTAGCGTATTTTTAGGTGAAATAAGAGATGCTGTATTTTCTCGCGTAACCGAGCACGCCATGCGCGATATTGGTTTAAAGGTATTTAAGCATTTGCATTCACTTGAGCTGGCTTTTCATTTAGATAGGCAAACCGGTGGCATTAGCCGCGATATAGAACGCGGTACTAGCGGGTTAAGTTTTTTAATGCGTTTTTTAATGTTTAACATTGTACCTACTTTGTTTGAAATACTGACCGTAGCGATTATTTTTGGCACGTTGTTTTCTGTTTGGTTTGCGCTTATTACATTACTGGCAGTCGCTATTTATATTACCTTTACTGTGGTGGTTACTCAGTGGAGAAACCGCTTTATTAGAGAAGCAAATTCTGCCGACAATCAAAGTAATACCCGCGCAATAGACAGCTTGCTTAATTATGAAACTGTAAAATATTTTAATAACGAACAGTTTGAAGCTAAAACGTATGACACCTTTTTAGCAAACTGGGAAAAAGCCCGTTTAAAAAATAGAATGTCGTTGCTCGCTCTTAACTCAGGCCAAGCACTTATTATCGCTTGTGCTATTACCGCTTTAATGTGGTTGGGCTCAACCGAGGTAGTTGCAGGTACACTCTCTATTGGTGAACTTGTGATGATTAACGCGTATATGATTCAGCTATTTTTACCACTTAACTTTTTAGGTTTTGTGTACCGCGAAATAAGACGCGCCCTAACCGACCTTGAAAACATGCTTGGGCTACTTAACAAAAAACCACAAATAACCGATGCACTTAATGCTAAAGAGCTCAATATTAGCCAAGGTGAAATAACATTTAATAATGTAAATTTTAGTTACGATGCGCACCGCCCGATCCTTAATAACCTTAGCTTTAGTGTTAAAGCTGGCAGCAAAGTAGCCATTGTTGGTGCCAGTGGTGCAGGTAAAAGTTCATTAGCGCGACTGCTTTATCGTTTTTATGATGTAAGCGCTGGTGAAATTAGTATCGATAATCAAGCAATAAACTCAGTAACACTTAATAGTTTACGAAAAGCCATTGCAATAGTTCCGCAAGATACCGTGTTGTTTAACACCACGATTCGTGAAAATATCGCTTACGGTAGACCATCAGCAAGCGATGCAGAAATTGACGAAGCCATTGCTATGGCGCATTTAAAAGACTTTATAGCAACACTCGATAAAGGCGATAAAACGCTGGTTGGTGAACGTGGTTTAAAAGTATCTGGCGGCGAAAAACAGCGTATTGCCATTGCACGTGCTATTTTGAAAAAGTCCCCTATTTTAATTTTTGATGAAGCAACATCTGCACTCGACTCTCATTCTGAGCAAGCAATACTTGCTGCAATGCGTGAAGTTGCCAGTAACCATACGAGTATTGTTATTGCCCATCGCCTTTCTACTATTACCGATGCAGACACCATTATTGTGCTCAAAGCCGGACGAATTATTGAGCAAGGTAAGCACGATGAGTTACTTACACTCGCCGGAGAATATGCCCGTATGTGGGAGCTTCAGCATAAAAAATAAATAGTGTGTGACCCCTCTTAGCTCGGATACTTTCAAGTATTCGAGCTAAATAAAGCTTTTATAGCGCCTATTAGCCTTTCTCTTTTCCTCTATATTAGTTTTATCGAGCACTGTGGTGATTCACCTCAAAAGGTTTGTTTGTCTGATTAATATCAATAACAATCGATAAGTTAAATATTCGTAACAATAAAAATGATTCACTGCTGCTTTAATTCAATCAGTGATACTCAGGAGTAAGTAATGAAAAAGAGTTTAATTGCCGCAGCATTAGCTGCCACATTTATTACCGGTTGTTCAAAGCCGCAAACAACAAAAACAGACGAGCAACAACCTAAAGTAGCCACTGCAGCAGTAGCAGAGAAAGCAGAGTTAGGTAGTTTTGGTGTTGATTTAACAGCCCGCAACGAAGCCGTTAAACCAGGCGATGATTTTTTTATGTATGCCAGTGGCACGTGGTATGACAACTACGTAATGCCTGCAGATAAAACCCGCTACGGTGCATTTTCAGGATTAGCTGAGCGCAGTGAAGACGATGTTAAAGCTATTATTGAAGAAATAGCCGCACGTAAAGATTTAAACGCAGAAGAAAAACTCGTTGCTGATTTTTACAATGCCTATATGGATACCGAAACACTTAATAAACTAGGTGTAGCGCCTATTAAGCCATTGTTAAGTGAAATTAATGATATATCGTCGACTGACGATTTAGCTGAAATGTTTGGTAAGTCTTGGTTAACCGGTAATAAAGCCCCTTTTGGCGGCGGTATGTGGTTTAATCGCCTAGACCCTAACAAATATGAAATGTCACTAGGTGCTGGTGGTTTAGGCTTACCAGATCGCTCTTACTACCTTGAAGACGCTGAGCGCTTTGTAAAAACCCGAGCAGCTTACGTTGCTCACATTGCTGACATGCTTGAGTTTACAGGAGTCGAAAATACCGCTGAGCGCGCTCAAGCAATTGTTGATCTTGAAACCAAAATTGCACAAGGTCATTGGCCACGTGAAAAGCGTCGTAATCGCGATTTAACCTTAAACCAAGTTGAACGTGCCGATTTAAGCACTGCTTATCCTGGCTTTAACTGGGATTTATATTTTGCGCAAACAGGTTATAAAGTACCTCAGTTAAATGTATCTCAGCCTGAACCAATAAAAGCGATGATTGAGCTAATCAATCAAGAAGATATTGCAGTATGGAAAGACTACCTAACGTATCACGCTATTAGCGGTAACGCAGGTTTACTATCAGAAGACGTATTTAATACTAACTTTGCTTTTTTTGGTAAAGAACTAAACGGACAGCAAGAGCCTCGCCCTCGTTGGAAACGTGCAATAAGTGAAATGTCGGGCACAAGTTCGCTTGGTTTTGCTATTGGTAAAATATACGTAGCGCGTTACTTCCCTGAGTCATCAAAACAACAAATGTCAGAGCTGGTTGAAAACCTTCGTACAGCCCTTGGTGAACGTATTGATAATCTAGAATGGATGGGCGATGCAACTAAAGTAAATGCGCGCGCTAAGCTGGCTGCATTTGTACCAAAAATTGGTTACCCCGATGTTTGGCAGTCTTATGAAGGTTTAAGCATTACTAAAAACGATTTGATTGGTAATGTGAAAAACATGCGTGAGTTTTTCCACGCAGAAAGTGTTGAAAAAGAGCTACAAAAAACAGACCGTAACCGCTGGGGCATGACGCCACAACGCGTAAACGCTTACTACAATAGCTCGTTTAATGAAATTGTATTTCCGGCTGCGATATTACAACCGCCGTTTTTCGATCCAAATGCCGATCCGGCTGTAAACTATGGCGGCATTGGCGCTGTAATTGGTCACGAAATGGGTCATGGATTTGACGATCAGGGTTCAAAATCAGACGAAAACGGTGTGCAACGTAATTGGTGGACTGATGCTGACCGCGCTGCATTTGACAAAAAAGCCGATCAACTGGCTGCGCAGTACAGTAAATACGAGCCAATCGAAGGTAACTTTGTAAATGGACGAAATAGCCTTGGCGAAAACATTGGTGATGTGGGTGGTTTGTCGATGGCTTATCACGCTTACAAGCTAAGTTTAAATGGTAAAGAAGCGCCTGTAATAGACGGCGTGACTGGCGATCAACGTTTCTTCCTTGCGTGGGCACAAGTATGGAAAGAAAAACGTACTGAGCAAAGCATGCTTAACCAACTTCGTGGTGGCACACATGCCCCAGGTCGCTTTAGAGCACAAGCACCACGCAACCACGATGCATGGTACAAAGCGTTTGATGTAAAACCAGGCGATGAGTTATACCTTCCTGAAGATGAACGTGTACGTATTTGGTAACTAGTATATGAGGCTATTAATTTGCCTCGTGTAATTATATTACTCAATTAGGCAACTCATTAAGTGAGTTGCCTTTTTATTGGGTTAAATTTGCTCTTAAACCTTCTTTAAGTCAGTACCAAGACGCCTCAATAAAACGTATTTTAGATGGTTTTTAAACGCGGCTGTTCTAATCTGTTTTAATACTTACTAGCCCTTGAATGCATTTACCTTTAGAATACGCATTATAATTTTATTCTATTATTTACATATATTAAGGCGAAACGCAGATGGGAAGAGCTTACCAAAACAAAAAAGATTCAATGGCTAAGACTGCGGGTGCTAAAACTAAAGTTTATTCTAAGTACGGCAAAGAAATTTATATTTGTGCTAAAAACGGCGGTGTAGATCCAGATGGTAACTTATCATTACGTCGTTTAATTGAACGCGCTAAAAAAGACCAAGTGCCAGCACACGTTATTGACCGCGCAATCGACAAAGCAAAAGGCGGCGGCGGCGAAGACTACTCAGCAACACGTTACGAAGGTTACGGCCCTGGTAACTGTATGATTATTGTTGACTGTTTAACAGACAACAACAAGCGTACCTTTGCTGATGTACGTGTTTGTTTTACCAAAGCAAATGCTAAAATTGGCGCTCAAAACTCTGTTTCACATTTATTTGATCACCTTGCTATTTTTGTATTTGACGGTGATGACGACGAAGCAGTACTTGAAGCATTAATGATGGCTGATGTTGATGTAACTGACGTAGAAGTTGATGACGGTAAAGTCACTGTTTTTGCTCCTCACACAGAGTACAACAACACACGTACAGCGCTTGAAGAAATGGGCGTGACTGAATTTGACGAAGACCTAATTAGCTTTGTGCCACAAATTGAAACGCCGATTGAGGGCGAAGACGTTGAAGTTATGGAACGCTTTTTAGCAATGTTAGAAGATTGCGATGACGTACAAAACGTTTACCATAACGCGCAATTCTAAAGAGCGATTTAGTAAGTTAGAACGACTTTAAGCCAACAGCTATGTTGGCTTTTTCATTTTTAGAACGTGGTATAAATATATGAATAATCTTACAGAGCTTAAAAGTGGCAAACTTGTTGGTGCTACTCGCCTGCAATTAGTAGAAGAGCTAACAATATTCCCTGAAGAGATTTTTAGCTTAGCTGACACGCTTGAAGTACTCGATTTATCAAATAATAACTTATCAACACTGCCTGATGAATTTGCCTGTTTAACACACCTTAAGCGTTTGTTTTTATCGTTTAATCAGTTTAAGCATATTCCTAAGGTTTTAGCTAAATGCCCTGCTCTAATTATGGTTGCGTTTAAAGGTAACCAAATTTCTGAATTTGCTTTAAACAGCCTGCCAAAAAATATTGAGTGGCTCATACTCACCGATAATACGTTAAGCGAATTGCCTGAAGACTTTGGTAATTACACCCAGCTTAAAAAGCTCGCGCTTGCGGGCAATCAACTTAAGCAACTGCCAAGTAGCATGGCGCAGTGTAAAAACCTTGAGCTTGTTAGGCTCTCCGCTAATAACTTAACACACGTAGACGACTGGCTGTTTGAACTGCCTAAACTTGCTTGGCTTGCGTTTGCCGGTAACGATTTTAATAAAGCCCAGTGCCTTACAAAGTGCAGCTTAGAAAATAAGCCTCTTGACGATTACACGCTTAGTCATGTTATTGGCCAAGGTGCATCGGGCGTTATTCATTTAGCGCAAGCTGCTAATAGCGCTGTAGCGATTAAATTATTTAAAGGTGCAATTACCAGCGACGGCTACCCGCTTGATGAAGTAAATTGCTGCTTACAAGCAGGCGATCACGCTAATTTAATTAAAGTACTTGCCTACATTGAACAAAGTGATCAGTTAGGTTTAGTAATGGAGCTAATAGATAAAAGCTTTGCTAATTTAGGTCTGCCTCCAAGCCTTGAAACCTGTACGCGTGATACCTTTAATGATGATTGCCATTACTCAACTCACGCTATTTTAAAAATTGCACAGCAAATGGTAAATACACTGCATCACTTACATGTTCGTAAAGTAAGTCACGGCGACATTTATGCGCATAACACTATGATTAACCAAAACCATGACGTTCTGTTTGGTGATTTTGGTGCTGCAACTAATTTAACGATGCTAAGTGAGTATCAACAAAAGCAACTAGAGTGGATAGAAGTAAGAGCTTTGGGCTGTTTAATTGAAGACTTATTAGGCACGGTAACCGGCGATGATAAGCAAAGTGAGCTATTTGGTGAAATGTCCGATATGGCAAAGTGTGCTATGCAACCTTCATTAAATCAAAGACCTACATTTACTGAGTTATTAGAAGAGCTGAACATATAATTGAGTAGAGTCATAAAAAAGAGCAACGCGTAGCACGTTGCTACTTTTTTAGTTTATGTTTATTAAATTAATCGAGCTCATTTAGTGCGCTTAAATGGGTAAACCTGTTGTTTAAGCATACCTACCGGCATGTAATCCCCGACTACACCATACGCTTCTGGCCACTCTTTTTGGCCTTTAACAGCAGTACCAAACGCGTAGTCTAAAAACGAAAAATGCGCAGCGTAATTGCGGTCAATCGCGGCTTTATCTGACGCATGATGCCAATGGTGAAACTGCGGTGTAACCATAAAGTATTTTAGCCAACCAAATTTCACACGTACATTTGCATGGTTAAACACAGCCTGTAAACCCACAATTATTACGTATAAACTAATTATTTGCTGTGAAAATCCAAGTACAAATATGGGCGTGAGCACTAAACTGCGCGTTACGAGTATTTCAAAAATATGCTGGCGAGAGCCCGCTAACCAATCCATTTCTTTAGCACTGTGATGTACGCCATGAAAGCGCCATAATAAAGGAACTTCGTGATAAGCACGATGCACCCAATACTGCATTAAATCGGCCACGAGTATTATTAAAAACAACTGCACTACAAATGGTGTTTGCTCTATATAACCTTGTACTGTAGATGATACAGCCCAGCCAAAGCCATAATGCACAAAGTGGTTAGTAACGAGTAATACAAAACCAATAATTAAATGGTTTACAAAAAAGTGATTTAAATCGCCTCGCCATTCGCTACGTAATATTTTTTGCTCTTTTCGATGGGGTAGCAGCTTTTCAATAACAATAAATATGAGTGTTGAGCCGAGTAAATCTAAAATAAACCAATCGAGCCCTATGTAAGGTGTGTCGGTGGCAAACTCGTTTACCTCAACGTTTGGTCCGCCAAACATAATTGCCAGAATAATAAAAAACCACGCTGTAGCCCCTAAACGCTTATTGGTATTGCGTACAAAGTTAAGTAATCCTAAACTGCCCGAGACCAATAATGATGCAAACATAAGCTGACGTAAAAAGTCGACACTGTAGCTTTTTCTCAGTTCTGGTGTGGTTAAGTATTCAGGAAAGTGAAACGCTAATACGCCTAAGCAACTCAGTATTGCTAAAAAGCAGGCTATGTAGCCACTTATGTTGCCCTCACCTATCTGAAGATGATTTGTGCGAAATACCTTTCGTGATAAAGCTCTGATCATTTTTATTATTCCTTGCTTCGTTGAGTTGATTAAATACAACGAAATTCCATTGATTTACACACCCACATATTAACAAAATTTAGGGTATAAAAAATACAAATAGTTCCCTCTATAGTCTGAGTTGCAAATATACAGATAAACCAAACGCAAAAAAGCCACGCAATGCGTGGCTTGGTTGGATAAAGCTAAAACTTTACATCATTAGGGCTGTATTATAAAAACGCACCTAATGTTTTAACTTGGTCTAACATGCGGTTTGAGAAACCCCATTCGTTGTCGTACCAAGCCATTACTTTAACTAGATTGCCATCGGCTTTAGTTTGCGTTGCATCAAAGATAGATGACGCTGGGTTATGGTTAAAGTCGATAGAAACAAGCGGAAGCTCATTATATTGTAAAATATCTTTCATTGAACCCGTTGATGCTTCTTTCATGATTGCATTGATTTCTTCTGCAGTCGTATCGCGCTTAGTAATAAACGTAAAATCAACTAAAGATACGTTGATTGTTGGTACACGTACCGACATACCGTCTAATTTACCAGCAAGTTCTGGTAATACTAAACCAACAGCTGCCGCAGCACCTGTTTTAGTTGGGATCATAGATTGAGTTGCACTACGAGCACGGTATAGATCTGGGTGGTATACGTCAGATAGGTTTTGATCATTCGTATAAGAATGAATCGTTGTCATACTCCCCTTTTCAATACCTACGGTGTCGTTAATTGCTTTTGCAAGTGGTGCTAAACAGTTAGTAGTACACGATGCATTTGAGATGATTTGGCTATCAGCGTTAATTACATCGCTGTTTACACCATGAACCACTGTTGCATCCATATCTTTACCTGGAGCAGAAACGATTACTTTTTTAGCACCCGCTGTAATGTGCTTAGCAGCGTCATCACGTTTAGTGAAAAAACCAGTACATTCTAAAACGATATCTACGTTTAATGCTTTCCACGGTAAATTTGCAGGGTCGCGTTCTTGCGTTAACGTAATTACGTCATCGTCAATTAACATGGTGTTATTTTCAAGTGTTACTTTTTTAGAAAATTGACCATGAACTGAGTCATACTGCGTTAAATGTGCATTAACGTTAGCAGGTGCTAAATCGTTAATTGCTACAATTTTAATTTCGCTGTTTTGAGCTGACTCATAAAGTGCACGTAAAACATTTCTACCGATACGGCCGTAACCGTTAATTGCTACATTAATCATTTTAGACTCCTATTTAAGTTCACTTGCTTGGCGAGCAAGCGCTTCAATTGCTTGCCAGTCTTTATTTTCAATTAGTTGTTTATCTAGCATCCACGTACCACCCACACAAATAACGTTGTTAAGCGCTAAATAGTTCGGTGCAGTTGCTAGGCTAATGCCGCCAGTTGGGCAAAAAGTAATATGTGGTAATGGGCCACCGATTGATTTAAGCATTGCTGTTCCGCCTGCAGCTTCTGCAGGGAAGAATTTTAAATACTTAAAACCATGCGACGCAAGTTGCATAACTTCACTTGCAGTTGCAGCGCCTGGTAAAAATGGTATATCTGATGTTTTAGCCAAAGCAATAAGCTCATCGCTCACACCTGGACTCACCATAAAATCTGCACCTGCGGCAACCGAAAGATCAAAACTTGCTTTATCTACTACCGTACCAGTACCTACATAGGCTTCAGGTACTTCTGCTTTCATCAGCTTTACAGCTTCTGCAGCAATAGGTGTACGTAGTGTTATTTCTAAGGCTTTTAAGCCACCGTTATATAACGCTCTTGCAAGTGGTGCTGCATCTTCTAATTTTTCGATTACAACCACTGGCACTACGGGTGCCGATGCTAAGATTTTTTCAATACTCATTACTTGTTCCTCATTACCCAGTATGGCTAATATTTATTCAAGTCCAAAAGCACTCGCGCCTAAATCGGCACTGCTTACGATATTTCTAAATCCAGTAAATAATTCGCGACCTGTACCAAATGTTGCACTTGGCAGGCTAAGTTCTGCTTCACGTTTAGCAAGTTCTTCGTCGCTAACGTGTACTTTTAATATTCCGTTTGGCGCATCAAGTGTCACTAAATCACCTTCTCGGATTTTAGCAATAATGCCGCCTTCTACTGCCTCTGGTGCTAAGTGAATAGCAGCTGGTACTTTACCTGATGCACCCGACATACGACCGTCAGTAACAATGGCTACTTTAAAGCCTTCATCTTGAAGCGTTGCCATTACTGGCGTTAATTTATGTAGCTCTGGCATACCTTTCGCTTTAGGACCTTGCTCTTTTAGCACGGCAATAAAGTCTTGGTTTAATTCGCCACGCGTGTATGCATCTTGCAGAGCACTTTGTGAGCTAAATACTTTTGCAGGAGCAGTAACAACCTGATGTTCGATAGCAACAGCTGACACTTTAATAACAGCTTTACCTAAGTTACCCGTTAGAAGTTGCAGACCACCTTGCTTACTAAAAGGGTTACTCACTGGGCGAAGTACTTCTTCATCGTGTGAGTTTGCTGGGCAATCTACCCATTTAACTTTAGTTGGGCCGGTTGAGTTGCTCATGATCAGGCTATCGTCTTTATCCAAACGAGGCTCTGTCATGTAAGGTGCTAAACCATCGCCTAGCATTGTTTTAACGTCTGTGTGCAAGTAACCAGCACTTGCTAGCTCTCGCATTAAGAAACCCATACCGCCAGCTGCTTGAAAGTGGTTTACATCTGCAGAGCCGTTAGGGTAAATACGTGTAAGTAGTGGTACAACTTCTGATAAATCAGACATATCTTTCCACGTAACCTGAATGCCCGCCGCTTTTGCTATCGCAACAATATGAATAGCATGGTTAGTAGAACCACCTGTAGAAAGCAGGCCTACTAAACCGTTTATAATCGTTTTTTCGCTGATCACATCGGCTAAACACGGGCTTTCTTTATCATCTGTAAGCTGCTTAAGCATAGTTTCTACAGCATTACCTGTAAGACCATCGCGAAGCTCAGTGTAAGGATTAATAAACGAACTACCTGGAAGGTGTAAGCCCATTATTTCCATTAACATTTGGTTTGAGTTTGCAGTACCGTAGAACGTACAAGTACCTGCGCTGTGGTAAGACGCGCTTTCAGCCTCTAATAAGTCTTCGCGACTTACTAGACCTTGTGCAAATTTTTGACGAATACGTGCTTTTTCTTTATTCGGAATACCTGATTGCATTGGACCTGCTGGCAAAAAGAACACAGGTAAATGACCAAACGACAATGCACCAATTAATAAACCCGGGACGATTTTGTCGCAAACGCCTAAACAAAAAACACCATCAAACACATCGTGTGAAAGCGATATTGCCGTAGACATAGCAATTACATCACGAGAAAAAAGCGAAAGTTCCATGCCGTCACGCCCTTGCGTAACACCATCACACATTGCAGGAACGCCACCAGCAACTTGTGCTGTAGCATCGTATTTAGTAGCAATGTCTTTAATTAAATCTGGGTAATCTTTGTATGGCACATGAGCCGATAACATATCGTTATATGAGTTGATAATAGCAAGATTTGGCTGCTCATCAGCCTTTAAGCGCGCTTTGTCATCACTGCTACATGCAGCCATAACATGGGCTATATTTCCGCAACCTAAACCGGCACGAACTCTTGTTTGTTTTTTTGCGTGCGAAATACGTTCTAAATAATCTTGACGGGTATTTTTACTGCGTTCGATAACGCGCTGGGTAACTTCTTGAATACGAGGATGTAACATAATTTAACTCATCTCTATTAGTTAGAGGATAAAGGCTCAGTAGCAACTACAGACTCCACGTAAATAACTGTACTGAGCATCTTTGATTTACCCGTTCAAAGGTACGCTACCAGGGAGCCTCTCACAACAGCCCTGACACCGGTGTCACTGTATTAACGCATAGCAATGACACCGGTGTCAACCCCGGGTAACAAAAATAGTTTAATATTTTAACATGACCGAATAATGACCTAATTGATTTTTAGGCACAAAGTATATTTTAGCAAGTTCAGAGCAAAAAAAAGCCCGAATAAGCGTCACTCATATTCGGGCTACTGTGAAAGTGTTTTTAACTCTATTTTATCGCAGAGGTAGACTCGCGTGTAATCAAGCGTGACTCAAGCGTTACCTGATACGGCTGTTCTTGAGGTTGAGCTATGTGTGAAATAAGTTGAGTTACGGCTTGTTTAGTCATCTCTTCAACGGGCTGTGCAATAGTCGTTAAACCAGGCCAAATATGACGTGCAATGGGTGCATTATCAAAGCCGGCTATTGAAATGTCATCAGGCACTTTTAATTGGCGCTGGGTAGCTAATTTTAATACCGCTGCCGCCATGTAATCGTTTGATGCAAATACAGCTGTTGGCCTAGGAGACAAATCTAAAATACTGCGTGCACTATCTACACCTGAGTGATAACTAAAGTTACCCTCCTCTACTAAGCGCTCATCAAACTCTATTCCATGGCTTGCAAGTGAACGCCTGTAGCCTTTAAAGCGTTGTTGAGTGGCACTGTGATCCGGGTGCCCTTTAATAAACGCTATAGATTTATGCCCAAGGCTAATTAGATGCTCAGTAATTTCAAATGCGCCTTGCTCATCATTACTACGAACTGAAATAGAATCATCTTGAAGTAAAGCTGACGCAACTCTTGCGTAAGGGATTTTTTTAGATTTTAAAAAAGCAACAAGCTCAGCAAAATCACCAAAAGGAGGTGTTAGCACAATGCCATCTAATCGAGAAGTCTGTAGTAATTGCTCAATATTATTTATAAGGGCTTCACCACGAAACTCACAAGGATGTATCAATAAATTATAGTTATTTTCTTTGCATGCTTCTAAAGCACCCGTTTGCACGCGAGTAATGTAGCTTTTACTTGGGTTATCGTAAAGACACCCAATAATAAAGCTACGATTTTGTGCGAGGCCTCGTGCAATTGGATTTGGGGTGTAATCGAGTTCTTTAAATACCGCAAGCACCTTTTCTCGGGTTGCAGCACTAACATTAGGCTCGTTATTTAAAACGCGTGATACGGTTTTTTTAGAAACACCAGCATGACTTGCCACACTGTTTATTGTTACTTTTTTCATCACTCTATTTTTCCAAATGCGAACAAGGAAAGCTCCTTATTTGCTGTTGTGCAAACACGCTGCGGCACCAATTAGTGGAATATTATCTTGTGTTACAAGTATTACAGGAATTTGCCCTGCGTATTGCGACATAATACCCTTTTGAGAAAATCGTTCAACAAAACGACTCTCAAGAAGTCTTGCTTGCATACGAGGCAGTATTCCACCGCCAATAAATAGTCCGCCTAAAGCACCGTAAACAACGGCTAAATCGCCAGCTACACTGCCGATCCAATCACAAAATTGATTAAGCGTTGCATCGCACACAGCACATTCACCGCTATTTGCTAGACTACTTATTTGCGCAGCATCTAAATTTTTAGCTGTTACACCCTTAACCGCAGACATCGCTTTGTATAAATGCGTTATGCCAGGGCCTGAAAATACAGTTTCGATAGAAACATGGGGATGATCTTTACGTAATTCATTTAATAGTAAAGTATCGAGTTCATTAACTGGTGCAAGCGATATATGCCCCCCTTCTGAACTTAAAACAGCGGTAGATTGCGACGTTCTAACTAAGCACGCGGCACCAAAACCAGTACCTGGACCTATAACACCAATGTTAGCATTGTCATCAGCTTGACCTGATTTAACAATGACATTTTGTTTAGGATCTAAGTAAGGAGCCGCATATGCAAAAGCAGCAAAATCGTTAATGACTTCTAGTTGCTGTAAATCAAAATGAGTTTTAAATTCACTAACACTAAAATGCCAACCTAAATTGGTTAAATGTACCTGCCCAGCTTTTATTGGACCTGCAACGGCTAAACATGCGCGTTTGGGTGTAATATGCGAGACTGTTTGTAAATATTGCTCAAGCGCACTTTCAAGTGAACCAAAATTAGCACTAGGAAAAATATTAATGTGCTCTATTACAAATTGGTTAGTGTGCTCATTAAAAGCAGTTATTAAAGCAAAGCGGGCATTGGTGCCGCCAACATCAGCAACTAAGATGGGATCAAATTGGGCAGAAGAGTTTAGGCTCATAGTATTATCTCTTTTGTTAAGCGACTCGTGCTTATTATTTTACAATGGTATACCATTGTTATTTATACTTTGAGCTATCACCTCAAAGTAGCTATCACAGTAAAAAATGCTGCCTATAAAATATATAAACAGCGAATACGTTTTGACAACAAAATGATAAAACATTTATATTATGACACCGGTGTCAGCCGTTTATCAATAAAAATATACGTTAATTCACAAAAAGCTTGAAATTATTCATTAATAACCGAAAATGGCACAATTATTTATCAAATTAATTAAGTTGTAACAATGAAAGGTAAAGCCACCTCATTTGATATTGCCCACTATGCAGGGGTATCTCAATCAACTGTATCTCGCGCTTTACGTAACAGCCATCTTGTTAATGAAGAAACACGTAAACGTGTTTTCGATATAGCTAAAAAGCTTAATTATAAAGTTGATAAAAATGCCAGCAACTTGCGTACACAACAAAGCAGCACACTTGCATTACTTCTTTTCGAAGACCCTACTTCTGATGAGTCACAAATTAATCCTTTCTTTTTAGCCATGCTTGGCAGCATTACCCGTGCTTGCGCTAAAGAAGGTTACGATTTATTAGTATCATTTCAATCGGCCAGTGCTGATTGGCAAGCAGACTATGAAGATAGCCACAGAGCCGATGGTATTATTTTACTCGGTTATGGCGATTACATTGATTACCAACCAAAATTTAATACCTTACTTGAACAAAACACTAAGTTTGTTTGTTGGGGTGCAACGGTTGATAATCGCCCAGATTTAACTGTTTGTTGTGATAACTACGGTGGCGGTAAGCTTGCCGCTGAGCACTTTATTGCTCACAGCAGAACTGACTGCGCTTTTATTGGTGATGCATCTGATCATAGCCCTGAATTCTTTAGTCGTTTTCAGGGCTTTAAAGATGAGCTACTGGCTAACAACGTAAAAATAAACGAACGTAAAATGGCTAATGCTATATCTACTGAAGAATCTGGATATCACGCCACTCGTTCGCTTATCGCTAATAATATTAAATTTAACGCCTTATTTGCTGCAAGTGACTTAATTGCTATTGGGGCTATACGTGCACTTAAAGAAGCAAATATTAACGTGCCAAAAGATGTTGCGGTAGTCGGCTTTGATAACATAGCCATTGCTAGTTATGTAAACCCACCGCTGACGACGATAGAGCAAAACACCACTGTTGCTGGGCAAATGCTCGTAGAGAACTTATTAAAACTGATACGTGGTGAAGAAGTGCAAAGTACCCTATTAGCTCCTATTCTAATTCCTAGAAGGTCAAGCTGAGCCTGCCTGATAAAATAAAGCAGAATTAACAAACCATTTTAATTGCCAGTTACAACTACTTAAATTTTATTCAGTATATTTTTATCTATTCATTTCACTTTTCTTTCTGATGTATTCCTATCTCACAAAATTCAAAATTCAAATATAAAAAAAGCCTCTAATGAGTAATGCCGATCATTTAAGAATTAGTTAATAGCACTTGAACGATCTTCTAGGTATGTAAGAATCCGAATTCTTTTGTAGAATTCGGATTTTTTTATGCAACTTTCTAATGCTCTCGATATTATTAACAACATCAAACCTAATGACGTTGAAACACTCGCAGATTTACTCCCTTTATCTCTTATCGAAGAAGCCTATGCACTGACCGAAACCGTTACACTACGAAAAAGAAAACTAACCCTAGAATCGATGGCTTGGTTGTTGATCGGGATGGTTATTTATAATGACAAATCGATGGCCGATGTCGTTAATATGCTCGACATTGTTGACCGCGATGGTAAGCCATTTGTTGCGCCAAGTGCTTTAACTCAGCGTCGTAAAAACCTAGGTGAAGCCGCCATGAAAGCCTTATTTGAATGCACCCAAAGGCATTGGAATAATGGCGCTAATCATCCTCATTGGAATGGGCTTACCTTGCTTGGTGTCGATGGTGTTGTTTGGCGTACGGATGACTCACCCCAAAACAATGAAGCCTTTACAAAACCGACCAATACACAATACCCACAGGTCAGAATGGTGTGTCAAATGGAGCTAAGCAGCCACCTAATCACGGGGAGTGCTTTTGATGATTACAAGGTCAATGAAATGGTGCTGGCTGAAAAGCTTATAGAAACCACACCCGATAACAGTCTCACTTTATTCGACAAAGGTTTCTATTCTTTAGGGCTTTTACATAAATGGCAAACGACTGGCTGTGAACGTCACTGGCTAATCCCCCTGAAAAAAAATGTGCAATATGAAGTTATTCAAACATTAGGGCGTAATGATAAATTAGTCCAACTTAGCAGCAACCCAAGAGCAAGAAAGATGTGGCCAACGCTGCCTGACACCTTAATAGCGAGGTTAGTGACTCGAAAAATAAAGGGTAAATCATACAGTGTGATGACATCGATGACAGATCCGATGCAATATCCGTCAGCCGATATAGGCGATTTATATAGTCACCGCTGGGAGATAGAGCTTGGTTATCGCGAACAAAAGCAATATATGCTGGGTAATCGATTAACATTAAGAAGTCGCTTACCTGCGCTTGTAAAACAAGAGCTGTGGGGAGTGTTGCTTACTTATAATATGGTGCGATATCAGATGGTAAAAATGTGCCACACATTAAAAGGTGATTATTTACCATACCAACTCAGTTTCAATGGTAGTTTAGCTCAAATAATGAGGTTGCTTGTTGGATTACCTTATTCAACACATGGAGCCATACCACGTCAATTAAAATACTTTTATGCGATGGCAGAAAGCCTCATTCTAGAGCCACGAAGGGAGCGAAGTTTTCCTCGTTCAGTCAACCCAAGACCACAGCGGTACGCTAGAAATAAAAAAGCCGCTCACCTTAAGTGAACGGCATTAGCCTCTAATGAGGCTTTTTGTTAAATTCTTTTTTAACTCAGACTAACAAGTTATTAAAAATCGTAAGACGCTGACAATTGAATTCTACGTGGTGATTGGTAAGACTGAGCTAAACCAAATGTAGCATTATCATCGTTTGCTGCAACTTCAGCTGCTTCATCGTAACGAGTTTCAGTAGCAGCATCAAATACGTTAAATACATCCATAGCTAAACGAATTTTCTGATCGTTAAAGCGAAGGTTATAAGTAAAGTTAAGATCTAAACGTGCTGTCCATGGTGTAGTACCCATGCTACCACGAGGGAAACGTTTGTCACCTACATAGTAAGTATCGCCGTAGTCATATTGATCAGGGTCTGGAGTATAACCTTGACCTAAAGCAGTCCAAGGACGCCCCGATGCGATATTAACATTAGCACCAATTAAGAAGTCTTCCGTAACAGCGAAAGCACCATAAATTTTAATATTATGACGACGATCTGCAGGTAGATTACCATTAGCACCATCCATTAAATAAGGGTAATCCCAATCTTGCGTAAGACCAGCATCATCTTGACCATTATCAGATTTAACAAAACCTTCTGTATTACCGTAATTGTGAGACCATGTGTATAGCGCTTTTAAAGACCAAACCTGATCCCAAGTTTTCTCTAATGTTAAGTCAACTGATGCGTATTTACGCTTAGCTTCCGGGTAACCTAACTCTTGTGCACTAAAGCTATATTCTTCAGTGGTGCCGTCACCATCAAGATCGAAATTGAAAGTAGCGCCATTACCAGGATTAAATAAGAACCAGTTTTCGCCTAAGTACTCACCATTTTCATCCTTAAAGATGTATGAGCCATCATCAATTTGATTACCTAGAACACGGTAAGTTGCCTTGATACCCCATGACCAATCATCATTAATTGCTGCTTGATAACCAATCATATACTCATCGTTATACATTGGTTCAAGATCTTTATCAGATAAGGTATTAGATGGTTTTGCAGTGCCGTCACCACCATTAGAAATAGCAGGGTCACCTAGCTGAGTACCTAAACCTACAGGGGTACCATCAGCATTTAAACCTTCATATTCATACCATGTACTTATAAATGTTTCTGCACCAGCTAAACGAATATTTGTATTAGCAGCTACTGGTAGGTAATAACGACCTGCGGTAAAAAACAACTTACTGTCGCCATCGCCATTAATATCCCAAGAACCACCTAAACGAGGAGCAATTTGGTTATCGATAGCAACAAATTCATCACCATCAGCATTATAGTTAGTAAAGCTATCATTACGTAGGCCTAGCGTCAGGGTAATGTCTTCTGTTACTGACCACTGATCTTCGATATAAATTGCCCAGTTTTCAACTTCGAATTCGCCACCACTTTTATAATCACGTACACGTGTTGTTTTCATATCTGCAGGTAAGACATAGCCATTAGGTAACCTGCCACCTTCTGAAAAGGTTTCATAGCGATAGTAAACACCGCCTGAATTCGTCTTTATTGCATTAGCTGTATTTGTTTCAGAATCATAACCAAATTTAATGCTATGCTCATCATTAATATACCAATCAAAATCTATTCGTAACTGCTCACGCTTATCTTCATTTTCAGTTACATTAAAGTTAACATAGCACGTAGTATCCTCACCTAAATCAGCATCTATGCCCGTAGGGCAATCATCATAATCTGAATAATCCGTTTCTGAAAATTTAACTTCACCGTACATTGCTGACATACTTAAATCATCAGTAAGATTACCTGTATAGCGAAGAGCAAAACTTTCGCCACCACGTTGATGATATGCAATACCAGCATCTTCAGTATAATTACCATTTCCATTTGGGTCTTCAATCGTTCTTTCTGAATAAGTACGCTTATCACTGAAACCCCAAAGCATTAATTGGTGATCTTCGTTAATATTCCAATCAAAACGAGCTAGGTAATATGGGTCATCATCTTTTTCAACTGCTAAATCTGTTTGAGATGCATTACCGTATTCGTAGTCATTATCTCTTGCAGTGTAAATACCATAGAAGAATAATGTATCTTCAACTATCGCACCTGAAGCATAAATACTTGTTTCAAATGAATTGTCGTAGTCGTCTTGGTTATTTACGTATAAATCGCCTATACAGTGACCATCAGTGTCTTCACAACGATCATTTTGTTTGTAAAGTGAGTTAGGAGCTTGCTCACTTAACGAGTCAGATGAATAAATCGTTTCAACACCAAAGTGAAAATCATTAGAACCAGATTTAGTAACTGATGAGATTAACCCGCCTGTAGTACGCCCGAACTCGGCAGAATAACCACCCGTTTTAACTTGGAAGCTATCGTAAGCAGTGAATGGAATTGTTGCACCGCCAAGACCATTACGGAAATTAGTCATATTTAGACCATTTACGTAATAAGCATTTTCAGCTACAGAAGCACCACCAAATGAAGCTTGGTCGCCAAAACGACTGTCCCCTTCAGTTGCGCCAGGCGCAAGCAATGCTACTGAAGTTACAGAGCGAGATATTGGTAAAAGTTCTAGTTCTTCAGAACTAATATTTAATGAAGACTCTGAAACAGATACATCGATTGCTCTGATTGAGCCACCAACTACAGCGATTCGCTCAATATTACCAGCTGTTAAAGGTATTTCCATTAGAGCTGTTTTACCTACACCAATAACAACACCTTTAACTTGGGCTTGGTCAAAACCAGATTGAGAAACTGTAATGTCGTACTTACCAACAGGTACTTGCTTAAGATCAAACTCACCATTTGCATCAGCAGTTAATGTTTTTGAATAGCCTTTAGTACTGTCCGTTATTGTAATTGTTGCTCCAGATAATGAAACACCTGACTGAGTTGTTAAGGTACCTTTAATAGCACCGTTAACGTTATCTGCCATTGCAGGCATTGCAGCACTTAATGTCATAGCAACTGCTGCAGCAGTGAATGAGCGCTTAAATGTCTTAGTAAAATTATGGTTCATCTTGATTTATCCCTAGATAATTAGATTATTATTTTTTATGTATTACATTATTTAAATTCACATAAAAATTACTTATATAAATTAAATAACACCTCTCAACCCACAAGAGAAACAAATTAATAACACAATAAAAACAAACTTACTAACTAAATGCGACAGCAATTAACAGAAAAATCGTCAGTAAAAACAATAAATTAACATAAAAGCAAAGATAAAATCAAAAAACAGAATAGTGAACATATTATTCACAAAATGAAGCATGCATAGTTATCTACAAGGCTAATAAACCAAATTAAAAAACAGAGCTTAACATCAGCATGAAAAGACCTTAAAACCAAAATAGGAACAAAAATCACACAAATAATTCATGGCTCTCTAGTACATATAATACAGATTAGTTAGCATAAATATTCAAAGCAGATTTATCTCAACCCACATTGGTGCAAAAAACAAAATTAACTTTAGTTAAAAAAAAGCTTCAAATAGAAGCTTTTTTTCATATTTCGTAATTTTATAAAACCTAATTAAGAGACTCGGCAACCACCGGATAATAGTCCCAAACTTGTTTATCACTGAGTGAGCGTACAAGCTTGATGTATTCTGCGTGTGTCCAAGCCAGAGGTGTTGCTGAGTTTGTGCCCTCGCCTAATTCATAACCTGCTTTATTTACGCCAACGCCATCCCATACTTGCTCAGGTAGCATCATTCCGCTATTAGCAAATTGCTCTAGCCCTTTTACGTAACTATTTTTAATGTCCGCTTGTTTTGCATCATCTAGCGTATTATTTGCGTTTGCGGCCGCTATTTCATAGTGTCCGCGTTCGCCTGTAAAAAATGGCCATACACGACCACGTTGGCCTGGCGTATTGCTCCCGCTTTCGGCGTAATTAGTACCTGTGGTTTCATCTTCACCGTAACCGTCGTTGCCATAACGGCGATAGCCTGCAAATGTGCCGCTACCATCGGTAAAGTTAAAGCTGTATTTAACTTGTAAGTTATCTTCAAGCGTTTCGTCGTCATACTCAGGCAGGGTTTTAACTATACTTGAATCGTTGGCACTTCTTACTCCATAGCGGACTAATTCTAAAAAACCACCGTCTAAAATCTGCTTTTTGTTAAAACCTTCACGGCCATTGTTGGCGTTAATTTTAGTATTAGAGTTAGCGTCGGTGTCTTGACCGATACGAATAAAATACTCGCCATCGGTGCTATCGCCTTTTAAATTACCTTCGGTGGTAAACATTTGCGATTCTATATTACTGTTGTACTTTTTAGCCGTTGCTAAATAACGATCTGCATTTTGAGTATCACCACTGAGTGTTGCTATGTCACTGGCTGTTATAAGGCCAGCAACAACGGCAGCCGTTGTAGAGGGAGAATAACCACTTTGCTCTTCCCAGCGCTCTTGCTGTGTTGCAGGTGGAGTGATTTGCATGTCGTTCCATAAAATTTTAGCTCTTCCGCCATCAACTAAAAAGTCAGCTGCCGGTTTTAGCATGCGTGCGTACCAATCTTTAAGTTCGTTATCACTGAGTACGTTTGCTTGATGTAACTTCCACGCAAGCATAATTGGCATAGCCGTTTGATCTAGCTGTACCCCTACCCATTCAAGTTCACCATCAACATGTGTTTTTTGTAAAAACCATCCTGTATCACCATTGTTACCCGGGGTTTTGCTAGTAACTTGTACTTTTTCAAGGTATTCGAAGGCCGTTTTTGCAGTCGCTGTATCGCCTAAGGCCATAAATGCCATAGCTACTTGATAAAAATCACGAACCCATACTGCTTTGTAACCAGTCGAACCCTCTTTGGCTGAAACAGTTTCACCCCAAGGATTAGAAAGTGAGGCAATGAGCGCACCCGCATTAGTTTTGTCTTCTTGCGCTTTTAGTACCATTGCACTGGTGTAAAGCAATTTACCGTCATCGGCTGTTTGCTTAACCATTGTATTTAATGGTTCAAGGCTTTGTAAATAATCTTCCCAGCCTAGCGCTTCACCTTTACCGTTGTAGGCATCAAGCACATTTTGATAACCTTTAGATAAGCTCTGTGCACCTTGTTGCTGGCTTTGCTGCTGCGTTTTACCAAAGCTTAGTGCTAAATCAAATGTGGTATTACTATCGATATTACCAAGCTCTGCCAGCAGAGTGACATTACCGGCCTTATCGCCGGTGTTTGAATATTTTTTGCTTAGTGTGTGTTGTTTTTTAAGTGAGGTGATGCCATCGCTCACACCTGTAAAGCCTACACTTTGCATTTTGAATGGCGTAGATGATTGCAACGTTAAAAAATTATCATCTTCCCATGCTACTAAGCCTTGCTCAGTGGTTTTTGCAAAATCACCTAAGCCGTTGTTGTTTATATAAGGATTAACAGCAACATACGCTTTCACGCCTTTAAGTGATGTATTAAAAATACTGCGTACAAACAATGTTTGTCCGTCAGGGTCGGTGAATATGTGTTTTTCGAGGGTAAAACGCCCTTTCTTATCTGTACTTGTTACTTTGTAAGCAAGCGATAGTGGTCTGCCTTTATCGTCTTTATGTAAGTAATCAATTGTAACGTCTAAGTCGTCAGCTTCAGTGACTGTAAAATCTTTACCGGTTACTACAAACTGCATATCTTTAATTTGAGCTTGGTGAATGAGTCCAAACATAGTTTCGGTGATCATACCTTTGGCAATTGAAAACCATACTTTTGATACTTCACCTGTCGCAGCATTGTTATTATATTGGCCGTTTTGGTATTGCTCAAAAGAAGTACCAATTCCGGTTTTACCCGCGTAAGCCCAATATGGTTCAGCACCTGGTGCGCCAGGAGCTGCTGAAACTGTAGCGTCAATATTTTCGTTATTCGTATTTTGTGCACCACAGGCTGTTAAGCCCAAAGTTAAAAGAGCGGTAGTAATAAGGTTATATTTTTTCATTGTGTGACCCTTAGTTTGAATTTTTAACGCGCATTACAGCAATCGCAGCAACAACGAATGATGCAGCACCAATTAATAATGCGTAAATAGGCTGGTTAGAAAATACGTGGCGTAAAATAAGCCCTAAAATACTAGCAGCAAGCAATTGCGGTATAACAATAAAGAAGTTAAAAATACCCATATACACGCCCATTTTATTACTCGGTAGTGCGTTACTTAACATTGCATAAGGAAGCGATAAAATAGAAGCCCATGCAAAGCCAACGCCTATCATTGGAATAAGAAGCATTTTTGGATCTGTTATAAACATAAAGCTCGCAAGGCCCAATGCGCCTAGTAATAAGTTAAAGCAATGTGCGCCTTTTAAGCCCATCTTTTTAACTAAGAATGGAATACACATAGCGGCAATAGCCGCAAAGCCATTGTAAGCTGCAAATAAAATACCGACCCAATCAGCCCCATCGTTAAAGGCTTTACTTGTTGCATCACTGCTGCCGTAATGAAAGCTTGTTACTGCGGCTGTGGTGTATATCCACATAGCAAACAACGTAAACCAGCTAAAAAACTGCACCCAAGCAAGCTGCTTCATTGCCTCTGGCATGGTAAATACATCTTGTACTACTTGGTAAAAACCGCCTTGTATTTTGTTAGCAGCCTTTAATGCGCTTGCTATCCACTGCACAATACCAAACGCTAGTAAGCCACCAGCAAGTAGGTATAACTCTTTTTCAAGCGATAAACCCATTACTAATGCAAGGGTTGCTAAACCTAGCACCACAAAAATAATGGCACCTTTATTGAAGTTGATATCTACTAATGCTGTGTTAGTCGGTTTGGCAGTGTGGTTTTCAAAAGCAGCTAATTGCTCAGGGCTATATTCTTTGGTTCGCATAACTGTCCAAAGAACTGCGACTAGCAATACGACCCCACCCCAATAAAATGAATATTTAACAGATTCAGGGATTTGCCCTGGCGCAGCGGTATTACTTACGTCAAACCAATTGGTCATCATCCATGGTAGCGCTGAGGCTAATACCGCACCAATACCAATAAAAAAGCTTTGCAAGCCATAGCCCGTAGCACGTTGTTTTTCTGGCAGGTTATCGCCTACAAGTGCTCTAAAAGGTTCCATAGTGACATTGATTGAGGCATCCATAATCCATAACATACCTGCAGCAATCCAAAGGGTTGGTGAATGCGGCATGATAAAGAGTGAAATAGTAGTAAGTACCGCCCCTATGAAAAAGAATGGACGACGACGACCAAAACGCCCCCATGTTTTATCACTCCAATAACCAATTATTGGTTGCACTATTAAGCCCGTTAGCGGTGCTGCAACCCATAAAATAGGAATATCATCCACTTGTGCGCCTAGGGTTTGAAAAATACGGCTCACATTGCCGTTTTGTAGTGCAAAACCAAATTGAATACCTAAAAAGCCAAAGCACATATTCCATATTTGCCAGAAACTTAGATTTGGTTTGTTGCTGTCATAATTATTATTTTGATTATTCATGATTAGCCTTATTAGTTAAAACTGCGCTACTAAATGCATCTAGCGAAAGCATAAGCTTTGTAACTTCTTTGTCAGTGATGATCTTTACCGTGTTTTGTTCAAGTAAGTCGTGTAGCGGTTTATTTCGCTCAAAGGTATTTGCTTGCTCTGGTGTTAAATTAATTAATACCGTTTGTGGCTCCTCACTAAAATTACTAAAAACATAAACAGATTGCTGTCCCAGCGAGCGTACAAAACCAACAACGCGTTCGCTATTGCTAAGTGAAAGCTCTGACATGGTTCCACCTACAACAGCGGGCAAACTATTAAGAGCCATTATTGATTTATAATAATCACGAAGTGATGCTTGCTCGCTCGATAAGTTAGCGCCGTCGAATTTGCCGTTGTTCATCCATGCTTGATGCGCTGGTACACCAATATAGTCAAAAATACTGGTGCGAGTAGATGTGCCAAAACCTGCGTTTTCAGATCCGTCCTCCCCCACATCTTGGGCAAAATATAATAAAGTAGGTGCGCGACTCATTAAGCTAGAAACGACCATTGCTGGTTTCCCCCAGCGTGCATCACCTGCAAAATCAGGGCTAGCAATGCGTTGTTCGTCGTGATTTTCTAAAAAGTGCAGCATGTGCGCTTCAATATCAGCCACTTGGCTTTGGGCTGCAAAAATAGTATTAGCCGCTTGCTTACCCTGCATAATGGCTTTTAATGTGTCGTAAAAGCCGACTTTGTCATACAAGTAATCCATTTTTCCTTGCTGAATATACGCTCTGTACATTTGTGGGTTGTAAACTTCAGCCAATAAAAACGCATCGGGCTTTTGCATTTTTATTGATGAATTTAAAAAGCTCCAAAATTCAACCGGCACCATTTCGGCCATATCGTACCTAAAACCATCAACGCCTTTATCAAGCCAGTAAAGAGTGATATCTCTAAATTTATACCAGCTATTAGGCAGTTCCTTATTTTGCCAAAACGCATAATGAGCGCGATAATCTTGGTTTTCTAACTCTTTAGGTAATACAGGAAAGTCATAGCTGCCATCAGGCTTAACGCCATAATTCACTCTTACGGTTTCGTACCAATCGTTAATATCTGGCTTGGGTGCACGCGCGCCATTCCCCGTCCATTTCGCTGGCGTTTCATCAAAAAAACCGTCAGCTAAAGGGTGAGTATTACCCCCTAAAACTGTATAGCTTTGTGATGTTGGAACCTGAAAAGACTGACCTGGTACATAATAAAAGTTATTATTTTTATCGTACTCTTTGCTGGTGTCGTCTTGCTCACCAAAGTCTTTTATTCCTTTGGGTTTTGCTACTGATTTATAATTACGAGCCACATGGTTAGGTACAATATCTATAACCACTTTCATGCCATGCTCATGAGTGCGCTCAATCAGATCACTAAACTCACCCATTCTATTAGTCACATTTATGGCTAAATCTGGGTTTACGTCGTAGTAATCTTTTATTGCATAAGGTGAACCTGCACGGCCTTTAACTACATCAGGGTCGTCTTGCGTAATCCCATACTCGGTATAATCGCCCACTAGCGCATGATGTAAAACACCGGTATACCAAACATGGGTCGTACCCAATTCTTTAATACCTTTAAGTGCAGCATCGTTAAAGTCGGCAAATTTACCTACGCCATTTTGCTCTTTTGTACCCCAGGGCACATTCGCGGTCTGTGTGTTACCAAATAAGCGTGTAAATACTTGGTATACAACAGGCTTTGTTAACTCATTTTGCGCCTGTTTAGGCGCTTGCTGTTGTTCGGTTTCATTATTGTCTGAGCACGCACTTGTTATAAGTGCGCTACACAGTAATGCGGGTACATAAACTGATTTTTTCATTGTGTGTCTTTTTGTCAGTAGTGTTATAGCTTTATACTAAAGATATCTGCAGCAAGCATACAGTTGCTGCATACGTATTCACTTAAACATTCACGGCGTATTAATCACTAATACCGTAGCAGTCATTGGCTCTAAGTTAATACTGTTAGTTAGTTTAAAAGTGTGTTGTGTGAATAATGCCTGCGCATTGGCATTTTTTGGTATAACTTCTTGCATGTAATCAAGATTATGCTTTTGTGTTACTTTGTTTTTATTCATAAAAACTAATACTGTTTGCGTATCACTAACGCGAGCATAACTATAAACACCATTGTTCGGACTGAAATGAACGAGCTTACCCTTTGCAAGCGCCGGGCTTTGCTTTCTAAAGTTAAGTAGCGTGCTTATAGTTTCGTGCATATCGCGCTGATCTTTACTTAACCCGACTCCAGTAAACGCATTAGCGTTTTGATTTTTGAACCCACCTGGAAAATCAATGCGTATATCACCATGATCTTTACTCGGCGTATTATCCAATAATATTTCGGTTCCATAATATATTTGAGCAATGCCGCGCGTTGTTAAAAACAAAGTCATCGCCATTTTAGTTTTAGCTAAGTCTTGCCCAAGCTCCGTATATACACGGCTCATATCGTGGTTATCAGCAAACACCATAATGTTATTGGTGTCTGGGTATAAAAAATCGTTAGCTAATGACTGATATACTTTAACCCAGCCTGTGCTCCAACCCTCATCTTCATTTAAAGCTCGAATTACCGCCTCTTGCAACGAAAAGTCCATCACACTGGGTAAGCTTGACACATACCCATCTTGATTTACTTTACCGCGCTGCCAATACGACGCTATTGCAGGGTTTGAAGTCCACTCTTCGCCAACAATATTAAAGTGTGGGTATTCATCCATAATGGCCTTGGTCCAATCACTTAAAAACGCTTTATCTGAGTAAGAGTAAGTATCAACTCTAATACCGCTTAAATCTGCGTATTCAATCCACCAAATTGCATTTTGAATTAAATACTCATTTAATAATGGTTGGCGCTGGTTTAAATCGGGCATGCTAGCGACAAACCAACCATCGCTAAACTGGCGTTTATCGTAGTTACTTGCGTGTGGATCTTGAATTGTTTGGCGCGCATGGCTTGTGGCATTTTTGCCATTTTCAAACTGCCCATTAAAGTTAATCCAATCTTGAGTTGGTTTATCCTTCATCCACGGGTGCTCAGCACCAAAGTGATTAAGCACCATATCCATAACAAGCCCAATGCCCTGCTCTTTAGCCTTTATTGATAACGTTTTGTATAAATTATTTGATCCCATTCGCGGATCAACGTTGTAAAAGTCTGTAATCGCGTAACCATGATAAGAGTAATCTGGCATGTTGTTTTCAAGCACTGGAGTAAGCCAAAGCTGTGTTACACCTAAATTATTTAAATACGGTAATGCGTTAATAACACCTTGAATATCCCCTCCATGTCGCCCGCCTTTAAAACCTGGATTTACAGCTTCTAGCATGCTTTTAACGGTGTCATTTGTGGAGTCGCCATTTACAAAGCGATCTGGGTTAATTAAATATAAAGCATCTGCACTTGTGAAACCTTGGCGTTGCGCGCTATTTTTATCTCGGGTAAATAAAGGAAACTCAAAGCTATGCGCTGTATTAGTGCTGTTAAACTTGAGCGTTCCTGCTTTGGCGTTATCGCTAATATTTAAATGAAGGAAAGCATAATTAGGGTTGTCGGTACGTGTTACGTTATTAAGTTCAACCCCTTTATACTTATCTAATTTAAATTCTTCGTTAGCTATATTTTGCTCATGCACGAGTACTGTAATGTTATTTTTATTCATTCCGACCCACCAATTGGCAGGCTCTACATTAAGTGCATAACTAAAGCTTGGTAAGCTACATGCGCTTACTAGTAAAAGTGTGTTTAAAAATCGCATTGTTATACCTTTTTAATGCTGGCTAAAAAATTCTGGTGAGTTGGTAATTGCGTTACAGTTGAGCTGATCAACGTTTTTAAAGTAGAGAATAAATCGCTCAGTTGATCATCACTTAGTGAATCAACAATACTGTTATAGTCATCAGGGATAAGCCCTTGCCCTATCATGACTTGCTGCCAAGCAACTTCGGCGAATAGTTCATCATCTTCACGTATTACTTTGCCTGTGTGTTTAAATAAATTCAGTTTATGGGTAAGGGAATTTGGTATATCCATTTGCATGCATTGACGCCAAAACGGGGAGTCTTGTCGCTCGGTGAGTTTATAATGCAAAATAATAAAATCACGTATGTGTTCTAATTCAATAACGCTTTGTTTATTAAACTCCGTTACTAACGCATCGCTAATACCGTTGTGTGGAAATAGCTTAATTAAACGCGTAACCGCAGTTTGAATTAAATGAATACTGGTTGACTCTAGCGGCTCTAAAAAACCACTTGAGAGGCCAACCGACACCACATTTTTATGCCATTGCTTTAAACGCCGACCTGTTTTGAATTTTATAATACGGGGCTCTGTAATTGGCTCAGCGGGTAAGCTTTTTAGCAGTAACTGCTTAGCATCATCATCTGACAAGTATCTACTGCAATAAACAAGGCCATTACCAATACGATTTTGCAGTGGTATTTGCCATTGCCAACCAGCACTATGTGCAATAGATCGCGTATAGGGCTTAAGCTCATGAGTACTTTTTGTTTGTACGGCTACTGCACTATCGCATGGTAAGTAATGAGACCAATCAATAAACCCTGTATTTAGTGTTTGTTCAATTAATAGTGCACGCAGCCCGGTGCAATCTATAAATAAATCCCCACTAATTTGACTGTCGTTATCCAGTGCTAGGCTTTTAACATTGCCTGTATCGCATTGTTCAACATGGCTTATTTTTGCATCTATGTGTTTAACACCGCGCGATATAGCCAACTTTTTTAAGTATTCAGCGTAAAGCGTCGCATCAAAATGATATGCGTAACTCAGCCCAGGTAGTTGGGTATTAGGAATTGTATTGAGGGGTGCAAATTTATGCTGTTTAGCCGCTTGGTAATTGAGTGAAAAATCCCATAAGTCGTCTTCGCAACCCGTAATTTGACCTTTTAACCAAAAGTTATAAAAATCGCAAAAGGGAAAGTTTTTACCTAACGAGCCAAACGCATGCATGTAGCTATGCCCTGGCGTTTTCCAGTTTTCGAACTCAATACCTAATTTTATTGAAGCATTAGTAGCATTAATAAAATCTTGCTCGTTTATACCCAGCGCGTTATTAAGTTGAATAATGGGCGGTATCGTTGCTTCACCCACTCCTACCGTACCAATAGCTGATGATTCTATTAGTGTGATATTAATTACTTTACCTAACACTTTATTAAGCAGTGCTGCTGTTATCCACCCTGCGGTACCACCGCCTGCAATTACGACATGTTTTATTGGTTTCATATTATTGCCCACGCTTTAATACAGCGCTCAATAAACTTAATTAAGCTAATTGGTATTAATCAGTGTTTGATAAACTAGCTATAAAAAAGCCCTTGTAAAATAAATCACAAGGGCTTCTACACACAACTTTTATTATAGCTTGTAACTAAAGCCTAACAAGTAAGTACGACCGTAATCTTGGTAGTCACGTACTTGTAGAGCATTATCGCCAGAAAGTGACGTAAACGGTTCTTCAGTTAAGTTTTGTACTTGAAACTGAACAGATAAACCTTCAAGGCTTTCAATGCCGGCCTCAGAGAAGTCATAACCTGCTTGAACATCCCAAATAGTTTCACCTAAAATATCAACTTGTTCAGTGTTAAAACCTAAACCATATACATCACCTTTAAAGGCACTGCGTTTGCGCATACTGGTACGTAATTGCATACCATGCATTTCGTAGTAAACTGTTAAGCTTTGAATTTTATCCGAAAGACCTGGTAGCTCGTAATCGTTACCGTTTTGATCTTCAATATCAGACTCAATACCAGTATGACTAGCAATTAAACCAAAACCTTCAAGAGATGGATGGAATATTTTAAATGGTAACGCTAGTGAAAGCTCGTAACCATATAAATCGCCACCGCCGCCATTTATTTTACCGCTGCCTGTACCTGATGATGTTGCAGGAACTTCACCTGTTGAAGGGTCTGCTACGCCTGACATATCAATTGCATACGTGCCGTCAAAAATCCACTGAGTTAAATCTTTATAGAAAAACGCAGCAGAGAAGTAGCCTTCATCGCTAAAGTAATTCTCGTAAGTAAAATCGTAGCCGGTTGCTTCTTTAGGTTCTAAATTTGGGTTACCACCCGATACAGACCAATAGTTACCATTTTCATCAGGTGTTTGATTATATGAAGCATTAACTGATGAATTCATTTCATCTAAGCGTGCACGAGAAATTGTTTTAGCAGCACCAAAACGTATCGTTTGTTGCTCATCAATCGCAAGTGACAAGTTTAAGCTAGGTAATACGTGCGAGTAATCATGACTTATGTTTGTCGGTGATGTAACAACCACACCATCAACAGTACTAAATGCATTACCTTGTGATGATTGATCAGTTTGTACATAACGCACGCCCACGTTACCCGTTAATGCAAGGCCGCTTACTTCAGCATTAATATTTGCTTGAACAAATGCAGAAGTAATTTCTTCTTTTACAGTCCACGATTTAGTCGCATGACTTGTATTTGTTAAGCTCTCTGCCAATAAGTCGTAATAACCGTCGTTAACTAAGCCATTTACGTCATAAGCAATCATATCGCCCATGCCTATAAAGCCTAAATCAACACTTCCGTTACGGTACTGTTCTGGCACATTAAGCATGCCTGGGTTATCAAGCGAAAAGCTAGATAACGTCATAAAGTAACCTTCTGAATCTTTTGTTTTCTCACGTTCTTTGTAAGACATACCAAATTCAATAGAGCTTATGTACTCGTTTTCTAATACCTTTGAAGCCGCTATTTTTAATGTTGATAGCTCATCTTCAATGGTCGGTGCATTAATAAAACCATCTTGCGCTTGGTTTTCATACTCAGTACCAGTTAAACCATATTTATCGTTAAGTGCAGAGCTTGCACCCCACGATAGCGGGCCACCTAACTGTATTAAACCATAATCGCTATAATCTAAGTCATGAGTAAAACTTGCGCCGGTATTTCCACCATTAAATGTATAACCTAAGTTATCTGCAACACCGCGAGCATCACCACGTCCTGTACCTGAGTAGCTCTCAACACTCCAGATTTTACGGTCTACTTGTGAATAACTTGCATCAAACTCTACTGACCACGAATCGTCAATATCATATTTAGTATTAAAACCAAAAGCTGTAAGTTCCGCTTCGCGTTCTTCATAATCGTTTCGAACTACTACACGTTGGCCTTGTGTTACTGCACTTGTTATAAAGCCAGATGCTTCATCAACTACAACACTATTTGCATCAATACTACCTTGACCCCATGCAAATGGAACTTCAATACCGCGTAGAATTTTTTCATCTGTAAAATCTACATATAACGCATCAAACGTCATGTTTAATTTGTCTGTAGGGGCGGCTTCTAAAACAAGCATTGCAGAATCGCGCTCAAGCGTTGATGAACGTACAAATGGTTTAGCGCCGCCTAAAATTGAATAATCGTTACCATTTTCGGTGAATTCTGGGTAGCCCCATGAGTTCCAACGTTTTTCTTGATTTGGTGAACTCATTGTATTTAAAGCAAATGCAACACCAATTGTATCGTCAGCAAACTGATCGATGTATGAGATAGTGCCTCGATAGCCGTCATCATTACCATCTGGATTTAATTTACCAAAGCTGGTTTGCTCATACTGCCCATTTACTTGCACAACACGCTCGCCTTTACTTAAAGGGCGCACGGTTTGCATATTAATAACACCGGCAATACCTTCAGCATCAATACTTGCATTTGGCGTTTTATAAACAGTTACACCGCTCATTATTTCTGATGGGTAAAGGTCAAACTCTACGCCGCGGTTATCACCAATCGATACCTGCTCACGACCGTTAAACGTTGTGCCACTTTCATTCTCGCCAAAACCACGAATAGAGACACGACTTGCTCGCCCGTCTAAGCGCTGGGCGGTTAAACCGGGTAAACGCGCAATCGATTCAGCAATAGAAGAATCTGGCAATTTGCCAATGTCTTCAGCCGATATAGATTCTACAACCTGTGTAGAGAAGCGTTTTGTGTTAATAGACTCAACCACACTGCCACGAAAGCCTTTAACTTCGATAACTTCTACATCATCTTTTTTTATTGTATCTTCTTGAGCAGCCTGTGTAGCAAAGCTTGATAAGCCTGCAGCTGTTAATGCCAAAGTTAATATACTTGGTTTGAACATAGACATAATGTTTTCCCGTTACCCATATTGTGATACCCGCGTTCAATGTTTAAGTGATAGTTAAACAAGGCGAGCTAATTTTGTTGTCAGGATGAATATTAACGCCAGATTTATTTTATTAACAACTTTATGCATACGTATTCAACAATTTCAATGTAGCCTAACATTAACATACATTACACACATATAATTTTAACCATATGATTTTATTAAAAATAAACAAAACAAAAAACACTGAAAGAGCATGACAGATTAAATCTATTTTGTAGAAAACTAATAGCCTTTCTACTTGAATGTAAACAAGATGAAATTAATTGGCGCTGCTATATAACGTTTAAATAATTGCACATTTACTAAGTGTTAAATTGGTCAGACCATTTCTAGTAAAACCAAAGGTATATTTCCTTTATAGTACAAACTGTTAGGTTAAATTTAACTAAAAAATGAATGAATAACATAATTGGTAAACATTAAACACACAAAACGAACACCGCCAAAGAGGCGCTAAGCGCTTATTTTAAATAATTTTATTGCATTATTTTTAGTGCATACGTATGCAGACTTTTTACAGAATTACAGGCTTCACGTATGCTTTTTGAAAATAACGTGATTAATCGTAATCACAATGAAGAATAGTCTAAATACTGTGTGGAATGACGGAGAAAAGCATGACCCAAAAGCAGTGGTATAAAGGTGCGGTTATTTATCAAGTTTATCCGCGTAGCTTTCAAGATAGCAACAACGATGGTATTGGTGACTTAAAAGGGATTATTAATCGTATTGATTACATTAAAAGCTTAGGCGTTGATGCAATTTGGATTTCACCTTTTTTCAAATCGCCGATGAAAGACTTTGGCTACGATATTAGTGACTACCGTGACATTGACCCGCTTTTTGGTGATTTAAACGATTTTGATGAACTTATTAGCCAAGCCCACGATCGCAACATTAAAATTATAATTGACCAAGTACTAAGCCATACATCAGATCAGCATCAATGGTTTACAGATAGCCGCGAAAATCAAAATAACGATAAAGCGGATTGGTATGTTTGGGCTGAAGCTAAAGATGACGGCACAGCACCTAATAATTGGCTGTCTATTTTTGGTGGTGGCGCGTGGCAGTGGGAACCTCGCCGTGGGCAATATTATTTGCATAACTTTTTAACCGAACAACCCGATTTAAACTTTCATAATCCTGACGTAAGACAAGCTGTACTTGATAACGTAGAGTTTTGGCTTAAAAAAGGCGTTGATGGCTTTAGATTAGATGCTATTAACTTTTGTTATCACGATGCACAACTTCGCGATAACCCAGCTAAACCAAAAGATAAGCGCCAGGGTCGTGGTTTTAGTGAAGATAACCCATACGCATTTCAGTATCATTACTACAACAACACTCAGCCAGAAAATATTGAGTTTATGCAAGACATTCGCACATTACTTAATAAATACCCAGGTACTGTATCGCTTGGCGAAATCTCATCAGAGGATTCATTGGCGACAATGGCACAGTACACCCAAGGTGGCGATAAGCTGCACATGGGATATAGCTTTGAGCTCTTAACAAATGATTATTCAAGTGAATATATTAGAACTACGGTTCAAACTCTTGAACAACGTATGACTGAGGGTTGGCCGTGTTGGGCATTTAGCAACCATGATGTAGAGCGCGTAGCAAGTCGCTGGAGCGAAAATGGCGAAATAAACCCTCAGCAATGTAAAATGCTAACCGCCCTACTTGCCTCCCTTCGTGGCAGTGTATGTATGTACCAAGGTGAAGAATTAGGTTTAGGTGAAGCAAGTGTTGCCTTTGAAGACTTACAAGACCCATATGGCATAACATTTTGGCCTAATTTTAAAGGGCGTGATGGCTGTAGAACGCCAATGCCTTGGGAGCAAGCTGATTCACCTCATGCGGGTTTTAGTGACGTAAAACCTTGGCTACCTGTTGATGATGCACACAAACAGCAATCAGTCGCTGTGCAAACTAATGATAGCAACTCAATTTTAAACGCCTATCGTGAGTTTATGGCGTGGCGCAAGAGCCAAACTGTTTTACTTGAGGGTGATATTGAGTTTATTGAAACGCCTGAGCCTGTGCTTGCTTTTTATAGAACGCTTGGACCGCAAAAAATGCTGTGCATATTTAATCTAAGCTCTCAACAAACAAGTATTGATATGCCAACATCAATCGTTAAAGAATACAATGAGCTTAGCCACCACAGCGCAAAATTAAGCCAAGACACACTTACGCTTGAGCCTTTCGCTTGCTTTTATGCAAAGTGTTAATGACATCAATAATTACACTTAATATTACAGCTAAGCTCTAAACATAAAAAGCCCAAGTAAATTACTTGGGCTTTTTTGTGCATTTAATTTTTCTAATGACTTTGGGTTTTACTGTTTAAGTAGTCAGTTAAAGCAAATAAAACGCCTGACATTACAAACGTGACATGAATAGTTACTTTCCAAAGTAGCTCATCACTTGGATATGCGCCTGAGTTTATAAATACTTTTAATAACTCAACAGCAGAAATAGCGACTATCGCACTTATTAATTTCATCTTTAGACCTGAAAAACCAACCTTTCCCATCCAAGATGGTCTGTCTTCATGATTATCAATATTAAGCTTAGAAACAAAGTTCTCGTAACCGCTAAATGTAATGATCAGCAATAACCCCGCTAATAATGCCGTATCAACTAAAGTTAGAATACCGACAAGTAACTCTTGATTTGTTGCTGTAAATGTCGCAATACCCATTAAATAAAGCTGCTTAAAAAACTTTATTAACAACAGTACAACTGTAAATAGTAAACCCACAAAAAATGGGGCTAGTAGCCAACGCCCGTTAAAATAAAAGATTCTAATGTATGCTCTACTTTATTAGCTTGGCGTGGTTTTTTATTAGGGGTGTGTGATGACATTGGTTTGTCTTTTAATTAAAAAAAGCGACCTTAGCTTATAAACCACAGCAACATAATGCTGCGAAATCCTGACAAGTAAATTACTCATCCTCACGATAAAAAAATTTCGTTATCTTTTATTTCGTTTTCGTTTAAAAATCAGTATACCAACAGAGTTGTTCTGGATTGGGCACTACTGGTTTAAACCTAATCTTAAACTGGGTAAATCAGTCATCACACCATTTTTTTAGGAATAAACGAATGAAAAAAGCATTGCTAGCATTAATCGTAGCTCCACTATTTGCAGTATCTGCGACTTACGCGGTAGCAGACGATGCGCCAACAGCTTCAGCCGAAATGGTAAAAGAATACACAGAAATGTGTGTTAACTGGGCTAAAGATGATGACGTAAGCAATGAAGAGCTAAATGCCTACGTATTAAAATGCGTAAATGATGAGCTTGAATCTGAAGGCTATAAAAAAGTATCTTCTGTTAAGATTTAATCATACCAATTGCATTAAATTAGTGATCTATTTTAGCGCTAAGAAAATAGCTCAATAGCAAGTGAAATAGCATGACATATAGTTGTTTTATATGAATGTTTTTTAATGCAGTGAGTGGGTTATTTAGTGCAATATAATGACCATTTTTTTAATAAAACTGGTATCTCCAATACGCTTAGTTGAATGTACTGCTAATAAAGCCGTTGCGAAAACATTTAACTAGGCACAAAAAAACCGGAATAGACACAAGCTGTGCGTTCCGGTTTTTTTTATGGTTTTTTAAAACCTATAAAAAGTTATGAATAAGCGATAACGTGCTTATTCATCTTCTTTTTTAGCTTTAGCTTTCGCTTTAGGCTTTGCTTTAGCTGGTGCCTTTTTTGCAGCAGCTTTCTTTTTAGGTGCTGCCTTTTTCTTTGCTTCTTCTGTCCATTTACCTGCTTCATAATGAGCAGTCCACCCAGTAGCTTTACCGTCAACTTCAGTCATAACATACTGAGCTTTATTTTTACGGCTGTAGCGTACAACAGCAAGATTACCATCAGGATCTTTAGCAGGTGCATCTGCTAAGTAATAAAACTTAGGTGAGATACGGTCTCTAAAGCGTTTTAACTCTTCTACCTTAGGTGCACGTGTTTCACGAGACTTAGGAAAAGTATTTGCAGCTAAAAATATACCAGCGGCGCCATCACGTAATACGAAATACGCATCTGACTTCTCACACTCTAATTCAGTAATGTGAACAGGATCTTCTTTTGGTGGAGCAGCTTCGCCGCTTTTAAGTAGTTTACGTGTGTTTTTACACTCGTCATTATTACAGCCAAAGTACTTACCAAAACGACCCGATTTAAGTTCCATGTCAGAGCCACATTTATCACATTCGATAATTGGTCCGTCATAGCCTTTAATTTTAAAGGTACCTTCTTCAACTATATGCCCTTTACATGCTGGGTTATTACCACACACATGTAATTTACGGGTTTCGTCGATTAGGTATGAATCCATTGCAGTTTCACAAATAGGACAACGCTTCATCTGCATTAACTTTTCAGTTTCTACATCTTCTACATCAGCTGCAACTGCTTCATCACCCGACACTAAGTTCATTGTTGTAGTACAACGCTCTTTTGGCGGAAGACTGTAACCAGTACACCCTAAGAAAACACCAGTTGATGCCGTTCGTATACCCATTTTTCGGCTACACGTAGGACATTCAATATCCGTTTCAACCATCTCGTTAAGACGCATGCCACCATTCTCTGGCTCGTCTTTAGCAACAGTTAATTGCGTTGAAAAATCAGCATAAAACTTATCTAGAACTTGAGTCCATACACGCTCGCCTTCAGCGATATCATCTAAACGGCCTTCCATTTTAGCTGTAAAATCAAAGTTCATTAAATCAGTAAAATTTTCAACCAAGCGATCGGTAACTATTTCACCCATTTTTTCAGCGAAGAAACGGCGGTTTTCTACACGTACATAACCACGATCTTGAATCGTTGATATAATTGACGCATAAGTAGATGGACGACCAATACCGCGTTTTTCAAGCTCTTTTACTAAACTTGCTTCACTAAAGCGCGCTGGCGGTTTAGTAAAATGTTGCTTAGGATCAAGTTCGATTAAAGTAAGGACTTCACCTTCATTAACAGCCGGTAGTGATTGATCTTCTTCGTTTTTCTTACGTATCGCAGGTTGTACTTTTGTCCAACCATCAAAGCGGAGCACACGGCCTTTCGCTTTAAGCTGGAAGTCGTTAGCTGCAACAGTTAGTGTTGTTAAATCGTATTCAGCAGGTACCATTTGGCACGCTACAAACTGACGCCAAATTAGCTCGTACAGCTTTTTAGCATCGGCGTCTACACCTTCAACATGACCTGATAACACGGTAACGCTTGAAGGACGTATTGCCTCATGCGCTTCTTGTGCATTGCCTTTAGAGCTGTAGCTAATTGGATCTTTTGGTAAGTATTTAGCACCAAACTCGTTTGTTACATACTCACGACACATTTCAACGGCATCTTTTGAAAGATTAGTTGAATCGGTACGCATATACGTAATATAACCGCCTTCATACAAACGCTGAGCAAGCATCATGGTCTTTTTAACGCCATAACCTAAACGTGTACTTGCCGCTTGCTGCATGGTTGAAGTAATTAATGGCGCACTTGGGCGACTTTTACTTGGTTTTTCTTCAACGCTAATTACTTTGTATTCTGCATTCTCAAGGCTTTTAACCGCTGCGCTAGCCTGAGCTTCATTTACAGGCTTAAAAGGCTTTCCTGCTTGTTTGGCTACTTCTAAACGTAATTCAGACTCAGTATTTTTAACGTCAGCATGGATATCCCAAAATTCTTCAGGGATAAACGCCTTAATTTCACGCTCACGCTCTACTAATAAACGTACCGCAACAGACTGAACTCGTCCTGCAGAAAGTCCACGGGCCACTTTAGCCCACAATAAAGGTGATACCATAAAGCCAACAACACGGTCTAAAAAGCGACGTGTTTGCTGAGCATAAACCATATCAGTATTAAGCTCGCCAGGTGTTTCAAATGCTTGCTGTATTGCGTTTTTAGTAATTTCGTTAAAAACTACGCGCTTATACTTAGCAGGATCACCACCAATGATTTCTTGAAGGTGCCAAGCAATTGCTTCCCCTTCTCTATCCAAATCCGTTGCGAGATATATTTGGTCTGCATTTTCAGCCAGCTTTTGTAGCTCTTGAACAACTTTTTCTTTACCAGGCAGTATTTCGTAATGCGGATCCCAGCCTTGGTTTGGGTCTATACCCATACGCGCGACTAAGTTTGTATAATCTCGTTGCTTTTTATACGCTGCTTTCTCTTCAGGTTCCATTTTACGAACTTCTGCTGGCGTTTTAGTTGCCGGCACTTTAGCTTTGCTCGAACCTGAAGTAGGTAAATCTCGTACATGCCCAATACTGGACTTTACGATGAAGTCATTACCTAAATATTTATTAATTGTTTTAGCCTTAGCAGGAGACTCTACAATTACTAGCGATTTGCCCATAGTTGCCTATTTCTAACCAAATATTGAAAATGTGTTTTGCCGACATAAGCGGCGCGAATATTTATAGGTATATCTACAAACACTAGTTGTTACAAGCTTTTAATACAAACTTTTCAGTATTTACTGAATAAACGAACAATTTTTGTCGTTAAATTAAACAAACTAGTGTTTTTAGATTAATTGATGTGGAATATATAGAACAGAAACAAAAATGCCAACCTAAAGGTTGGCATTTTTTTAAAATATAATAATTAAAAAACCTTAACCATCATCTCTAATTGTGATCGTTGCAGGAGTTTGTACCCCTTTAGGTGTTTCAAATGTAACACTTAGCAAACCGGTATTTGCATCATTTGGATCTGTTTCACGACTAATCGTAAATTCTTCATAAAATGCAACTGTGCTATTACTTTCAAGCATAGTAAAACTATTACGACCATCATATTTACCATTTTTAGTAGATACTGATACATCTGTACCTGATGGAATTGGATTGTTATATCTATCAGAGTAATAAATGCCAAATGTTAAGCTATCTAAGCTATTTGACCCAACACTTGAGCTTATATCAATTAAGCTAACATCACAAAAATCATCAGTATCAGAAGGCTCTAACCTTAAAATCAATGTTTCAGTACTAATACCAGCATCATTCGTTGCTACGCTTCTAATATCACTACAGCTTTCTACATTTGCAGTAGAAGCATTAGGAAACTTATTAGTAAGTTCTTGTTTAGTAACTACAAAACGACTATAAACAGCACTACCTGATAGTATAATTTGAAATGAATCTCTTACATCAATTAAATCTTTTGTACACAGGCTGGCAAACGTAGCTCCCACTGGAGGATTAGTTGCCGCTTCCGTACATAATAAGCCATTGTATTTACCGTCAGCCAACGTGTGCATGCCATTTAAGTCAATATCAAAATTCTCTTCAAAATGACCGCCATTTGTATTTTCTGGACTACACGGATCTGTTGGGCTGCCCTCTTGACAGAATTCAGGCGGTTTTACTTCTGCAGTAACAGGGTTATAAGTACCTGCTAAGCCGTCGTATACACCATTTTCATTATGATCAACAAACGCTTCTGGTAAATCGTAGCCACTGTAAAACTCGTTAGTATCAAAACGTCCATTACCATTAATATCAATAAACGACTCTTGCCCTTTTGCAGTAACAAGTACCGTTACACGACCGCCTAAAGGTACGCCATTGTCGACATTATCAGCTGCGCTAAGAATACCATTAATACAAGGAGCCGCATTTCCAAAATATAAATCACAATTTTTTTCAATACCATTTCCCCATTTAGCCTCTGTAAATGGTTTTGGATTTTGGTTACGCCATTGTGCATTACAAGCACCATCAACGGTATTACATTCCAGTTGTGCATTAAATGCCGTACCATCTAAAGTACCAACCGCACCGCCTTCAGTAGTCAAGTAAACAGCTGTTCCATCGGGTACAGGGTTATTAAAGTGATCCGCTAAGTAAACTGAAATTTCGTTTGTATCACCAATGTAATCAAGTGCTTCAATATTAATCGTCTGTGCACTTGCAGTAAAACTATTACCATCTGGGAGGCCAGAGCTAATTGAAACTAAATCAGATACAGTTATAACTTGCCCATCAAGCGATACTAATGAAAGCTCACCTGCTGGGCACGACACATTATTGTTTCTAGCCGCTGCATCTTTTTGACATTCTAAGTAAACATCCTGCCAACACGTTACATCATCGTTTTGATTTTCAGGAATTTGATCATCAGGGATATAACATGCTTGTACACGCACAGCCATCGGTACAAAGCCTGCATTTATTTGTACGCGCGCTAAACCTTCAGCATCTGTAAAAACACTACCATGCGATAAACTAATTCCGCCATTAGTAGCGCTTAAACGAAAGTCCATTCTGCTACTAACTACAGATTTACCAATTTTGTCTTTTAATTTGAACGTAATTTCAGACGTTTCAGAGCGTGTTTGACCGCCAGTACCTTTAAGTGCAATTACATTTTGTGTTGCATCTATAAATTCTATAGATTCTACTTTCGCAATAGAAACTGGAATGTTAATAGATTTAATAACCGGTGTACCACCAGTTAACACTGTCGCAGTAACAGTATCATCCAGTGATGCACTACAACCATCGGTACGATAAGTTGCAGTAGCAATACCACTAATACTTTTTGCCGTTGCATCCATAATAGATAAACCAGCTTGAGTACAGTTAGAGGTAAATTCAACGTCAAATGCTGTTACAACTGGTAAAGAGTTACTATCTAGTATTTCAACAGTAATGACAGTTGTTGCACCTGCTGCTAATGGTTGGTATTCGCCAGCAATTATATTTCCATTATCATCTAGTTTATTAAACAAACCATTTTTGATTTTCACTTGTAATTCAGCAGTCGATATTTCAAACGCTTTTTGGTTAGATGTTGATTTCGATGTCGCAGTGATTTCACCGGCTCCGCTATTAGCACCGGG